>NZ_LPUG01000012.1:0-319165 GCF_001560855.1 Anoxybacillus sp. P3H1B | reverse complement strand
CATTTATTACCAAATGGATAGTGATCACCTTTAGTTGGTTACTGCCTTGTTTTTCGTTTATCATAAAATATTTTATCCAGAAAATTCTGTATAAAATATTTTTATTTTTTATGCAACGCTACTGATATTAGATATTTAATATTTGATTCCTTCTTTTCTATTTTTTATCTAGACAAATAAGAGCACATGCGCTAATATTTATATATTATTAGCTCAATTATTTTTGAATACAATTATCATTTTTTTATACGATTTATCAAAGTTTATACGCTAAAACAGATTGCTGATTCTTGTATTCGGTTGTACATTGACATAATTGTGTATGGATTAATGACAACATTATGTATGGATAAACAAATTTCTTACATAATATCGTGTTTATAGATATACATTTCTGTTATTTAATTGACACAATTATGTATCGATAAAATGATTAAAAATCTCAGTGACAGAATTAATTAACGAAATCATTCTGTCACTGATATACACCAACCTAAAATCAGGTGCCAATCAATCGATGCAAACAATTTGACTTCGACGTTCAAGTAGTACGACATAACGCCAGACATCATTTAACTTTCCGATACGTTGTCTGATCCCCACTTCACGGAATCTAAGGCTTTAGTGTAAGCGCAAACTTGAGATGTTCTCAGGAAAAAATCCGGCATTTAACGTCCAAAATCCTTTTGCCTCTGATTCTTGAATCATCGCCTGTAAGAGTTGTTTACCAATTCCTTTTCCTTGACTCTCATTTCGGATATACACACTCACCTCTCCTACCCCTGCGTATACACATCGATCCGATACACATCAACACAAAGTAAATGAACAATGGAATGGCAACTCTCACCACATCCAATGGCAAGCTGACGATTACATCTTCTTTCAATGAGAACATGACGATAATTGTAAATAACAAAGAAATCAATGTAATCGGGCTGATTCCATTGTCTGCCCCTTGCTTTCACCAAGACAAAGCGCGTGATCATCCACCAATAAACGGAATGCCTAAGTAAATAAATACGGGCTTGGTGACTTCCATCATTGTGATATGAATGACAACACCTTCTAATCCTAGCCATTCCTAAATGATCGTCATAAACACATACGCGTAAATAACCATTCATGTTATAAAAAAAGAGGATATATGCTCTTATGATGAACATAGTATCCTCTAAATCATTAGTATACTTAAAACGGACGTTTTTTGATTACAAATTTAACGTACCAATATAGTTATACTTATCAAAGTTGCTAACATTTTCTTTGTCCAAAAAATCAACTTGATATTTATCGCTTGATACGTAAATATGAACCTTTTTAGTTACACATTCAAAGATAATATCTCCTGCCGAATTTTGAGTTATTGTGTTATAGCCCTGATAATAATTTAGATGTTCTGATGGAGCTTCACCGATGATGATAATTTTCGGGTTCAGTTGATCAAGTATTTCCTTGGGAACTTTTCCACTTTCTCTTCCGTGATGGGGAGCAAATAATATATCTACCTCTGGCCATTCGACTTCATCTTTGATTTTTTCCATAAAATCTGTCTCTAAATCCCCCATCCATAAGGCTGTTACACCATCTTCTAAACTATATTTTATAATTGCTGATATATTATTCGGACTTTCTCCATTTTTTGCTTTATCTAATTCCTCCTTAAAATCTGGTATTATGTCAAGAAAATGGACACGTTAAACAGAGAGAAATAGCTGAACTTAGGCAGCTACTTTTCTCTGGTTAGCGTAGTAAGCAGCCTCAAATTCACATGGCGATACATATTCAAGAGCGGAATGACTCCTTTTTCGGTTGTAGAAGCATTCAATGTACTCAAAAATGGCTTGTTTCGCTTCTTTTCGCGTACGGAATCGATTGGGATCAATGCGTTCTTTCTTGATTAAGCTATGAAACGACTCCATACAAGCGTTGTCGTAACCGTTTCCACGTCTCGACATACTGACTTGAAAATGCTGCTCTTGTAACAGTTGTTGATCATCATTCGACGCATACTGGCTTCCACGATCCGAGTGGTGAATCACTCTTCCTGTTGGTTTCTCGCTGTTTAACGCTCGCTGTAACGCTTTGATGACGAACTCTTTGGTCATTCGATTATCGATATACCAACCTACGATCTTTCGTGTATATCAATCCATGATACTCGCTAAATACAACCATCCTTCGTCGGTAGGAATGTACGTGATATCGGCCATCCATCCTTCATTGGGAGCCGTTGCTTGGAAGTTCTGGTCTAACAGATTCGCATACACGTTGTAAGGGTGATTACTATTGGTCGTTGCCTTGTATTTATGCACCGTAATCGATCTCAATCCTTCTTCACTCATGATACGAGCGACTGTCTTTTGAGACACACAAATCCCTTGTTTGCGTAGTTCTTGCGTCATTTTCGGACTTCCGTAAATCTTGCGTGACTTGAGATACTCATTCCGAATCTGTTGGGTCAGTTGTTCTTTTTTCTCTTTTTGGTTGCTTTTTGGGCGTTTCAGCCATGCATAATACCCACTTTTAGAAACACCGAGAACTTGGCACATCTTCACCACACGAAATTCATTTCGATGTTGAAAAATGAACGCGTAAATGACTTCTGGTTTCTGGTGAAGATGCCTAACGCCTTTTTTTAAAATCACTAATTCCTCTTCCAGCTCTTGATTGCGACGGCGTAGCTCGATGATTTGTTGATTTTGTGGCTTGATGCTGCCTGAACCTACAAAGCTTGATTGCTTTCTTTGTATTCTTTGACCCAACGGTGAAGAGTGTTGTATGCCAATCCTAACTCTTTTGCCACTTGGTCGATGGACTTGTCCCCCTCCAAGCATAACTCAACGGCTTGAATCTTGTATTCTTGATCAAATGTTCTCTTTTTCATGATTGGACACCTCGAACCGATTGTCATTAAGCTTATTATCATCTCCCTGTTCTCCGTGTCCAATTTTTAGACTAACATCAGTACCTCCTTGTCATTTCCAATTTTCATTATATCATGAGGGTGCAGTGAAGCTTATAGGTTTTTTTATGGCATAAAACAACAAATGAGAGCCGTCAAAAGACTCTCATTTTAATCCTAAAAACACATGCCATCCTTTTTCACGAATGCGGAAAATAGACTTATCGTAGCTTTCGTCAAATGTATATCTCGAACGATACGTCAGATGATCATTTATTTTATTATAATAGCTTTCCGCATCGGCTTTTGGCAAAAGTCCGAAAAAAACAGCTAGTGCCAATACATCTCTGAAAGTCAAAACGATAAACTCTTGTTCCATAATTTGATGATCTGATGTATTGTCAGATATAATGATCGGGACGCCAAGCGCCGCCGCGTAACCACAACACTCGGCCTCGCCAGCATTAATATAGTCGATAAAACGATGGAAATGGTTATCAACTTGCCGTTTTAACAACCTGTCTTGGTCTTTATCGACAATCTCGAAAATGGTATGCGAGCCGCTGCTTATTGCTTTTCTAATTTGAAAAATGGTCTCCTTCCCTTTTCTCTGCAACTCCCGTTCAATTCGCTTCGGGATCATACTTTATCAAATAACAAATCGAGCACATGCAAACAGTCTGCTTTGTGCAAATGAATCAAAATATCGGTATCGGAAATGGAAACTTCCCACTTTCTAAAAATAGACACCTTTATACCTCCGGTGGTGCATATCCCAAGTCTTGAGGGGTCTTATCAATAAAGGAAAGGAGCGTGGCGAATTTGCCGTAAGAGATTCTACCTTGCACATAGTTATCAATAATGATCTCAAGGAACCGATCTGGTATCGTTTTTTTGTATGAAGGTAGTAGAAGTGTCGGCTCATACCCTTCATGAATCGTTAATTGCTTTAATTCTTCTGCGCGTTCAAGTTCACAAATTGGTTTTAGTTTTTCATATTGCGGTTCGCTAATAAGCCGCAATTCCTTCAATCTGCGAAGCATCGCACTGTAACTGACCTTAAAATGTTGTTGGATGCGAACAATATGTTTTTCTTCAATGAGGGGGGTTGTACATCGCTTGTAAAAAAACTCTTTGACCCCCTCTTCCGGCATGAGAAATTCTGCGGCAAACAAATTCGCTTTTGTTTCACTATGCTCGTCAAACATTAGCCCTTCTCTCATGAGCGATTCTTTATCAAACATCAAATGATATAACTCGTGAGCAGCTGTAAAACGTTCATGTCCTAGTGAAAACATCGTATTGAGATAAACAACAAAATGGCCTTCAATGTATGAAGAAAAACCTGAAAATTTGTTCCCATCCTGATCTTCAAAAGGCTGGCGAATAAGAATGGCGATGTCGTCGACAATATCAAATATGTCAGTCATTCCTTTTTTCGCAAATCTGTATCGTAGTTCATCCGCTTTTTCCTTTATCTCAAGCCTAAGCATCTCTTTTTCGTCGATCACTTCCTTTCCATCCCCTTCCAAAACGGTTCCATCGGAACAAATTGTTTGCGCTCCTTATACAATTTCTCCTGCCCTATCAGCGAAGAAACCATTGCATAAATAGAGTCTAAAAAAGCTTCCTCTTCTATTGAAAGCGGTTTCTTTTTTCTGAAAAGAGTTACAAGAGACTTTTCCTCTTCCGCATCTTCGAAAAAGATGTCCACGCTCACATGAAAAATGGAGGCTAAAGCGCGAAGCTCGGCAACCGAAATCGAGCGGTTCCCGTTTTCCATTTTGCTAATCGTTTCTCTTTTTAAATGAATACCATGCTCCTTCAACAAATCTGCCAATTCACTTTGGGATAAATTTGCATTTTCGCGAAGCATTCGAATTTGGCTACCCATATACACAAATGGATTAGGTGTCATGTTCATCCTCCCTTTGTAACTTATTATTACATTTTATTTTATTATCGTCAATTTTATTTATTAAAATGTAATAAATCGTTACAGATTGATTAAATCTCCCTGGCATCCCCCTTTGCAACAAAGTGCAGCTGATAACCGCGCCCTCAACAACTTGTAGCATATATTGTTGCATAACCTTCGTGTTTGCTAATGATTTCTTTGAATGCATAATCTGGTCCATCAAAGATGTGAACTTTCATTATTAGCAATCCCAGCAAGTATTACATCATCAATACTTAGCATGTTTCCATCTTGGTCATTCCCTGTTCCTAAGGGATTTTCTTCTTCTATTATGCTTTCAAAGGCGTTTTTATTGTTTTTTTGGTATCAAGGTGAAAGGAAAAATAAACATAAAATGCAACTATTTAGAAAAACAAAAAGACGCATCATCATGCGCCTGTTCGTTCCATATAGTTGCTATATCTGGTATTCAGTTAATTTCTTATATTATTTCGACCATTTTATGACTAGATAAGCAGAATTAGAGTATATTAAGAAACCATAAATCCTTGATAGATCAAGAATTTACGGTTTCTTATTACGATGATTCCGACTGGGCTCGAACCAGCGACCTCTACCCTGTCAAGGTAGCGCTCTCCCAGCTGAGCTACGGAATCGTATGTTGTTGCAGTGCTCTATCGAACACATATCTTATTATATAAACGCGCATGGGGTTTGTCAAATATTTTTTAAAAAAAATGGATAGGGCATTTTGGTGGAGTGGTTGTGTGAGGTTTTTTGACATGCTTTCGCATCAATCCGTGATATCTTCCCATTGCCGTTATTTTGTGGAATGTGTTATGATAGGAAGAAATATTTCGGACGGAGGGAAGCTTATGAGATACGTCACGTTAACAGACGTGTTTGTCCATCCGGTTGCGCAAAAGTATTTGAAGCGGTCTGGCATCGCTCATGCGATTGCTACGGCGTATCATGCGTATCGCCTCGCTATTCAGCATGGCGTCAGCGCTGACTTGGCGACGAAGGCCGGGCTGCTGCACGATATGGGCCACTATGAGTGGTACTCCAACGGAACATGGGATTACGAACAATATAAACAAAACGATATACATGCGATCAAAGGTGCCGAGCGTGCCCATAAACTGCTCATTCGCTTGGGCGAGCATCCGCAAAATGCCAAGGAGATCGCTTTGGCGATTCTACTGCATACCGATTCTTATTTGCCTGAAGGCGAATTTAAACGCAAACCGCTGCAGACCATTATCAAGCTGGCGGATGAGGCGGATGAAGAACCAGGCGGCAAGCACCATTACCGGCAAATCGATGATGCGCTCGCATTGAAAAAAATTAAGCAGCTTGATGAACTTGTCAATCGCCAGCTGCAAAAGGAACGTCTTGATGATATCATCTAATAGGATTTTTTATTCGGAATCTGCCTAAACAGCCTTTCCCCGCTCCGGCGCAAGGAAAGGCTGTTTGTGTTTGCTGCCCTTTTCAACAAGCCGGCACAGCCATCGAACCGCGAGTGATTTTGTTTTTTCACTCGGATTCAGAAAAACAGCTCCTTTTGAAAAGGCTCCATAAGCAGCGGCCGGTAAAAGCTTCTGTAATCGCTATACTGATGGACGATGTGCTGACGGTTTCGGTTCACTAGCTCCAGCTTTTGCAAAAGCTCCTCTTCCAATTCTACCGCATCGGTCGATACGACATATCGCTCCAAACCGAGCGAAGCGGCACAATCAAATACTTTAAAGCGATAACCGAGCAGCACCGGCGGCACGCTGGCAGCCAATGAAAGCAAATTGGCATGCAACTTTAAATTAATCGTGGCCGAAAAACGGGATAAAAGCCGAATCAGCTGTTTTTCTGAATAGAGCTTTTGATCCCAAACAACGCGGTACGGGCAGCTGATTTTATCATAAAGCCGCTTGCACGCTGCCCGATCATTGTCCCAAACAGCGTAAATATAAATATGATATCCTTGCCTCATCAGCTTTTTTGCTACTTTGGCTAAAGCATTTTCAACCATTTCTTCATTTTGGCCGAATAGTCGATTATAAGTGGTTCCCCAATTAATGCCAATGATTTTTTCGTCGTTTCGTTTTTGGCGAGGGCGTTTCGTTTTCAATAGCAGAGCCGGATCGCTGACGGTATAGATATGGTCATGATCGGCAGCTAACGCTTCAAGCAGTTTTTGGCTCAGCGGTCCGCGAATCCCGGCAAAAGCAGCTGCGGCCATCGCATGCTTAAGCACAAATGAATCTTGCGAAGAAAAATATTTTGTAAGATCGGGCAGCTCGTTGGCGAGCAAAAGATCGACATCTCGCTTGTCAATTCCATCGATTCCGCTTCCCCACACTAACACCTTTTTTTCCATCTGCGTCGCTTGTTGTAAAATTTGCATATATTCAGGCTTTATCAGCGATCCCCCGCCCAGCACAACCACATCATAAGGAGCGATCTGTTCGGCGCACACGAGCGGCAGAGAAAAAGCGATTTTTTCATATTGGCCGTATTTCTTGCTAAAACGCTGAAACAAGCGCCATGACAATTCGTCTCCTAAATTTCGAAAGCCTACCCATCCCAAATACAACACCTTCGTCATAGCAACACTCCTTATAGCGACAGCCTTGACCGATCCGCTTTTCTATTCGTTTCTTTGTAAATGTATATTCCAACCAGCTTTATCGACAGTCTCCCTTTTCGTGAAACAACCGCTTTTTTCATCTTCTTTTTGCGGGTGATGGCATCGATTCATCAGCTAAGGAGGAAATTATAGGCATGAAGGACAAAAACGGATTTTCTCCATGTATAGCATATTAAGGAGGATTTCTAGTGGTGAACCTTCCAGGGAAAGTAAGCGGATGATAAACAAGCCAAATCATGATAAGATGAAGCATAAAGCGGGATACGGATAGGAGGAACTCAAGTGGACCCATTATTGCAGGTGTTTGTCAAAGTCGCTGAAAAACAAAATTTCACTCGCGCTGCGGAGGAGCTGCACATGACACAGCCAGCAGTAAGCCAGCACATTCAGGCATTAGAGCGCCTCGCAGGAACAAAGCTGATCGAGCGAAAAAATAGGTATGTAAAGCTGAATAAAGCGGGACAGATTGTCTATCATCATGCTAAAGAAATATTGGGGCTTTATACCCGCATGAACCATTTGCTTGATGACTTAATGAACCGGGCGAGCGGCACGCTCGCGATCGGTGCCAGCTACACTTACGGCGAATATATTCTTCCCCATCTGATAGCACAATTGCGTGCACAATATCCGGACATTCAACCGACCATCACTATTGGCAATTCTCATGAAATCACGGAATTAGTAAGCAATCATCAATTAGATATCGGCATTATCGAAATGGAGATTGAACCGAAAGATGTCTATATCGAGCCATTTGCCGAGGACGAAATGTTCATCATCGCCTCCGCCCATCATCCGTGCGCTCAAAAGCAAACGGCGACAATGGAGGAGCTTTGCCGCGAGACATGGATCATTCGCGAAAAAGGATCAGGCACGCGCAAAGCAACCGATCAGCTATTTGCAAAATCCTACTGTTATCCACGCCAGCTCATGGAGTTTGGCAGTACCCAGTTAATCAAAGAAGCGGTAGAAGCAGGGTTGGGAATTACCTTTCTTTCACAATGGACGGTGAGAAAGGAATTGGCGCTTGGTTCTTTGCGGCAAATCCATATAGATGATGCACCTTTTGTGCGCCAATTCTCCTTTATTACGCAAAAGACGCCGTTTTACACAAAAGCGATGGAAGTGTTTATCGATATTTTGCGGGAGCAGGGCGCAACCAAAAGCTTTTTGGGCGGGTGATCAGAAGGACATCCCGCCCATTCCTTCGAACGAAAAAATATGGAGCGGCTGCTTGCCAATCCGCTCCGCTATAAGCTCCATCCTCTGAACTATATATGGGCTAAACGACAAAAAAAGAGAGGAAGGATAGCAAAATCGATGTGATACATATTGCAACCAACGGGCGCAACGCTTTTGTCCGCAGATCGCGAAGGCTGACATTTAAGCCGAGGCCTACCATCGCCGCTGTCAGCATAAAAGAAGTCAAAGAAGAGAGGCTGTTCAAAAGCGGCTTCGGGATAGAAACGACGCTGCCAAATAAGCTCAACAGCATAAAACCGAGTAAAAACCAAGGAAATTCGATTTTCTTTTCCTTCGTGTCAGCGTTCTTCTTTTTTCGCTTCATCCAATACATACATAACAAGCTGAGCGGTAGAAGCAATAGAACCCTCCCCAGCTTCGCCAGCAATGCAAAAGCTAATGCATCCTGTCCGGCCGCCGCACCGGCTAGCGCCACATGCGCCATTTCGTGCAAGCTGATTCCGCACCAAATTCCGTAATGCTTATGAGAAACGGGCAGAAATGGCTGAATGAATGTATAAGCCAATGAAAAAACCGTCCCAACCAGCGCAATGATTCCTACCGATATCGCCGTATCTTCTTCCTTCGCCTCTACAATCGGAGCCACAGCGGCAATCGCAGCGGCCCCGCACACCCCTGTTCCAATTCCAAGCAACAGCGATAAAGAAGCGTTCGCTTTGACGATTTTGCCGAGTGACATCATCATCCAAATGGAAAAAACGATGACGGCCGCATCGCGAAGAAGAAGCCCTAAACCTTGATGAATGACAACAGCCATATTCAGCTTGAAGCCAAACAAAATGATCGCCATCCTTAATAAGTGTTTGGCGGCAAATTGAATTCCAGACCGAAGCGCTTCCGGATAGCCAAAAAAGTGACGATACATAACGGCCAGCACAATCGCACAGGCGAGCGGCCCTAAATGCTCCAAGCCGGGAATGGATGCGAACGCAAAGCCGAGCGCCGCAAACAAAAAAGAAAAGGCAACTCCTCCTATCCATCTCCAAGCCAAACGGCGATCCGAAGACGGTTGCTTGAAAACAGCCATGATGTCGTTTTTCATTGATGCTTCACCTCTTTTTATAATGGATCGTCCAGATCGCTGACCAATGGTCCTCTTCAGCATATCCCGGTTTCTTTCATAAGTGAAATAATAATTTTCAATAAATACCATAAGTAAATTTTATAACAATCGTCATCTGCGCTTGTCTCCGGTCGGGACAACGATGGGTCGTCTGCCGAATAATAAAAAATAGACCTTCCTTCATGCAACAGCACATGTTTAGAAAGGTCTATTTTCCACAGGCGGTGGTCCATATTCAATTGAAAGAGGCTATCTTCTAGCATGCTCTTATCCTAAGAAAAAGCGGACGTTGGCTTTTAGAATGATGGAGCCAAGCTTTCTTTCGCGCTGACATAGGACAATCCTCGTTCAAAGTCGGCAATCAAGTCTTCTGCGGCCTCCAATCCGACACTTAAACGCAGCAAGCCATCTGTAATTCCTCTTTGTTCTCTTTCCTCTTTTGGCATCGCCGCATGCGACATTTTAGCCGGATACGATAAGATCGATTCGACCGCTCCTAAGCTGACGGCAAACACCGGAATTTGGACATGCTTGACAAACGTACGGACGGCCGCTTCATCTGCTAAGCGAAACGAAAGCACCGCGCCAAATCCCTCTGCTTGGTACCGTTGTACCGAATGTCCCGGATGATAAGAAAGTCCTGGATAGTACACTTCCTCTACCTTTGGGTGCTTCGCTAAAAACGAAGCGATTTTCAGCGCCGATTGGCTTGATTGCTGTAAACGGACGTGAAGGGTTTTTAAGCCGCGCAGAACGAGCCAAGCATCTTGCACTCCCAATATGGCGCCAAAGGCATTTTGCAGCTTATACAGCCGCTCGGCCAGCCCGCGATCTTTGACAACCGCTAACCCGGCCACCACATCGCTATGTCCTGATAAAAATTTTGTCGCGCTATGCAACACAACATCGACGCCGAGCTCAAGCGGCCGCTGCAATGCCGGAGTCATAAACGTATTGTCTAAAAAGGTTAAACAACCGTTCGCTTTTGCCAGCTTCACAATGCCGCGAATATCCGTAATTTTTAATAGCGGGTTGGAAGGGGTTTCTACATAAATCACTTTTGTATTTGGCCGGATGTGGGAAGCGACTGCATGCAAATCCGTCATATCGACAAACGTGTACTCGATGCCAAAACGGCTTAATACTTCGGTAATCATTCGGTACGTTCCGCCGTATACATCTTCGGTCACGAGCACATGATCCCCTTTGGAAAGCAACAAAAACGCGGTCGAAATCGCCGCCATTCCCGAAGAGAAGGCAAAGCCGCGGATTCCTCCTTCCAGCTCCGCTATCGTCTCTTCAAGCGCCTCGCGCGTCGGATTTCCAGATCGGCTATAATCATACTTTCCAAACACATCAAAATCCGCTTGATGGAACGTCGAAGCGTGCTGAATGGGCACGCTGACCGCTCCTGTCTGCTCATCCACTTTCCATTTGTTATGCAATAAGTTGGTTTGAAATGAAAATGATTTTTCCATTGCGCTACACCTCTTTCATATTTTCCAAGGCCTGCGACAAATCAGCGATTAAATCCTCCACATGCTCAATGCCTACAGAAAAGCGCAATAAGCGGTTGCATACCCCATTGGCAATCCGAATCTCTTCAGGGATATCGGCATGCGTTTGCGTCGCCGGGTATGTAATAAAACTTTCAACTCCTCCTAAGCTTTCAGCGAATGTAATGACGTTTAAGCTTTGCAAAAAGCGGTTGACCCACCGCTCTTCACGCAGGCGAAAGGACAGCATGCCTCCTCTTCTTGGATACAGCACATCCGTGACCGCTTCGTGTGATGCCAAAAATTCGCTGATTCTCCGCGCATTTTCTTCATGTTGCCTCATTCGCAGCGCCAGTGTTTTCATGCCGCGAATCAACAGCCATGAATCAAATGGCGACAGGACCGCGCCGATTGCGTTGTGATACTCGGCCAGCCGTTGACAAAGAGGCTCACCCTTTGCGACGACGAGACCAGCGAGCACATCATTATGACCTCCTAAATATTTTGTTGCGCTATGGATGACGAGATCCGCTCCGTGGCGAATCGGCTGCTGGATCACAGGCGTATAAAACGTATTATCCACAATCAAAAGCAGCCCGTGGCGTTTGGCCAGTTTCGCCACCTCGTCGATGTCTGTCTCCTGCATAAGCGGGTTTGTCGGCGTTTCTAAAAAAATCGCCTTTGTGTTTTTCGAAATCGATTTCTCCACTAATTGTATGTCGCGAAAGTCAACATAATGAAACGCTAAGCCGTACTTTCTCCAGCCTCTTTCAAATAGCCGATACGTTCCTCCATATAAATCGGCAGACACTAAAAATTCATCACCGCTTTCAAACAGGGAAAGCACCGTCTGAATCGCCGCCATTCCCGAACTGAATGCATACCCTTGATCTCCTCCCTCCAGTTTAGCAATGGCTTCTTCTACAATTTTGCGCGTCGGGTTTCCGGTACGGATGTAATCAAATCCTGTTGATTGACCAATTCCCTCATGGCGATAAGCGGTGGAAAAATAGACAGGCGGATTGACGGTTCCTGTCAGCTTCTCGCTTCTGTTGCCAATCTGCGCCAGTAAGGTTTCTACTTTTTCCATCCTTTTTTCTCCTTCCTTTCCTCCAATAAAAAAAGCCTTCTTTAAGAAGAAGACTTTTACAGATCAACAAAAGCGCTTCTTCTTATCTTTCGAATTGAAACCAATTCGCTGGATTTAGCACCTGACCGATATCGGCTGGTTGCTGAAGCTTCACTGGGCCAGTTCCCTCCGCTTCTCTTGATAAGAATGAACGACGATATGGAATTTTCTGATTTTCTATCAATTTACATGATTTTCTGATAATTTGCAAGCTTTTTTTTACTGCGCGGTATATCCTCCATCGATCACAACGGCCTGCCCGGTAATTCCCTTTGCTTTTTCGCTTGCTAAAAAGAGCGCATAATCGGCCACTTCTTTCGTTGACAGCAGGCGCTGCTGCGGCACAAGCGGATAAATGACTTCCTCTAATACATGCTCAAGCGGCACGCGGCGTGTTGCGGCCAAATCGGCCAGCTGGTTGCGTACAAGCGGCGTATCGACATATCCCGGGCATAAAGCGTTCACTGTAATACCATGAGCGGCTCCTTCTAGAGCAGCTACTTTGGTTAGGCCAATGACCCCATGTTTCGCGCTATTATACGCCGCTTTGCCGGCAAAGCCGACCAAACCGTTAATCGAGGCCATATTGATAATCCGGCCATAACGCTGCTGCTTCATGATGGGAAATACATGCTTTATCGCCAAAAACGGCGCAATAAGCATGACGCGAATCAGTTTTTCAAACGATTCGGAAGGAAATTCTTCAATCGGCGCCACATGCTGCAGCCCAGCGTTATTCACTAAAATGTCAATCCGGCCATAACGAGAAACAGTTTGAGCCAACATTTGTTTGATTTCCTCTTCTTTTGTTACATCACACTTCAGTCCCCATGCATCCCAGCCTTGTGCACATAACGATTCGGCTGCTTTTTGGACAGCCCTTTCATTGATATCACTAAGAACGACTTTCGTGCCATGCTCAGCAAAGCATTTGGCGATTTCAAAGCCGATTCCTTGCGCCGCTCCTGTTATGAACAATACTTGATCGTCTACCATTTTTCATTCCTCCTCGTTCATATCCCTAGTCCTAATGAGAAAAGAATAATCGCAAGAATCGTCCCAAGAGCAGGTACAATAACCGTTAAAGCCCCAACCGCGCCATATGCCTCGCGGTGCGTTTCACCGCAAATCGCTCGAATCGTTGTCACGACATAGCCATTATGCGGCAAAGAATCCAAAGCTCCTGACGAAATCGCGACCACCCGATGCAGCGCTTCAGGATGGACTCCCATATCCAAATAATGCGGAGCGAGCAACGGAAGAGCAATAGCCTGACCTCCTGATGACGAGCCGGTTAGGCCAGCGATGACACTGACAGCAATAGCGCTGCCAATTAATGGACTGCCTGGAATACTGGTAATCGCGTGCACGGCATCCGTAAACGCTGGAACGGCTTTCGCCACACCGCCAAAACCGACGACGGCCGCCGTATTTCCAAGCGCGATCAATGCGCCTAAAGTTCCCTCAGAAACAGCCCCGCTAAAGTTTTGGAAATAGCGGCGATTGAGAGCATATACCGCAATGACTCCGCCAAGAAGCGCCACGATTAATGCCGATTGCTGCAACGAATGATGGAAAACAAAAGCAATTACCAACACGACAAGAAGCGGAATAAACCCCAAAATAGGAGGCGGCAATTCCCTTGTACCGTCCAGTGGATCTCCCTCTCTTGCTACAAATTTCTCTCCTTTTGCAACCGCTTTCATCACCATGCGCTTTAACCACCAATACCCGAAAATCGCCATGAAAATGGAGACAATGATGCTAACTTCCCAACCTGCATACGGCGATGTTTTTAAATACTCAATGGGAATCCAGTTTTGAATTTCCGGCGAACCAGCTGATGTCATCGAAAACGTCACGGACCCAAACGCTAATGCCCCCGGAATAAAACGCCGCGGCAAATTCGCTTGTTTAAATAAACTGACAGCCATCGGATAAACGGAAAACGCTACGACAAATAGGCTGACACCGCCGTATGTCAGTACGGCGCAGGCAATTACAACCGCCAAAACCGTTCGCTTCATGCCAAGCTTTGCGACAATCCATTGTGCTACACTTTCTGCCGCTCCGCTATCCTCCATGACTTTTCCAAAAATGGCGCCAAGTAAAAACATTAAATACCACGATTGAATAAAACTGGAAAATCCTGCCATATAATTTCCGACAAAGCTGGCCTCCCCCTCGCCAACCTGCTGCGGGAAAAGGGCCAATCCGCCCAGCACCGCCACTAAAAGGGCGCATAACGGCGCGGCAATAAATAAATTCATCCCTCTCATGGTCAAATAAATTAATAAAGCCAATCCCCCAATGAGACCGATCATACTCCACATTTCCTCAGCACCCCCTATGTTTGTCTCCAACACAACAGCGGTCAACGACTTACAGTTTCACGCAGAAAAAGGTAAAAGCGATGCGTTTCCTCATTGACATTTCGGCACCAATTGACCTCGCCTTCTTTTCTCCCCTCCTTTTTAGAGTGATTCATTTGTTTTTTATTGCAAAAAATATGCCAATAAAAAGGAATGAAACGAAAACCGTTTGATTGTCCTCCTGTCCTTTCCATTCCGTTCCTCTGGAAGCTCTTTCATCAGCATTTGAATCACGGCAATTAGAAAAGCGCCCGCCGAGGAGGCTATGGCCGCCGCAGTGCGGGACGGAGCGACTGAGCCGATGGCGCTTGCAGTTAAACAGCACCTTACTTGAAAAGGACAAGATATACATCCCAATATGACGAAAAGATTCCGCTTTCCCGGAATGATTTCCGAAAAAGTGGAATCTTTACATTATGATAAACCGTATTTTTTGATTTTTTCATACATGGCTGATTTGCTGATGCCCAGTTCTTTCGCGGCTTTTTGTTTATCACGGCCGCAGCGCTGCAGGCTTTGTTGAATCGCTGCTTTTTCTGTTTCCTCCAGCAGTTCTTTTAGTGTTTTTCCTTTCATTTGATAAGATGAATTCGCTTTCAAATATTCCGGAAGGGCATCCACTGTAATCGTTTCGCCATTGGCAAAATGAACCGCCACCTCCATGACATTTTCTAATTCACGAATATTCCCCGGCCACACATGCTGTCGCAGCAGCTTCATGACCTCTGCGCTGATTGCATTCACTCTTTTCCCTGATCGCTTGGCGATTTTTTTCATAAAATGATAAGCGAGCATTTCGATATCCCCTGGCCGTTCGCGCAGGGGCGGAATCACAAATGGAATCACATTAATTCGATAATAAAGATCTTCGCGAAATCGTTTTTCCTCTACCATTTTTTCTAATGGGCGATTGGTAGCGGCAATGATTCGGACATCGACAGATACCGTCTTTATCGAGCCGATCGGCTCCATTTCTTTTTCCTGCAGCACACGCAGCAGCTTGACTTGCATATGCAATGGCAAATCGCCAATTTCGTCAAGAAAAATGGTGCCGCCGTCAGCGAGCTGAAATTTGCCTTTCTTTCCGCCCTTTTTGGCGCCTGTGAAGGCTCCTTCCTCATAACCAAATAACTCGGATTCCAATAAATGCTCGGGAATGGCGCCGCAATTGACTTTAACAAACGGTTTTTGGCTTCTGCTGCTGAGCTGATGGATGCTGTGAGCGAACAATTCTTTGCCGGTGCCGCTTTCCCCGCGGATGAGCACAGAAATATCGCTATCAGCAATTCGTTTGACTTTTTCCTTTAATTCTTCCATTTGCTTTGAACACGATATTAAATCCGTCAGCGTATATTTCGCTCCATTGTTTTCCGTCCATTCTTGAAAATAGGTTTGCAGCTGCAACAATAAACTTTTAATATGGCTATTCATCCGCTTCCATTCATTTGTATCTCGAAAAATGACCGTACCCACCGCGCCAATAACCCTTCCGTCCACCACGATGGGAATGCGGTTCGCAATCATATAATTTCCCTTAATGTAGTGCAAATCAGCGATCTCTTCTTTCCCTGTCTTGACTACAATATGCATTCGCGTATTTTCAATGACCTCTGTCACATGCTTTCCGATTACCTCTTCTTGTTTCCTCTCCAAAAATTCACAATAATTTTTATTCATATAAATAATGTTCCCTTTCTCATCTACCACAACAATCCATTCATAAGCGTTATTAATGACCGCCTCTAAAATTTGATGCTGAAAAATCACATTCTCCACCTGTCGCTCCCCCTTCCGTCCCCATAAAACCGCTTTTGTAATCATAAGTTTGACAAAGACAGCCAAACACCTTCTCGATCGCTCTCACTTGACGTATTCACACTCAAATGAGCAGGTAAGCGATCCACATAATCGATGGAACTGTCAGTATCCTGTTGTTCGAGCGCATTTTTTGGGGGACAAAAGCCGGAGCAACGCCGCTTTCAGACCATTCGATTGCTGAATTCCCTATCGATCCCATTGTGAAGCGGCCACTATATAAATGCTTGAGCATGACATACTTTGTCGAAAATATGTTACAATATTGATGAACCTTTATTTTATGATGGAGGATGCAAGCAATGATGATACAAAAAGGAGTAGTCAATGAACAAACGATTTACAGCCGGGAACTCGATGAGGAAGTAAAACTGTTGATTTATGTGCCAAGCACCTTTTCTCCACTTTATAAATATTCTCTTTTAATCGCCCAAGATGGAAAAGATTATTTCATGTTTGGAAAAGTCGGGCGCGTGATTGAGAAACTGATGGAGGAACAAAAAATTGACCGTACGATCGTCGTCGGCATTCCATATAAAGATGTCCATGACCGCTACGAAAAATATCATCCAAACGGCAAACAGCATGCCGCTTATCTGAAATTTTTAACGACGGAGCTTGTGCCTTATTTAGATCAAGAGTTTCCTACCTATCAAATGGGAATGGGCCGCGCCTTAATCGGCGATTCCTTAGGTGGAACCGTTTCGCTGCTAGCTGGTCTTACATATCCGCATACGTTTGGAAAAATCGCGATGCAATCACCGTACATCAATGAAGCGATCATCAAGAAAATGGAGCATTTTTCTGATCCGCATCTGCTTCATGTCTATCACTCCATCGGCAGCGAGGAAACAGCGGTAAAAACGACAAACGGCAACATTGAAGATTTTGTGACACCGAATCGGCAGGCACATGATCTTTTTGTCCGAAAAGGTTTTTCTTATCAATACGAGGAATTTGCAGGCGATCATGCGTGGACGTATTGGCAGCCTGATCTTCCGAAAGCGCTTGAACATATTCTCTCTCTTTAGCGCAATGTTACACTATAATATTTTTCAAAATTTTGTTATAATTAAATAATACCGCAATATAGGGAGGGATTGAGTTGAAATACGGGATTGCTCTTTTTCCATCAAAACAGATACAGGATTTTGCGAATTCATACCGAAAACGCTATGATAGCCATTACGCACTCATTCCGCCGCATATCACGCTGAAAAACGTATTCGAAGCGGACGACATTCAAGCGCAAACGATTATTAAAACGCTTCGCCAAATTGCTGCGGAAACCGATGTAATTCCGTTAAAAATTACAAAATTCAGCTCGTTTTATCCGGTGAACAACGTCATTTATTTAAAAGTGGAGCCAAACGAGACGCTTCAGGAGCTTTATAAAAAATTGCACAGCGGTGTTCTTACAGACCAATCTGATTATACGTTTGTCCCGCATATTACGATTGGCCGCAATTTATCGGACGCTGAGTATTTTGATGTATTTGGGCGGCTTAAAATGCAAACGGTGCATTTTGAAGAAACAGCCGATCGCTTCCATTTGCTTTATCAGCTGGAGGATGGCGCTTGGACTGTGTATGAAACCTTCCTGCTTGGAAAGGACCGAGAATAGCATGGAAGTGGCATTCGGCAGAAAAGACGATCAAGAGCTGTACAGCGACGCTCTTTTTGTGCGGAGAAAAGTATTTATTGAGGAGCAGGGCGTTCCTGAAGAAGAGGAAATCGATTTTTTTGAAGAAGACTCCGTGCATTTCGTTCTTTACGCACAAAACCAGCCGGTGGGAGCGGGAAGGCTCCGCATGATCGGGGATGGCATCGGCAAAATGGAGCGCATTTGCATTTTGCCCCATTATCGCAACAAAGGAGCCGGTCGCCTGATTATGGAGCGCATCGAGAAATTTGCCAGAGAAAGCGGTTTACTGCAGGCGAAATTGAATGCGCAAACACACGCTGAACCTTTTTATCAAAAGCTCGGCTATGAAACCGTTTCCGGCGTATTTATGGATGCAGGCATTCCGCATGTGACGATGATAAAAACACTCTAGGACCGTATGATCATACGGTCCTTCAAACTGCGTCAGTCCGCTTATGAACGCTTTCATTCGCTTCTCGTCTTTGCTCGTCTATGCTCCTTGTCTGCCAATCATTTTCAAGCGAGTCCGATGTGAAACCATCACCATCAATAAAGGATATAAAAATGGTTGTAGACAACGTCAACATGGACGTTGTCTACAACCATTGGGACCGTAATCATCATACGGTCCTTTTTTCATAAGGCGCAATCCACAATGCATGCCGCTGAATGGAAAGCACAGCTTTTTCATCCTTGACCAGCTTTAACAAGTAGCCGGTTATAGCGGTGCGATATAGCACCCATGAAGAAAGGCGGCTTGTCTCGATCTCCCAGCGCGTACACATTTCGCGAACCAATTGTTCATGGCTCAATCCGTCTGGCGCGTTTTTGATCACATCCTCCATGCTTTCGAGTACGCGCTGATGCCAAGCGATATTCTGGCGAATTAGCTCCTCAGCATCTTCTTCATAGGCCCCATGCCCAGGAACGGCGCGCTTTACAGGCCATTCAAGCAAACATTTAAGGGTTTGCAGCGTTTGATCGGCATCCACAAGATAAGGGATTTTATGCTTTTGTAATGTTTCTCGTCCAAAAAAGGCATCGCCCGCATACAGCACATCGTGAATCTGATAGCCCAGCTGATAATAGCTATGTCCTGGCAAAGCGATGCTGTTGATTTGGATGCCTTGAATGTCCCATACTCCTTCGCTCACTACCTCATCAATCCGGATCGCTTCTCCTTCCAAAAACTTATTTCGCATATCCAGCGTCGGCCAATTTCCTTGAAACAAATAGATCGGTTCAAGCACTGGATTGCGCAAAATCGCTTCTTCTAAAACAGGAGCCATCGTATAAATGTTTCGCTTGTTTTGCAAATACGCTGCTCCTCCGTAATGATCCGCATGAGCATGAGTGATAAGAAGGTGAGTAAGCGGCAGACGTTCCTGATCCAATTGATTCAATACCTTTCTCATCGCTCCTTGATCAAGCCCCGCATCAATCAAAATTCCTACCTCTCCATCGCAAACATAGCCAATGTTCACAGCTCCTTGAAAATAATAGCAATGATGGTTAATACGAATCAGCTTCATGAAACTCCTCCAGCTTAAATGGATTGATTCAACCGTTGTCCTTTGCCTGTCAGCTCTGCTTCAAACCGAGCAGCGGCTGTTTGTTTTTCTTTGTCGGGACGCCTAGATCGAGAACGCTGATAAGTAGCCGCGTTGTTTTGCTCCGCTATTCGGCTACATGCTGTAATCGGAAATGCCGCCGGCACCCCCGAATGCGTTCGTCCAGGTCGATTCGCATAATTAAAAAAGGAATCATATGGAAACCCCACTGTATACATATTGGATTCCTCCTTTTTATTTAAATTCGCTCCTTCACAAACAAATCCTTTTTTTCTCATCTTATGTTTTGTTAAGATAAACATTGACGTTCGCAAAAGACAAAAAGGAGCTTTCGATAATGGATAAAGCAGTTTATAAAGGAAAAACGCTGCGGCTTGCGTCACTGCCCAGAGAAAAATATGAAGCGTTATATGAGGCCGCCTTGCGCGGACAGATTACCTGTACGATATGCGGCGATCCAGTTCAACTATATTTAGGCATTCAACAACAGCCACATTTTTACCATGAGGAGAGACACGTTTGCTCCCCTTCCTCTGCAATCAAACCATTCGAACATCCAGAATGGCGAAAACCGCTCGCTTATCAGGCTGCGTCACCTTTTTTGAAAACCCAACCAATCCCAAGCGAGCAGCAGGCGCCGGCCATTGCATCGCTTCCTTTAGACGCCTCCCAGCTGCAAGCGGTGCAAACAATTGAAGGACCGCTGCTTGTATTAGCGGGAGCCGGGAGCGGAAAAACACGTGTACTAACAGCACGAACAGCTTATATGATCGGGGAGCGAAACATCCCTCCTTCTGCGATCATGCTTGTAACATTTACGGCAAAAGCAGCAAATGAAATGAAAGCGCGGCTTCTTACATATCAAAATATGAATCAAGCAATCTTATCCCGGCTTGTAGCTGGCACATTTCACAGCATTTTTTACCGCATGCTTGTCCATTTCCATCCACAGCGCTGGCATTCGAGCCGTCTGCTAAAATGGGAATGGCAGAAGGAACAAATGATAAAAGAAGCGGGACGCGAGCTTGATTTAGATGAACGCGAATTTGCCTATGATCAAGCGCTACAACAAATCTCTTATTGGAAAAACACACTTGCCACTGTGGAACGTGTTCGAAGCAGCGGCCAATGGGAAGAGCGAGTTCTTTATTTGTATAAACGCTACGAGGAGATGAAGCAGGAACGAGGATTATTCGACTTCGATGATATGCTGTTAGGGTGCTACGAAATGCTAACGGAGCAGCCTTCTTTGCTTGCGCGCTACCAGGATCGGTTTCGTTATTTCTTAATCGATGAATTTCAAGATATTAACCGCGTGCAATACGACATTATCAATATGCTATGTGCTCATACGAGAAATCTTTGCGCCGTCGGCGACGATGACCAAGCGATTTATTCATTTCGCGGTTCTGATCCCTCGTTCATTTTAGAATTTGATCGTCACTATCCTGAAGCGAAAGTCGTTGCCCTTACTGAAAATTATCGTTCGTCCCATCATATCGTAGAAGTCGCCAACACTGTCATTTCGCGAAATCGCTTCCGACGCAGCAAACAAATGAGGGCGCAATTTGCCGATGATGAACCCGTGCTTTTCTTTTTTCCGTATGATGAAGAAGAAGAGGCGACAATGGTAGTGGAGGATATTAAAGAACGGCTTCAGCACGGAGCTAAACCTAGCGATTTTGCCATCCTCTATCGTACTCATACCACATCGCGTGCGATTTTTGAACGTCTCGTGCAGGCCGGACTTCCTTTTGTTGTGGAGCAGGACGGCGAATCTTTTTATCAACGCCGCTTTGTTCGTTATTTACTTGCTTATTTGCGGCTTAGTCTGGATCCCAATCATGAAGAAGCCATCAACGATCTGCTTGTGTCTCTCTTTTTAAAGCAGTCGCTTCTTCAAGAAATAAAGGCCGTAAGCATTCTTGAAGATTGTTCGCTTTTGAAGGCTTTAACAAGCTTATCGTCGATTTATCCATTTCAAAGAAAAAAATTAAAAAACATTTTTCCTTTCTTCAAAAGCTTAGCGAAGTTGAAGCCAATTGAGGCGATTGAGATGATTGAGACGGAAATGGGATTTTCAGAGTTTCTTAAAAAACGAGGAAATGAAGGCAATGTGATTGAAAAGGGGAGCGATGATATTCGGGATGTAAAGGTAGTAGCCAAAAAGTTTAAAACCGTTCCCGCGTTTCTCAAACATGTGGACACGATGATGGAAGCTGCCAGACAGCTGTCCAAGCAAAAGACAGCCCCAAACGCCATTCAGCTCTCGACGATTCATCGGGCCAAAGGATTGGAATATCCGTATGTATACGTGTTGGGAGCAGTGGAAGGAAGTATTCCACATGACTATGCCATGGAAGCAAATCGCAATGGAGACCCGCTTCCCTTAGAAGAAGAGCGACGTCTCCTATACGTTGCGATTACAAGAGCGAAACGTTCACTTCATCTATCTGTTCCAGCACATAGACGAATGAAAACCGCTCAGCCATCACGCTTTTTAAAAGAATTGGTTCGGCAAACGACCGAGGGAGCTCCCGTATAGAGACTCCCTCCTCGTTACTTTTTGTTGTTGTTCAGCATATTCGCAATGGTATTAAAATCTAGTTGTTTACCGTTTTTGGTGATCATCTTCACAATTTGGTCTTCTAATTCTTTCGGCACTTTTCGATTAGCGATTTGCGCTACTCGCTTTACAACCCCGCGCACTGTTTGCTCATCTTTAAAGTTTGCGTTTTGTAATGAATTAGCCAGTTCAAATATATCTTTCATATTCACGCCTGTTTTCTTTTCAACGTTTTTAAAAAATTGGTTATCCATCTTTCCATCCTCCCTTTTACTATTACATCGTATGAAAAAACGAATAAGAAGTGCATCCATTCAAAGAAAAAGTACGAGCTGCTCTTTTCTCAACCAGCCCGTACCTTCGGTTCATTAACCTACAAACGCCGCACCCACGATAATTAACAAAATAAACAACACGACGATTAACACGAATGTAGAACCGTAACCATAACCGCCGCCGCCGTAGCCATAACCACCATAACCACCGTATCCACAATATCCAAACATTGCGTTGCACCTCCTTGCATGTTGGTAGTTCTATCGTATGCAGGAATGACGAAAACGGTATGGGCGCTTATGATTTAAAATTCCGGAAAATTCGCTCCATTTGTTTTCCTTTTTTCCCAAACCAGCTATTGATATAGCCGATATTTCCTTCAATATCTTTTAAAAATTGGCCGTTCATTTTTTCAATTTCCTTTATTTTTTGTTCAAATTCCTGTCCCCACTTTTCAAATCGTTTAATAAATTGGTCATGTCCTTCATGCTTAGATTTGGCGATATCCCGCAATGCTTTTTCAAATTTTTCGCTCATCCCTTCACCGCCTTTCTATCAGATTATTTATGCAAAAAGCCAAACAATGTGCGCGATAAATTCGGAAAATTAAAAAATTGGCATAAAAGTAAGGATGTTTTGAGGGCGGAAAGAAGCACTGACTTGCCTTCGGTTGTGGAAAAAACGGGGATTCTTCTTTTGAAATGATAATAGGTTCAATTTTCTGTTTGTTGAGCATGACGCATAAGTAGTGTGGATACCTCCATATTTATAAACCTGCCTATCATCATAATAGGCTATATGGACTCCAATAGGGTCAAGCAATGTCAATGGGTTTTTATTGGATCATCAACACATCTGTTATATTATCAACACTTGTGATAAGACATATCGATTCTTTTTTACGAACAAAATATGATAAAGTAGAAGCGGATGAATTCAACATGTGAATAAGGAGGAATTTCGGTTGAAAGAGTTGCAAACCATTGATCAATTCCAAGAGGTCATTTCCGGGGAACAGCCGGTTATTGTCAAATTTTATACAACATGGTGTCCTGATTGTGTGCGCATGGATATGTTCATCGCTGATATTGTCAATGAATATTCACAATACGATTGGTTTCAAATCAATCGTGATCATGTGCCAGAGCTGGCTGAAAAATACCAGGTAATGGGCATTCCTAGCTTGCTTGTGTTTCAAAAAGGCGAAAAAACGGCTCATCTTCACAGCGCTAATGCTAAAACGCCTGAGGAAGTAAAAGAATTTTTACGATCCGTTTTCTCTAAATAAAGCGGAATAAGCCAGTGGAATTCATTCGTTTTCCCTCGCTCTTTCCGAGACCGCACGCATTATGCAACTACATCGCGAAAAAATAGCGTTTCGATCTACTTAAAAAGGGTGTCCCGAGGTTTTGCTAAATCGGGCACCCTTTTTACAAGATCCTAGTAGTCAATCTCTTCATACTCCTTTGGATGAGGCGTCACATGCTCGTCGTTGTATGTCCATTTAATGTCGATTTCTTCATCGGTCGTATAAGCGGGCTGTTCCGTCTCTTTTTTCTTTAACGATATTTTTATATCCTCATCTGTTGTTGTCACTTTTTTCTTCATTCAGGCCACTCCCTTTTAATTTTTTAATAACGGCTCTACTTTTGCCAACAGATTACGAATTTTTTCCGCATTTTTCTGATACATCGCCTTCGCTTCCTCTGCTTTTGTCTCTAAAGCAAAGATCTCAAAATCTGCCTCGACCTTTTTCAGAGCCGCCAGTAGCAGTTGCTTTTCTGACGCTTCCGGTATTTGAATTTTATCATCATATAAATCAACGGTTAGCTGGCCGTATGAATCCACTTGGGCAATAAAAACATTTTCCAACGTTACCCCTTGCTTCTCTAACTCCATTTGGAGCCATCTGCGATTTAATCCGGCAGTTGAGAGCGGTTCGTCTAGAATTTTTCCATCCATAATCACCGTCTGCGGCTCTTTTTCGTTTGGAGCATTTGGAAAGACATCGCCAACCGCTAGAGGCTGTTTTTCCCTTTTCAATAAAACGTTTAAATCTCCATTCGGTTCTAATACGGCAAATTCGACGTCTGCCAAACGAAATACGTCTTTTTTTCGCAGCTGCTCCATCAATTCATCAATCGTGTATTTTTCCTTTTTCAAGTTATCTTCTAATACTTTTCCGTTTTTAATGAAAACCGTTGAATTCCCTTCGACAAAATCGCGGAACTTTTTATTTTTCAATGAAATATACGAGACGGCAACAGGAACTAAAGACCATATTAAAATGCTGGGGATTCCTTCCCTTAGATTAATACTGAGGTCGACCGACATAGCTGCCGCAATATCGCCGACCGTAATCCCGACAATATATTCAAAAAAAGACAGCTTCGATAATTGTTTTTTTCCTAACATTCTTGTAATGATAAACAATCCGATCAAAATGGAAGCGGATCGTATCGATGCTTCTAACCATATTGGCATTGATCATGCTCCTTACTTTCCATGATATTGTGGTTCTTCTCGCTCTAATTGGCTAATGCGCTGCTTTAAATCAGCAATGATTTCCTCTGTTTTCATCATCGCCTCATGAAATGTTCGCTGCGCCTGTTCATCCCTTGAAGAAAGAGCGAATTGCTGAAAAGAAGCGCGAATACTTTTTAGGCTGGCCAAGCTTTGCTTAACTTGTGAAGCAACAGTCATAGCTTTCCTCCTTATCCTTTTGGGCGAAACAATAACGCACCAATAAATCCAAAGACGATCGCGGCTGAAATTCCTGCGCTTGTGACCTCAAACATGCCCGTTAATACACCAATAATGCCGTGCTGTTCCCCTTCTTGAAGCGCTCCATGAACGAGAGCATTCCCAAAGCTTGTAATCGGAATGGTGGCGCCAGCTCCGGCAAAATCAATTAATGGCTCATATAAGCCAAAGCCATCCAAAACCGCACCAGCGACTACAAGAATGCTTAATGTATGAGCTGGGGTCAGCTTAAACACATCCATCATAATTTGACCAATCACACAAATGATCCCACCAACAACAAACGCCCAAAAAAACATTCCCATCATTCTTCATCCCCTCCATATTCAATCGCGACTGCATGCGCGATACATGGAATCGTTTCACCTTGCTGAAACGATAACGGCGATAATAAGGCTCCTGTTGCTACGACGAGGATTCTTTTCAATTCTCCTCGCTTCATGCGATTGAGCAAATGTCCATATACAACAGCTGCCGAGCACCCCGCACCGCTCGCTCCCGATAATACGGGCTGACCTTCACGATAAATCAGCAAGCCGCAATCTTGGTATTTTTCTTCATCAAGATTCAATCCATGCTCCCGCAATAAATCGAGCGACACTTGCCGTCCAATTTTTCCTAAGTCTCCAGTTACAATTAAGTCGTAATCCGAGCTGTCCATTTGCATATCGCGCAGATGCGCTTCAATCGTATCAACGGCAGCGGGCGCCATCGCTCCTCCCATGTTAAACGGATCCGTTAATCCCATATCCACCACGCGGCCCATTGTCGCAGCAACGATACGGGGTCCGGCTCCGCTGCTGCTGATTAGCGCTGCCCCAGCCCCTGTTACCGTCCATTGAGCCGTCGGCGGTTTTTGTCCGCCGTATTCAGTAGGGTAGCGAAATTGCTTTTCTACTGCTGTATTATGGCTTGACGCGCCCGTTAAAACATATTGCGCTCCGCCATGATTCACAATAAAGGCTCCAAGCGCAAGCCCTTCCATTGAAGTAGAGCAGGCTCCAAACACGCCAATATAAGGGGCGCCGATTGTTTTGGCCGCAAAGTTGGACGGTGTCATTTGGTTAATGAGATCACCGGCAATGATAAATTGTATATGTTCTTTTGTAATGTTGCCTTTTTCCATAGCTTTAAAAAAGGCTTCTTCCAGCAGCACTTTATGAGCCTTCTCGTATGATTCTTCCCCGAGCCAAAGGTCTTCATGCAGCAAATCAAAATCATCGGCAATGCGTCCGTTTGCTTCAAATGGCCCTCCGACTGCCGCTGCGGCAACAATGGCAGGCTTGTTCTCAAATATCCAGGTGCGATGTCCTTTCATCATCCGAGCCCACCCCATTTCACGGCAATCGTTTTAATTAAGGCAATGACAAAAGCAGCAAAGGTGCCAAATAAAATGACAGAACCCGCCAGCTTAAACATGTTGGAGCCGACTCCTAAAACAAATCCTTCTGTCCGATGTTCAATCGCTGCGGAAATGACGGCATTTCCAAATCCCGTTACCGGTACGGCTGTTCCAGCTCCAGCGAATTGAGCGATTCGGTCATAAATACCAAATCCAGTTAAAATCATCGACAAAAAGACCATCGTTGCCACGGTCGGATTGCCGGCTGTTTGTTCAGTAAAATCAAAAAAATACATATAAAAATAAGAAACGGCCTGGCCGATTACACAAATCAACCCGCCTACGAAAAAAGCGCGAATACAATTTTTCAACACTGGACGCTTCGTTTCCCGTTCTTTTGCAAATGCTTGATAATCCTGCTGTACCGCCGTTAAATTTTTCCGTTTCTCATCTGCCATCTCGTTCACCCCTTTGGATTATGCGGTCTCTTCGCTCAGTTTCTTCAGTTTTTCGATTTCTTCATTCAGCTTGCGTTCTCCCATTCGCGTTTTTTGCAGCTGCTTTTTCAGCTCGTTCGTCTTCCAAAACAGCTTTAAATCGCTGGAGATTACGACTTGATGCTGTGGAAATCGTTCTTTCAGCTGCTTCTGCACCTCTTTTTCGATTTGTTTTTTATGAAAACGCTCCATGTGTTTGACTTGATAAGCAAGGAACAGTTTATTTTTCGTATTGACGGCCACTGCATCGCGAATCGCTTGTTTTTGCTTGATATCGTTCACCGCTTGTTGAGCGGCAGACTGGTCCATCGTTGCCGAATGCGCTGTTCCATCCATATTTAATCGAATCATATTTCTTCCTTGGAGTGATTGGTCCTTCACTTCTGGCTCTCTTGCGCAACCAACGACAAAGAGGCTGCAAATCAGTAATAATGTCACATTTTTCATCATTCTTCATCAACCCATTCATCTATGTATTTCGTTTGAAAAAAGGTTGGTGCTTAACCAACCTTTTAATCCTTGCAGGCGTGCTAACCTTTGTTGCGGAAACAAAAAACGCCTGCCACAGCTTTATTGATTATATTGCGGCTCTTCTTTTTGGATCTCTTGAACACGGGCGTTCACTAAATCAACAATGGCTTGCGTTTGTTGAGCTGCTTGCTGATAAAGCTGTTTTGCCGCTTTATTCTCGGTTTGAAGTGCAAATGTTTCGAAGCTTGCTTGAGCTGATTTTAATCCGGCAAGCGTTTGCTTTACTTGAGATGCTACTGTCACGTGCACAACCTCCTAAAAATTTTGATTACACTGTTAGAATGGGTTTTTGTAACAAAAATATAACTTCCATTTTTTTCTGAAATAAAAAACTGCCTCTTTACTATAGAGGCAGAATGTTGTTCATTCTTTTTTATCGGTTTTATCCAAATAACCACGCCCAATTGACGGATTATTGATGATTCCGGCTACAACCAAAATTCCTAGCAACGTTTCATACAGCTGTTCGTATTTTCCTAAATCAAGATCCACTCCGAATGTTTGCAACGCCAGTAAAATAAACGAGCCAAGTGCTACCCAAAGCCCATAGTTTTTAAATCGTTCCATTTCTCCTCAGCTCCATTTTCACTTATTCAATTAAAACCATGAAAAAGGTCTTCTGTTTTCGTCGCCATCCTTCTCTTCTGAATGATGGTCTTTATGCGTTTCCTCCGCTTCCATCTCGCCACTCTCTACATGGCGCGGCGGCGAGAACCACGGATCGTGGATGCGGCCCTTTGGAGAAATAATGACATCATCAGCGTGGATAATTAATTTATCAACGTGGATGACACGAGGCTTTTTATTTTCGGACATCTTCGCTTCCTCCCTTGTAATTTAAGCTTTTTGCATTGTTAGACTATGCAACTGTCACGCTTATGGTATAGGCGTTTTTCATAAAAAAGGATGATCTTTCCGATAATCCTTGCAGCTTCGTTCATTTTTTTCTAATCGTCTTTCCACATCCGCATCCACCAGATTTTTTTCCTTTAGATGATGAGTGGATCGAATAGGATTTCGACCCATTGATAACAATCGGCTTTTTCCCTTTCATCGCTCTATGACCTCCAAGTGTTGGGTTGTTACTATTCTATGAAGGCAGCAGAGCGTTGGTACCAGGCAAACTTTATTTTTCTTCCGTTCCTTCACTAAAGGAAAAAGGAGCTGAAGATGGAGGAGAATCATTTTTTTCCTTTCTTTTGATAATCGCATTTTGTTGTCGCAGCGTGTGGAAAAACCAATTCTCTCCTTCCTCTGTTGGAAAATGGATTTTGGATTGTGCTAAACGCCGTTCCAGCTCTTCTTTTTCTTGCTTAAGTTTCGTTAACTCTTCGTACCGTTTTTCACTTTGCCAAGCAAGCTCTTTTAAAATGATATTTTCAGCCACCACTTCTTCTATTTGCTTTGTTAACTCTCTTACTTTAGCTTCTGCCCTTTCCAGTTCCTCTGTGAGTCGTTTATTTTCCAGCTTGAGCGCGTTAGAATCGTTTCGCTGCGCTTCATATTGCGCCAGTTTGGACTGCAAATCCGCCATTTTTTGCTTCAATACCATAACATCCTCTTGTGGTTTTGAGTTCACCGCTATTCTCCTCCTTAAAAAATCATGTGATTCTAATACATACAAATTCAACCCGTTTTCCTTTTAGACCAAAAAAATGAAATTTCCGCTTTTATCACGGCACATTTACCCAGCTTTTTCATAGTATACAGTAGTCGTAACCTCCGCTACGATTTATTTCATTCATTACAGCGGAGAAAACTTTAAATAGGAGGAAAGAGTTATGAGTCACTCTCATCATAAAGAAAAAGTATGTATTAAAACTCGCAAAGTGTATGACTGGGTTACTCGCCAGGTCGATGTGCCGCTAAGAAGCTTTAACGATGATGAATTAGAAGCCGTCTTTCCAGAAGATCGCTGCCCGCGACATCATAAAAACATTTGTGATTTCTTGGCTTCCAATGATTTGAACGCTCAAGATTTCATGATCCGCTGCTTCTTATCCGACGAGGATGGAAACCGAATCGATCCTGTAGTGGATAACGATGCGCTTATCTGCCAAGAAATCATCCAATCCAATGGCCGGCAGCCTGTCAATGTTACTCTGCCATCTGGGGATCAAGTCACATTGCAAAAAGTGAAAGTGCTTGTGAAAGGGCACGTTGTTGTACAAATTTTAAATGCGAACGGACATATTGTCGGCGAATCAGCCCCTATTCCGTTTGCTACTGCCCAAACCTTTATTTTATGCGCTCCTGAAGGAACATCGCTTGACTGCCATATTTCCTTCTTCGAATGCGATGCCAGCTTGATCTGCACAAACAACTTTTCACAATTAGATGTTTCCATCACATTGTGCTTAGAAGTGCAAATTGAAGCGGATGTGAAAATTGAGGTAGAAGGTCGTTTTTGCAGACCACGTGAAGAAATTTTGGAAGCAACACTTTGCCCTACTGATAACTTCCCGCCTCAATGTCCTGAAGTATTCCCAAGTCATTAAATCTCTTTGCGAGTTAGGCTGTTGCTCCATACAACAGCCTTTTTTATTTGCAGATTCACAGCAGGAAAAACAGGGAGAATGTTTGGATCCACGATCATATAAGGTGAAGCTTCCCCTTTTGATTTTTATAAGACTTTAAGTAAGCCAGCCTTGGAAACATCCTTGTGGCATTCTATTACAACTTATACAGTCGTATTCATTTTCTTTTTTCATATATATATATATCAAGAGTACAAATGAATCCATTATGACGGATTCGAAATGCCTGTCGAACCAAGGACTCGTTTGACGTATTCAGCCTGTTAAGGAGGGTGGAGATCATGGGACAAAACCCCCCGAACCACCAAATTCAATTGCAGCAAAAAATTATCCATTACCGTTCAGAAATTGCTAAATATGAAACTCAGTTAAAAGCGCTCGAAACAGAGCTGCAAAAAGAAAAACTCCGCAATGAATATTTGCTCGACAAGCTTCATTTGACTGAAACGACGCATATTGAGCCTTACGAAAAAAAGATCGCTCAGCTCGAACAGCAAATGTTATCGTACGAGGTAGCCCTTGAAGAGGCTGAACGGCAAATTCAGCATCTAAAGCAATTGAAGTATACCGAACATGAAGAAAAAACGGTTCCTGCGGTGACGAAAGCCCAAGCCTTTTTTGCCTACTCGCTCCTTCTTCCTGAAACAAGCGAAGAAGAAATCATTGTCATTGGCGATTTTGTTATTCAAAATATTGGAAATGAACCACTAAGTAATTTGATTGTTTGCATCCGCTCTTCCCCAAAAAGAGCAGGTGAACTTAGCGGTAAAATCGCAACGAAGCCTCTTCCGGCTGACTCTCATGCTTCTGACGCAGCGAATGAAACCATGTTGGAATGGACATTTGCCTACGAGGATTGGAAAGAGAAAATCAAAGAGGGAGAATACTGGCTGAAGCCGACCCATATGAAAAAGCTGATGCCAAATGAAGAACTGCGCTTTTCCCACTTCGAAATGAGAATTAACCAAATAGAAGATATCCGCTCCGTTGTCGTAAACGGCTTCGTTTACTGCAATGAAATACCGCGCGGGCTGGCGTCATTAAATCATATTATTATTAACCTATGATCCCCTCTGTTTTCCATCAACAGAGGGGCTTTTTATTTAAGTTCTCTTTTCATCTCGAATATCAGAGCAAGCCGCATTAGGCGTTGGTCTAAACCGTTTTTCCCTTTCAGTCATATAATGTCACTAGCTATTTTTACTATCGTCCACAAGGGAGTGACAGAGCATGTATCGGGTATTCATTCATCCGCAGCTATTAAAGAAAAAAACAAAGAAAAGCCACGCAGTCTCACCAGTCGCCAATGAAGCAAAGCAGCAATTAGTCGGCTTGCCGCCAGGAACAGAGCTTAACGTTCATACTGCCGGCCAAACCTATTATAACGCCCTCTTCCAGTCATTTAACGAACAGACGGAAGAAGTTTCCTTATTAATCGATCCATTTTATAAGGACGGCGGCCAGATTATATGTGTTAAAAGCAGCGACATCCTTTCTCTTGATTTTCCTGTTTCGGAAAATAAGAGTCATTTCGCGGACAAAGAAGACGAATAATTGTATGCAGCCAGGTGGTAAACCTGGTTTTTTATTTGCTGTTATAATGGCAATTTTTCTTATAAAATAGGCTTTTGCCATATTTCCGATAAAGAATGTCCTCACATACACTATCACAAATAGTGCTCATCCTGCCCATTCGCACTTGGATCCGTGATTTTCTAATTCAATCATCACCCGTCACAACCAGCTTACGCTTTCATTGGCACATATTCACTCAGCAAAAGCAAGGCCTCGTCATCAAGGAAACGCTCAAGCACAAGCGATGACGGTTTTATATATGCTTGATCAAACGTTATTAAAAAACGGCCTCATACTAACGCAAAGATGCAGCAACTATCGAAAAAGAAAGTGATTGATGTTTTTGACCATCAGCAATAAGAATACAATTCGCCTCCATCACATACGTGCATGACGAAATAACAAGTCGATGACTTGCCCTCATCCCACTAACCAAACATCAATTTCTCGATTGTGGCTCCAAACAGATTCATTTGTTAAAAAAAGGGGTGTTTCTAATGAATGTATGCATTGTCGGAACTGGATACGTCGGATTAACAACAGCGGCGGTTTTAGCTGAACTCGGCCACCAAGTATACTGTGTCGATCAAAACCATGACAAAATCGAGCAGCTAAACCGCGGATATATTCCGATTTATGAACCCAATCTAAAAGAAATAATAGAGAAAAATCGCGACCGTCTCACTTTTACAAACGGCCTTGATCTAGGCATCAAACACGCTTCTACAGTTATCATTTGTGTCGGTACTCCTTCTTTAACAGACGGACGGACGGATTTAACCTACATCCAATCAGCCATTGACCATTTAGCGCTCCATATCGACTCCTATAAAACGATTATTATTAAAAGCACGGTGCCTCCTGGAACAACCGAACAGCTCTATATCCAATTATTGGAGAAAGGAGTGCCGAACCATTTATTTTCTATTGTTGCAAATCCTGAATTTTTAAGGGAAGGCTCAGCCATCTTCGATATGCTGCACGCGGACAAAATTGTCATTGGACTCCGTCCGGATGACCAGCGATCGCTCCCGATTATGAAAAGCTTATATGCCGGGATCTCTTGTCCATATGTGATTACAAGCCTCACAGGGGCAGAAATGATTAAATACGCTTCTAATGCCTTTTTGGCGACAAAAATTTCTTTCATAAATGAAATGGCACGCATCTGTGACGCCGTCGGCGCGAATATACACGATGTCGCCAAAGGCATTGGATATGATCCGCGGATTGGCCCCCATTTTTTGCAAGCAGGACTTGGGTACGGCGGATCATGTTTTCCGAAAGATGTAAAATCACTCGAGCAAGTTGCTCATTCCCAAAAGATTACCCCTCATCTTTTACAAGCGGTTCAGCTAATTAATGATTCTCAAGTGGATCTTTACATTCAAAAGCTGCAACAAGCAGTCAACCATTTATCTGATCAAACCATTGCGGTTCTAGGAATCGCTTTTAAGCCCAATACCGACGATACTCGCCACTCTCCTGCAGAACACCTTATTCGAAAGCTTAGCGAAGCCGGCTGCATCGTCCGTGCCTATGATCCGAAAGCGAAGCTAGATAGCAGCCATCAGCCAAACGTAACGCAAACCGATACCCTCCAAGAAGCAGTTGAAGGCGCAGATATCTTAATCATCGCCACTGATTGGCAAGAGTTTCAGCAATTAAATTGGCGAGAAATAAAAGCGCGAATGAACGGCCCCATTGTGCTTGACGCAAGAAATTGCCTCAGACGTCAAGACATTGAACAATGGGGACTACAATATATAGGAGTTGGTTGTGGATGAAAATCGTGGTCACGGGAGCGGCAGGCTTTATCGGCTCTCATTTATGCGAAAAATTATTAGAAGACGAGCAAAACATTGTCATAGGCATTGATGGCTTTATCGGCCCTACCCCCATCCATCTAAAATCCTTTAACATGGACTCGCTTTGTTCGCATCCAAGGTTTACGATGCTTGCCCAAGACCTTTTCATGATTGATTTAGAGGCTCTCTTAAAAGATGTAGACATCATTTATCATTTAGCAGGGATGCCAGGTGTTCGCACAAGCTGGGGAAAGGAGTTTGAAGCATACATTCTTCATAATATTTCTTCGACTCAACGGCTGCTGGAAGCATGTAAAAATTCGCCTATCAAGCAATTTATTTATGCTTCCACCTCCTCGGTATATGGAGAAAAAACCGGAAAGCTCTCAGAAACAGCAGAGACGGCCCCTCTTTCTCCCTATGGTATTACAAAATTAACAGGAGAGCATTTATGTCGCGTATATCATACCTCATTCGGAATTCCGACCGTTGTTTTACGCTACTTTACTGTTTATGGTCCGAGGCAGCGTCCTGATATGTCATTTCATCGCTTTATTAAACAATTGTTAACGAAGCAACCGATCACGATTTTCGGCGATGGAATGCAATCGCGTGATTTTACTTACATTTCTGATTGTATAGCAGGAACCATTTCAGTCTTGGGCAAACGCCATATCATTGGCAAAACATTTAATATCGGGGGAAAAGAAAAAGCATCCATTAATGAAGTCATTGATTTGCTTGAAGAATTGACAGGAATAAAGGCCGACAGACATTACTTCCCTTCAGCGCTTGGCGAACCCAAACATACTTGGGCCGATCTTTCAATGGCAGAACAAGATTTGCATTATTCCCCAAAAATAACGCTAAAAGAAGGATTAAGACGTGAAATCGAGTATATTCGTTCCATCTATCAGGTGGACCTGCCATGAATATCGCTTACATTTGTACAGAAAAGCTGCCTTCCCCTGCCATAAAAGGGGGAGCGATTCAGCTTATGATCGACGGAATCGCTCCGTTTATATCACAAACAAACAAGCTTACGATTTTTTCCATTACCGATCCGCTTTTACCTGTAAGAGAATGTAGAAATGGAATCGAGTATATTCGTTTTCCGAAAGAAACATATGAGCATGATGTGGCCGCCGAACTAGCGAAACATTCATTTGATGTGATTCATGTATTTAATCGTCCAGCCCATATAGCCAAATATAAAGAAGCCGCCAAACAAAGCTCATTTGTTCTCAGCCTTCATAACGATATGTTTTCTCCACTCAAACTATGTAAAGAAAAAGCGGAGCAAGCTTTGCAGAGCAGCACACTCATTACCGCAGTTAGCGAATATATCAAACAAACGGTGATTAGGAGATATCATGTCCCGGAGCAAAAAATTCGTGTTGCTTATTCAGGGGTCGATTTAGAAAAATATGTCCCTATCTGGACAGAGGAAGGCGAGCGCATTCGCCGCCAGCTTCGCCAAACATTCGGCATTGATGATCAAAAGGTAATCGTGTTCATCGGAAGGTTAAGCAAAACAAAAGGGCCACACTTGCTTATTCAATGTATGCCTGATCTCCTTTTGCGTCATCCGGATGCACGATTGGTCATTGTCGGCGGAAAATGGTTTAGCGAAAACACGTGGGATGATTACGTAAGCATGCTTCATCGCTTGTCTGCTCCGCTTAAAAACCATATTATATTTACAAACTATATTCCCTCTGAACAAATTCCTCGCATGTTTTTAATCGGTGATGTATTTGTTTGCAGCTCACAATGGCATGAACCGCTTGCGCGTGTCCATTATGAAGCAATGGCAGCAGGAATCCCGATTATTACCACCAATCGCGGCGGAAATCCGGAAATTATCCGTCATCTGGAAAACGGATTTGTCATCAATCATTATCACGACGCCACTGCTTTTTCAAAAGCGATTGATTATATGTTCACTCATCCGGAAAAAGCACAAGAAATGGCGCGCATCGGCAGGGAGGAGGTGGAAAGACAGTTTCAATTTCGGCATGTCGCCCAGCGCTTTGCGGCGATATATGAAGAAGCGTTTACAAACCATTGCCTTCATTAGCGAATGCTTCTCTTTTAATAATCCATCAAAAAGCCACCCGCCTCTTAACAGAGTGTAAATAGGAAAGATTCGTCTTGCCTCATGAAATCATCAAGAAAGGATGCCCCTCATCGGAGCATCCTTTCTCTTTTCATTTGCCAATGATAAAAGCGCGAAACGGTTTGTCATTGCTTCCTTTCCCTTTCCTGCGAGAAAATACAGGAAGCTCATAAGAAGAGGACGATAACACTAAAGATTTGTGATTCGCAGCAGCCGGCGAATTAGGTTGTTTTTCTTCAAGCGTTTTCTTCCTTTTCGGTTCGCTTGCACTTACATGCTCACCAGTTGAGTTTTGTTCTTGCTTTGCTGGACGGTCCGCTTGTAACGTTCCTTTCCGCTTTCTTCCCTTTTCTTTCCTTTTGTTCTTCTGTTCAGTTTTGCTTTCCTCTTGATTTAAGTCTGCTTCCTCCAGTTCAACCGCTGTATGTTGTTGCAGCGGCTCAACTGCATATTCTTGGTGCGTTTGTTCGTGCTCTGCTTGCTGCGCATGGGTCCAAACATCAAGCAACTCAGAAGCCACCCGATTCCATTCATAGCGAGAAACCGCTAATTCTCTTCCTTTTTCCCCCATTTTCTTCATAAGCGATCGATCTGATATAATTTGCGCAATTTGAGCAACAAACTCGTTCGGATCTTCCGGATTTTCTACAACAAGACCGTTTTCTCTTGGCACGATCACTTCGGAATTGCCTCCTCGAGCAGTCGTTACAATTGGAAGGCCAGCAGCCATCGCTTCATAATGCACTCGAGCCAAGGGCTCCTGCCATTGGGATGTACAAACAAAGAGATCAGCAGCCGCAAACCAATTTTGAATTTCATCTGGAGCAACAAAGCCGGTTGTGACAACGGGCACTGGAAGTCTTTTTGCCAATGCGCGTACATAAGCAATATAATCATTTACATCATTTTGGCTAAACCATCTGCTTCCAATGATCACTAAGGCAAGATCTTTAAATTTTTTTGCTAGCTCTGGAAGCGCCCTCACTAATTGATCGACTCCTTTATTGCGAGAGAGTCTTCCGGCAAATAAAATCACCGTTTTATTTTCCAAGCCGTTAGCTCGGCGGATTTCCTGGCGTATTTTCTGCATTTTCGGATGGTGGCCTGGTAAAAACCGATTCGTATCCACCCCGGAATAAATTGTGCGCACCTTGGCAGCCGCTTGTGGGTAAAGGTCGCTAATTACATTTCCAACATAATCGCTGACCGTAACAATATTGGATACTTCTTGTATAACGTTCTCTGCTTCTTGAGGATCCATTTTTTCAGGATGAAACATATCGTTATGCATGCTTAGTGTAATTTTCGCTAACGGAGCTGCCTGCCTGACAGGAAGGACAAGACGCGGGCGGTTAAAAATATGGATCAGATCAAATGGATGTGCTTCAATGTAGCGAACAACACTTTCCCGATAAATCTCAAACACTTTTCCCGGAACTCGCACATAATGAATGCCGTCCAGCGTTTCTTCATCTGGCAGAGATGGATCGCTCACGCCTAATACCGTAATATCATGCTCTTTTTTTAAAAACGGAAGAATTCCCTCAATATAAGTTTGGATCGCTCCGCCTAATACTGGGGGAACAGGAAGTTTTTCCGTGCAAATCATTAAAACTTTCATTCGTATCCCCCTTTTTCCCAATCATGTTGAATCTCTTCTAAAACAGGCCATTTCGATTGATCCGTATCAACAATCGTTTGGATCAGCTGGATCGTTTCTTCGTTTAGAAATAGTTCCGGCTCATATACAACTTCTTTTATATTTTTATAAAATTCATTCGGCATGGACAAATCAATCATTAAAATTTCATATAGCTCAGCCGAGATTGGATTTGCTTCATGGTATGATCGGATCATTTCCCTCACCCATTGCGCATCCCAGCGATATAAGTCAGCCATTGTGCCGCTAATCAGCTTTCTTAAATCACGAATTGGGAGATCAAAAGCAACACCGTCCAAGTCAATAATCCACATTCCTTCGGCTCCCATTTGACCATTGGACCAGCCATAGTCCTGATGGACAAGCCCCCAATACTCGTTTCCCTTCGCCGCCAGCTCAAAATAATGAGATTGATTTAGTCTGTCAAATCCTCTTTTTGCCTGCTCTTTAAACTCGTCGACAGTATTTAATAAATGCGGACTCGCCGGCATCTCTTGATAAGCCGTAGCAATGGTCCGAAACCATTCCATTTTTTCAATCATTTTTTTATAGCTTTTCGGCCACTTATGCAGTCTGGAAGCGACTTCTGCCTGCTGTGGCGGAACGTAGCCTTTGCTTAAGTGATGAAACTCGCCAAGAGCGTAGCATAGCTGCTTTGCTCCTTCTAAATCTTTAGAAACGGGCGCCAGTGGTTCAATCCACTCAGCCACAAACCATAACTTTCCCCCCACTTCCACATAATTTTGTCCATCCTTTGTCTGGATAATGGCTGGCACCCTTGCTTTCTTCACATTCACTAAATACTCTTGGGCGCCTAAACTAAACAAACTTCTAGTCGGTCGGCGATGCAATAACTTTAGACTTTTGGGGCCTGATTTTGTCTCTAGCTTCCAAATAGCTCCCCCTTTATCCGGCTTTGTCGTCACAACCTGACGGCTCTGTACAGACAAATCGTAGCTTTGCAGCACCTCTTGCGCTATTTGCTCGATATAATCAGGTACATAAAATTCATGATCTAGTTCACTGACCACCCACGGCCCGATTCCACTCTTCTCCACACGATCCCTCCTCTTGCCATATAAAGCGATTCACATCATTAACTGAATGAAGACAGCCTTTATAAACGATTCTCCTGCATTTGTTGCAAAAGTGTCTCCATTCTTTGAATAAAAACCCAGCGTTCCATGGAACATGCTCATGCACTAGATAGAAGCCTCCTCTTTTCATATGGAGCATATGCTGTTGTCCAACGGCCGAATGTCCAAGACCCCTTGCTTTCAGACTGATATTTCGCTAAACCGTTCGTTGTCCGGTTCGTAGTTACCGATTTTTGTGCTGAAGAAGAGTCTATGACCGTCAAGACCATCCGGCTGCTTTTTTCTCGAACCTGTTCGCTTGACCTTCAAAATGGCAGTTATTATAGAAACCCGTATAATGGATGACGCTCTCTCTTTTCCTTTTTGTCTTCATGTCCTAAACTCCTATTCTCGATCTTTTCACTTTATTGAGCCAACGAATGAGAGAGGCCACTCAGAAACAGAGGATCACCTCTTTTGACAGCGATGAGGCATCCGCCTGAAACCTACTATAAGGTATGCCGCCTTAGGAATAAGGTATAGACAAATATAACAAAGGGAAACATTTTTTCCTCTGAGCAGCCGTTACCGCTCTCCCTTTAACAAAAGAACGCAAGCTCTTCTTTATAAAAAATGCCCCTATCAGCTGTTAAGCTGACAGAGGCGATTTCTTCGCAATTTTCATCTTATGCATCTTTGCTAAACCCGATTAAGGTTACAGAATCAATTTGGTTAAATGGAATGGTAAATTTGTTTCCTCGGTCCGTTTGAAATTTCACATGACCGTTTCGATACTCCAAAATAAAGCCTTTATATTCCCCTTTTCTCGTAACAAGGTGGCATTTGATCCGTGACATTTGGTTAGGTAGCTTCACAAGAAATTGAATTTGCTCTTCCAATGTCATTTCTTGAAATTGCTTCTGTTTTCCTTGTTTCTGCGCATCCTCCCCCCATTCTGCTATTCCTGTCTGCTGAGATGATCGAGGCTTTTTGGCTTGAAAGGACTGCTGCATATATGAAACCTTTGGTTCTAAATTTGGTTGGACAATATAGAGAAGCGGCTCGTTCGGAACGCTTTGTTTCATCGGCTTTCCCCCTTTATTCAAAATGTTCTACAACATAATGTATGCTTTCTCTAGGCAAAAGTACACTCGCAAACAAGAAATGCCCGAGCGTGACAAAGCAGATTTCATAAAATAAAAAATGACCAAACTGCTTGTTTGGTTCTATCGCTGCCATTTGTGATGTGAATATTGGAGTTTGAACCTTTTCCGCGGTTGGGTGGACGAACGACACCGCTTCCCAGAATGTCATGGAGATCTTCTGTCGTCCATTGCTTTCCTTGTTACGTTTATCAAAAAAAGAAGCAGCCCGCGGATATCACCCACAGACTGCTTTGGATTTCCTATGCGATTGCCTTCTTGCAGCATCCATCGTTTCGATTGCAGATGGACTTTCTCATATACCCCATCTTTCGTCGTTTTTTCATCAATTTATAAGCTTGTTGCTATGGGGCTATGGATCCATAATTATAAGAGGACAGGACGCCGAACAACCAGCCGCTTTCAGGTAAACGAATTTGTCTGGAAGCGGTATTGTTCGACCGCCCGACCGTTGAAATCCCCACTCAGGAACAAAGGGTGGAGGCATCCGTATCTATATATGCCGCTCCATCCCGTTTTTTTGAAAAAGCCATGATATTAACGGGCCAAAATATGATAGCCGGAATCGACATGAATGCATTCGCCGGTAACACCGCGAGACAAATCGCTGAACAAAAACAGCGCCGCATCTCCTACTTCCTCTTGTGTTGTTGTCCGGCGAAGCGGGGCTTTCTCTTCGATTTCTTTTAAAATAGAGTTGAAATCGCTGACCCCTTTTGCTGATAATGTGCGAATCGGCCCAGCAGAGATCGCGTTGACACGAATGCCGTATTGGCCTAAATCGTTCGCTAAATATTTGACACTCGCATCTAATGAAGCTTTGGCAACACCCATGATATTATAGTTTTGTACAACGCGCTCGCCGCCAAGATACGTCAACGTAACAATGCTTCCGCCTTCAGTCATAAGCGCTTTTGCTTCTCTTGCGACAGCCGTTAATGAATAAGCGCTAATATTATGCGCTAACAAAAATCCTTCACGGCTTACATTCATGTATTCGCCGCTTAAATCTTCTTTGTTGGCAAATGCAATGCAATGCGCTACTCCGTGGATGACACCCACTTTTTCTTTGATGTCTGCAAAGCATTTGACAATGTCCTCATCATTTGTCACATCGCAAGGAAGCAACAAAGCGGTCTCATCTTCAAGCGTTTCAACTAATTTGCGCACTTCCGCCTCAAAACGCTCTCCCGCATAGGTAAAAATCAGCCGGGCGCCTGCTGCGTGAAGCGAACGGGCAATTCCCCACGCAATGCTTCGTTTATTCGCCACTCCCATCACGACATATGTGCGACCTTTTAATGATAACGTCATTCGCCATCCTCCTAATGATCATAGCTTTTATTTTTATTATTTGTTATTAGTACCAAGTATTAATTTCATTATAACAAAAAAAATAGCTCGACAAAATAATAATTTTCTCGAAAAAAAAGAATCGACAAATTTTTTCCGCTTGATTTACGCACTTCCCTTTGCAAAAATAATAGAATTAGCTAATATGGATATGGTAAGTTTTTAACACGGAGTTGAAAAAACGATGGAACAAGATAAATTATCGCAATCAAAGTTAGATTATAATTTGTTGTTTGTGCTATTTTTAATGGCGATTGTCAGCGCGATTGCCATCCAGAGCGCAGAACCGTCGCTCCCTGAAAAGCTGCAATCGGTAAATTTTTCATTGAAGCAGCTGCAGTGGTATGTCATCGGAGCCTTTGTCATTGCGGCTACGCTAATTATTGACTATGACCGCCTCTTTCACTTAGCTTGGTACCTGTACGGATTTGGAATGCTGCTTCTGCTCGGTCTTGAGTTCAATGTTCCCGGAACGGTGACCCTCAAAGGAGCAACAAGCTGGTACCACATCCCTGGTGCCGGTAACTTTCAGCCGTCCGAATTAATGAAAATTTTTATGATTATTGTCATAAGCCGTATTATTATGAATCATCGCGAAAAATATCCGGAACCAACGGTAAAGGAGGATTTTCAACTACTAGGGAAAACCCTCCTCGCCACCGCGCCGCCTTTATTTCTGCTTATTAGACAGCCAGACTTAGGCATGTCGATGGTGTTTATGGCGATTGTCGCCTCCCTTGTGCTCGTATCGGGCATTCGCTGGCGCATTATTTTGGGGATTATTTTTAGCGGCTTCTCTATTGCCGGCATTCTCATTTTTATTTTCTTTCAATTTCCTGATTTTTTCCATAAATATATTTTGAAAGATTATCAATTAGATCGCTTTTACGGCTGGCTTGCTCCATATGAATACTCCAATGAGCAAGGGTTTCAGCTCATTCGCTCTCTTCTTGCGATCGGATCAGGAGAAATGTACGGAAAAGGGTTTGGAAATTTGGATGTATATTTGCCGGAAGCGCACACGGATTTCATTTTTGGCATTATCGCTGAGCAGTTTGGGTTCATTGGCGCAAGCATTGTGATCTCGCTCTTTTTCCTGCTTGTATACCGGATGGTTCACATTGCTCTTGAAAGCCATGATTTATATGGCAGTTATTTATGCACAGGGGTCATCGGCATGATTACGTTTCAAGTCTTTCAGAATATTGGCATGACCATCGGATTGCTGCCGATTACAGGATTGCCGCTTCCATTTATCAGCTATGGAGGAAGCTCGCTGGCCACTTACATGCTGGCCATTGGCATCGTCTTAAACGTGCGTTCCCGCACGAAAAAATTTATGTTTTCGTCCGAAGAATAACCTTGATGGGGTAGACAAAGTCCTCTTTGACTTTGTCTACTGTCATTTTAAGCACCCATTCCTTGTGTTTTTTCACCTTATCCTATTTTCAACATGCTTAAGACGCACCCTCACAGGCGGATGAGCGAGGCAAGCGACACAGCATGGATCAATCTGCTAAAGTCGCAAGCTTGCGGCTTCTTTGTTTATTCCCTGCCAAAAGGTCATACAATATAAAAGGTGTCACTGAACAGGTTTGCATCTAGAAATCGGATCATTTTGGACGGCCAGATCATCGAATAACCAACCGCCTTACAAACTCGCCCATTAGCCTGAAAGCGATGCTGTTTAATCCCTTTTCGCGCGGGACATGACAAAACAAATCTGCCGATTGTCTCCGGCCGTCGCTCATGCAGAAACCATTGGCTTTAACTCATGATTGAAATGGAAAGAAGGGGAACGGATGAAAATCGATATTATCGGAGATATTCATGGTTGTTACACGGAGCTAGTTGCTCTGACAAAAAAGCTAGGATATGAGTGGATAAACGGCATGCCGATTCACCCGAGAGGAAGAAAGCTGGGATTTGTCGGCGATTTGACCGATCGCGGACCACAATCTTTACAAACCATCGAAACTGTATTTTCACTTGTGAAAAACGGGCTGGCTCATTATGTCCCCGGAAATCATTGCAATAAGCTGTACCGCTTTTTCCTCGGACGAAACGTACAAATCACGCACGGCTTAGAAACGACCGTAGCTGAATATGTCGCTCTCCCTTTAAGCGAACAGAACCTCATGAAGAAAAAGTTTATTTGGCTTTACGAGCATGCCCCTTTATATGCTCGCCTCGACAACAATCGTTTGGTTATCGCTCACGCCGGCATTCGTCAAGATTATATTGGCAAGTACAATCAAAAGGTCAAAACATTTGTGTTATACGGAGATATCACTGGGGAAACGAATCCGGACGGAACACCGCTTCGCCGAGATTGGGCCAAATATTATAATGGAGACGCATGGATCGTCTATGGTCATACTCCTGTTAGAAAGCCGCGCATCCTCAATCGAACAGCAAATATTGATACAGGATGCGTATTCGGAGGAGCGCTAACAGCATTGCGCTATCCAGAAATCGAAACGGTTTCCGTTCCCTCTACTTTGCCGTATATTCCAGAAAAATTTAAAGAATTCAACTAAAAGAGGGCGCTACTGTGCAGCAGCGCCCTCTTCAATCAACCGGTTCATATCATGGGGAAGCGGACAACGAAACCGCTTCATTTGCTGGTGAAACGGATGAAAAAAAGACAGCTCCGTGCTATGCAGCGCTTGGCGATTTATTTTTTCGCGGCTCCCTCCATATAATTCATCGCCTAAAAGCGGATGACCTAAATAAGCCAGATGAACACGAATTTGATGGGTTCGTCCTGTTTCAAGCTCCAATGATACATGCGTATAATGCCGGAAGCGCCGCAAAACATGAAAATGTGTGATCGCCCGTTGTCCGTCTTCACAGACCTCCCTCTCAATAATGCTGTCTCCTTTTCGGCCAATCGGCGCAGTGATCGTTCCTCTCTCATCTTCCACTACGTTATGGCAAAGAGCTTCATATTTTCGCTTTACATACCCTTTCTTCTGCAATTCGGACAATAAGTGGTGGACATGGCGGTGCTTGGCCACAAGCACCAGCCCTGAAGTATCACGGTCCAGCCGCGTCACAATGTGCACCGTCGAAGATAGATTTTGTTTGTCGTAATGATGCAGTAAAGCGTTCGCCAACGTGCCTCTTGGATGTTCACGAGATGGGATGGTTGGCATGTAAGGCGGCTTATTAACCACTAACAAATATTCATCCTCATACACCACATCAAGGGATAGAGGTTCTGCTATCATATCTGCACTTCGTTCTTCTGGAGGAAAACGCACAAACAATGTCTCACCGCACCGAAGGAGATGACGGACAGTGACAGGGTTTCCATCAACTTCAATAGCGCCGCCATGAAACTTAATATCGGTTAATGCAGTCCGCGAAATGTGTTGTTCTTTCAAAAAATCGCGAATAAGCTTTCCATCTGCTTGTTGTGTAATCGTCCATTGCAATGAAAAGTACGTCAATGCTGTTTACCCTTTCTTTCACATGTTTAGTCGGTAATAAATGAATCGCGGACCCGTTTCCAAAACGGAAACGGACGAAAACGCGCAAAGCGAACCTTTTCATCGGCTACACGGCATTGAATGGATTTTACCTCTTTATGAAGCAGCGATAGATGGTCAATTGAAATTTGAAAATCGCTGTAATTGACCGGCTTCAACATACATGTATGGTGCGCTGGCAAAACAAGCGGCGAACCAATCGTCCGGAACACACGATTGTTAATGGATGCCATTTCCGCCAATTGAATCGCTTCCAGCGATGGATGCAAAATGGCTCCTCCTAACGCTTTATTGTATGCCGTACTTCCAGTCGGGGTCGAAATGCAAAGCCCATCTCCGCGAAACGTTTCAAAAAGGTCACCCTTTATTTCTACATCCATAACAAGCGTTCCCGTGACACTTTTTACCGTGCATTCATTCAGCGCCAAATATCTTGCCTCCCGCCCGCCATTAACGTAACGGATAATCACCTCAAGCAATGGGTATTCGACCACTTGATAAGGAGTTTTCGCAATGGCAATCACAAGTTTTTCAATTTCTTCAGGCACCCAATCTGCGTAAAAGCCCAAGTGGCCTGTATGCACGCCAACAAATGCCGTTTTATCAAGGCGGCGGCAGTACCGATGAAATGCATAAAGCAGCGTCCCATCACCGCCAACGGAAATGACAATATCGGGCTGATTTTCATCATATTCAAGTCCAAAATCCAACAAGTAGCTTTTCATTTTTTGTGTTAGCGCATTAGATATGGCATCTCCTTTAGAGGTGATGGCAAATTTCATATCCTCTTGTTTTTTCTTCATCGTTCTTCCCCTTTTGCTTCTTGTTTTCGGGAAAACACCGCTTGCGCCTCCTGAATCTCAAACCGGATTTTCGACATTTCCTCATCCAACAAATAAGCAGCCTCTGCCGTGCGCTGCAGACGTGCTTTAATCTCTTCCGGAAAACGCCCGCTATATTTATAATTTAAAGAATGCTCAATTGTCGCCCAAAAATTCATAGCCAACGTTCGAATCTGAATTTCTACCAAAATCTTCTTTTCACCATGGATCATTTGTACAGGATAGCGAACAACAACGTGGTAAGAGCGATAGCCGCTTTCTTTTTTTTGCGTGATATAATCACGCTCCTCCACGATTTCAAAATCGTTGCGCTGCCGCAGCAGCTCCACCACGATTTTTATGTCATCCACAAATTGACACATCATTCTCAGTCCGGCAATATCCTGCATTTCCTCTTCCAACTTATCGAGAGGGATATTTTTCTTTTGAGCTTTATCAAGAATGCTCGCGATCGGCTTGACTCTTCCAGTCACAAATTCAATCGGTGAAGGAACACCTTGCATTTCAAATTGTGTCCGCATTCCTTTTAATTTCACTTTTAACTCTTCTACTGCTTGTTTATAAGGGGCGAGAAATAAGTCCCAATGCTTTACCATATAACCACCACCAAGCATTATGTAAGAAATACGTCTTTTACGGCCTTCTCCATCTCTTCACCATAGTTTGCATTTCCTTCAATATTGTCAACTAAATAAGCCAATTCTTCCTGGAAACCAGGCAATTCCATTTTGGCAGCACCGCATTGGAGAAAAACAGAAAGCGGCTGGTGCAATGCCTGTTTTACTTCCGGCCAGACTGGCTGGGGAATGGCTATATAGATAAATTCATCTCCCGCTTCAATTATATAAACAAATGATAAAAGATCAGAATCCACAAGCATATAGCGTTTCGGCGCCGCATTCTCCAGCGAAAACGGCGGTTCTTCAGCCAACAGCCATAGTTGTTCATTGCGTTTTTCTACTTGTTGAATCATTATCTTTTTCCTCATCATACCGTCTCCTTCCACTGCAACAATCCAATCCAACTTTTATTTTACCATAATACACCTATGCACAATAAACCATTGATATTCAGTTTGAAACATTTCATAATAAGGATAAGAATACAAGGAGACGAAAGCAGATGAAACAAGAAATCGAAATGGAGTTTAAAAACTTGCTGACGCAAGAAGAGTTCAATCGCCTTAAGCATTTTTTTTTCATTAGGGATGATCAGTTTGTTTATCAGGAAAATCATTATTTTGACACGCCGGAATTTTCCTTAAAAGGACAAGGAGCGGCATTGCGCATTCGAGTCAAAAACGATACATATACACTGACGTTAAAGCAAACAATCGAACAAGGATTGTTGGAAACTCATGAAGCACTTACAAAAGAAAAAGCGCAGTCCATATTAAACAATCCGGCGATGATGGAAGGAGAAATGAAAAGCCTTTTAAAAGACATGGGGATAGCAGCAGAACAATTGCAGCATTTCGGAACACTCGCAACCCACCGGGCGCAAGTTCCTTATGAAGGCGGAATGCTTGTGTTGGATCATAGCTGTTATTTGCAAACAGAAGATTACGAGCTGGAATTTGAAGTTAATGACTGGGAACAAGGAAAAAACAGCTTCGAGAAATTGCTCGCTTCCTTCCGTATTCCCTATCGTCCAAGTGCAAACAAGATCAAACGTCTCTATGCTAAAAAATATGGAGTTGAGGATCAATCATGAACATTCAACAAATCAAAATGTGGATGGAGCTTCAAGCGTTGCGTTCATTTTCTACCAACACTTCAACTACAGCTGATCCTTTCACGGAAATGGGAACGCCGTTTCAAGCGTTGTTGTCCCAAGTGCTTGAGCAGACAGAATCAAAGCAGCCGCAAACAGAGGAGACTTCCTTGAAATCTCTGACCGCTCTGCCGCTCCGCACGCTAGCAGCTGCTCCAGCCAATCAAGCCGCTCCTTCAAACAGCCGTATAGAGGAAATCATTCAACAAACCGCTGAAAAATATGGTGTGGAGCCTAAACTGATTCATGCGGTTATTCGTCAAGAATCCGGGTTCCGTCCTGATGCGAAAAGCCATGCTGGCGCCGCCGGGCTTATGCAGTTAATGCCGAGCACAGCGAAAATGCTTGGGGTAGCTGATGTATTCGATCCCGTTCAAAATATAGAAGGAGGAACAAAGTATTTACGTCAGCTATTAGACCGTTACAATGGCAATCTTGAGCTTGCCCTCGCCGCTTATAATGCAGGACCGGGGAACGTTGACAAATACGGAGGAGTTCCTCCATTTCGTGAAACAAGGTCGTATGTACAAAAAGTACTAAACATATACTATTCGTAAAAAATCCTTTGTTTAGAGTGCGACCGCTAAGTCGCTTTGTTTGAGATATATGGACTTCATTGTTAAAATAGCAATACATGATATTTGTTTTAAAGGAGTTATCAATGATGGCGGAACACTCGAGAACACCGTATGAATCGATTGGCGGGGAACCAATGATTGCAAAGCTCGTTGATGCGTTTTACAGCCGTGTTGCTAAACATCCTGACTTACAACCTATTTTCCCGGCTGATTTAACGGAAACAGCCAGAAAACAAAAACAATTTTTAACTCAATATTTAGGAGGTCCGCCCCTCTATACAGAAGAACACGGCCATCCAATGCTTCGAGCCCGCCATTTGCCGTTTGAAATCACTCCGACTCGGGCCAAAGCATGGCTGGCCTGTATGAGAGAAGCGATGGACGAAGTCGGCTTATCCGGACAAGTGCGTGAAGAATTCTATCATCGCCTTGTACTGACTGCTCACCATATGATTAACACTCCAGAACAAGATAGAGAGGAGCATTCCTTTGAATGAAAAGGTAGCTGGCATCGTATCCAACTTTCCATTCGCTTTTCAGCATTGTAGTGGTGAGAAAAAGCCTTTGGAAATTTATTTATTTATCGATCCTCTTTGTCCGGAATGCTGGGCGCTTGAACCCATTATCAAAAAGCTTTTCATTGAATATGGACGATTTTTTACCTTGAAGCATGTGCTAAGCGGAAGACTGGCAACATTGAACATCTGTAAAAAACAAAAATTTGAAGTGATTGCTCATACGTGGGAACGCACGGCCAGCCGCTCCGGCATGTCTTGTGATGGAAGCCTATGGTTTGAAAACCCTATAGACACTCCCTATTCCGCTTCGATTGCCATTAAAGCGGCGGAACTACAAGGAAAACGGGCTGGCATGCGCTTTTTGCGCAAGCTCCAAGAACTCCTGTTTTTAGAAAAACAAAATATTGCTGATATTAATGTTTTGTTGGAGTGTGCGAAAAATGTCGAGCTGGATGTTAATGAATTTATGAAGGACCTTCATTCTAACAGTGCCGCGAAAGCATTTCAATGCGACTTAAAAATTACATCAGAAATGGATGTCCAAGAAGTTCCCACACTCGTCTTTTTTAACGAAAATATTGAAGAAGAGGGCATTAAAATTTCTGGATGCTATCCATATAGCATTTATGTGGAGTTGATTCATGAAATGCTGGGATTCTGTCCAGAGCCATCACCGCCCCCCCCACTTGAAGCCTTTTTAAACCATTTTAGATTTGTTGCCACAAAAGAAATCGCCGTTGTGTATGATCTTGATATACAAGAGGTCGAAAAGGAAATGAAAAAGCTGCAACTCAAGCAAAAAATTGAAAAAGTTCCCGTAAAGTACGGAACTTTTTGGAGGTATCTTTCGACCAAATAATTTCCTTTTACACATAAAAAGACAAAAGACCCAGCGCAGGCCGGGTCTTTTGTCTTTTTATTGTCATTAAGACAACAAAGGGGATGGGAGAAAATTTTCACGGTCAAACAAAGGGGTATAAGGTTATTTGTGATTTTATTCACGTAATTATCATATCAGTGATCGTTTTTTTTGACAACTGTTTTGTTTATTTGTTCACGATTTTGTCATAAATCCTTAAGCAAGGCATGTTAAGCCGGACCATCATCATACAATGAATATAAAACAGCTAGAAATGGAGGGAACAATGAAACGAATCACGCTCATTTTTTGGATGTTGATAGTGTTGATTGCCTTTCTTTTGAATTTATTCGGCTTAATGCACGTCATGCCTTTATTCATTACGATGCCTCTTTTGTTTCTTTCGATTTTATTCGCATTATGGACATTTAACAACCGCAACCGTTTTAAAGGATTTCAAAAAAAACGAATGTGGTAATCCCCACATTCGTTTTTTATCTACGACAGCAGTTGTTCCATCTCTTCCAGTTTTTGTGCGAACACTTGGCACGCTTCCTCAATTGGCTTAGCTGTCGCCATATCCACTCCAGCCTTCTTCAGCACCTCAATCGGATAATCAGAGCTGCCGGCTTTTAAAAACTCAACGTACCGTTGAACAGCCGGCTCTCCTTCTTCTAAAATTTGCTTGCTCAACGCTGTAGCCGCACTAAAGCCTGTCGCATATTGATATACATAATAATTGTAGTAAAAATGCGGAATTCGCGCCCATTCTAAACCGATTTCCTCATCAACAACCACATCGCTTCCAAAATATTTTTTATTGAGCTCATAATACATAGATGTCAGTGATTCGGCTGTTAACGCTTCTCCCTGTTGGGCTTTTACATGAACCATATGCTCAAACTCAGCAAACATCGTTTGCCGAAATACAGTGCCGCGAAAACCTTCCAAATAATGATTGAGCAAATACAACCGCTTGTCTTCCTCTTCAATCGTTTTTAGCAAATAATCATTGAGCAATGCTTCATTGCATGTCGAAGCGACTTCCGCCACGAAAATCGAGTAGCTGCCATATGGATATGGCTGCGTTTTCCGCGTATAATAGCTGTGGACAGAATGGCCAAACTCATGGGCAAGCGTAAATAAATTATTGACATTATCCTGCCAATTCAGCAAAATATATGGATTGGTTCCATAAGCTCCTGAAGAATAAGCTCCACTTCTTTTTCCTACATTTTCACGCACGTCGACCCAACGATTTTCCAGTCCTTCTTTCACGATGCTTACATATTCTTCGCCAAGTGGAGCTAGTCCTTTTAGTAGATACTGCTTTGCTTCTTCATATGTCACTTCCATTTTTACATTTTTCACCAGAGGAGTATACAAATCGTACATATGAAGTTCCTCAAGCCCTAGAGCTTTTTTGCGCAATCGAACATATCGGTGCAGCAAATCCAAATTTTTATTTACAGTCTCCACAAGATTATCATAAACGCTCTCCGGAATATTATTGCTGCTTAAAGCCGCTTGACGCGCAGATTGATACTGTCGCACGCGGGCAAAAAAGTTATCTTTTTTCACTGCGCCACTAAGCGTGCTGGCAAAAGTGTTTTTATATTTTCCGTATGTTTTATACACAGCTTTAAACGCATCACGGCGAACGCGGCGATCTTCACTTTCAAGAAAGCGTATGTAACGTCCGTGCGTCACTTCAACTTCTTCCCCATTTTCGTCAATAATGGTCGGGAATTTTAAATCGGCGTTATTTAGCATCCCAAATGTATTGCTTGATGAGGCCATCACCTCCGCCGCTTGAGCAAGCAACGCCTCTTCTTTTGCGCTCAGCACATGCGGCCGCTGTCGGTTAATTTCATCTAAAGCATGTTCATAAAGCTTAAGTTCCTCTTTTTCCTTAAGAAATGACTTCACTTTCGCCTCATCAATCGCCAAAATTTCTGGCACGATAAAAGCCATTGCGCTTGATGCTTCGCTGTAAAGCCCCTTAATCCGATCATTTAAGCTTTGGTAAAAAGAGTTGGTGGTATCTTGGTCGTAGCGCATATGCGCATACGTATACAGCTTGTCAAGACGCAGCGACAAATGATCCTGATATTGCAGCGCCTCATAGAAAACATCGGCGGATTCTCCTAGACGCCCTTGATAATCAGCGAGCTGGGGCAGCATTTTTTTGACTTCTTGAAATTCTTGCTCCCATGCCTCATCGCTTGGAAAAATATCTTCAAGCCGCCACGTTTCCTCGATAGGAATTTCATTGCGCTTTGGCAATGATTTTACCGCTTGCTTTTCAGTCATATGCAAATTGTCCTCCTTTATCAAACATTACATTATAGTAGTATTCTCTTTCTTTTTAAAATTCCCTCCAATCATTATATGACAGCGACGTTCTTTTTATTTGCTCAAGCAATGAGCGATCATTGGCCAGTGCTTCTTCTATCGTCGCCGGAAACGTCCAGTTTTGGATGCGCTGAATGGACTTTTTGGTCATCCATCGAACATAGCCGAGCTGTTCCAGCCGCTGGATATACTCATATATCGCCCTTGTGTAAGGGTATGCTTGTGCCAATGGAAGCGCACGTACAAATAGCTTGCGTTCTGCAATTTTTTTCTTTATCCAGTTATAAATCTCCGCAAGCGAATACGTTCGGTTGGAACTGTTTATAAAAAGTAAAATATAGGTCTGCCAAATAAATGGAGGACTTTCAAATAAATAGCCAAATTGCAGCGGCCACCCTGCTTCACAAGGAAATAAAGATGGAGGGTGGTGCAAATAGAAATCCGCACAGACTGCCCTCGTCAACGTGGAAGGATAGAACGTAAAGGTTTGGCGCCATTTTGTTTTTTGCATGAGCCATGTTCGCCAAAAGGAGGACGGCAACGAAATTTGCGGATAGGTAAAAAAATCATGGATACGAACATGATCAATCTTTTGAATGATGGGAACAGAAAAAGCATGATAGGTCGAAAAAGGAACGAGATGAACGAGGCGGATCAGCTTCTTTGTCTGAGGACAGTAATAGAAAAGCAAGGGTTGCGGGGAAATGGAGGACACGTACTGTGTGAATAGCCATTGAAACCTAGAAAGCTTAAAATGAAAAGCGGATAGTCGTTGAAGCTGGTGTGCTCCCAATATCCAAATGGGCTGCATACCCGTTTTTTTGTAGCCATTATTGCGCTTTTGAAATTGTGCTTCGCTTATGACCGAGCATTGATATTCGAACACATACGGCCGTCCTTGGATGTTCACATAAAGATCTGGACGCTGTTGAATCGTAAGAAAGTAGGGCTCTAGCTGGACATCGGGTGCTTGTTTTTGCAGCCACGTAAACAAATCCCGTTTTCCAGAAGCATGATACGACGATTCTGTCTCATGCTCAAACGGACATTTCGTTTCTCTTTTATGGGCAAAATGCGGCAGCTTCTTTGTACCCAGCTTTAGAATCACCTCTTTTTGGCATCCGGGACAAACAAAAGTTTCTTCTTCCTTCAGTCGCTTGAGCTTTTGCCGCGTCCAGCCATCCAATAGAGAAATCGTTTGGCCATTTGAACGTTGTGCAACCAGCAAAAAAAACACTCCTTTCATCACGGCTTATTCTTTATAGCATTCGTTCCGTTTGGCTTAAATTCCTGCTAGCTGCCGAATATAAAACAAGGACAAGAGATCCATTGTGATATAACAAAAAACCTGAGCCATCATGCTCAGGCTGTTCCATAAACCTTTTGGATAGAAATCGCTAAAGAAGCGGAGAAAGCAAGCGGCAAATCGATTCGACCACACGGGTGGCCAAGCGCCTCTTTTTAAATGTTTCATAATCAATGGGATCGGAATCATTCAAATCGTTTAAAAAATCAGCTACAAGCGTTTTTGTGCTTTCTGTATGATATAAGAAAGCATTCACTTCAAAATTCAGATGAAAGCTGCGCATATCCATATTGGCTGTCCCAATCGAGGCAAGCTCTCCATCGACAATAATAATTTTGCTATGTAAAAAGCCTTTGCGATATTCGTAAATTTTCACTCCAGCCTCCAATAATTCTGGAAAATAGGAACGTGAAGCATAAAACACAATTTTTTTATCAGGCCGTTTGGGCGCCAAAATGCGAACATCAATGCCGCTTAATGCCGCCACTTTTAACGCTTCGAAAATGTCCTCGTCTGGTATAAAGTAAGGAGACGCAATCCAAATCGATTTTTTCGCCGATACGATCATGGCGAAAAATAAATGCTTGATAACCTCCCATTCTTGATCGGGTCCGCCGGAAATAAGCTGGATGCCGCCTTTCTCGCTGTTCGGAATGAGGGTCGGCGATAAATAATTTAATGTTAATAAGGTTTCCCCGGTCATATAGTACCAATCCTGCAAAAAAATAAGCTGGAGTGTTCTTACGGCTTCTCCGCGAATCCATAAATGCGTATCGCGCCAAAAGCCAAAGTATTCGTTTTTGCCTAAATACTCATCTCCAATATTTAACCCGCCAACAAATCCCACTGTTCCATCAATGACGATAATTTTACGGTGATTGCGGAAGTTAATTTTATTATTTAAAAAAGGAAGACGGACAGGGGAAAACGGAACCATTTCCACTCCAGCATCACGAAGCTCTTGAATGTACGCTTTCGATAACTTCCAGCTTCCAACAGCGTCATATAGAAAACGGACATGTATCCCTTTTTGTGCTTTTTCAATCAAGATGTTCTTCAACCTTTGTCCAACGTCATCATGGCGAACAATATAATATTCTAAATGAATATGATGATTCGCTTTCTCAAGCTCTGCAAAAATAGTGGAAAACGTTGCTTCTCCATTCGTTAATATTTTCGTTTCCGTCGCCAAAGAAACAGGGCTTTTGCCAAGACGGTGGGCAAGCCGGAGAAGCGGCAGTTGGTGCTCTTCGATATGCTTCATCTGCTCGATGTTAAAATCGCGCTGCCCCTCAAATTTTAGAAACATTTGTTCATCCAGCATCGCCTTCTTTTTAAATAACCGCTGTTTTCGATAGCTTTGACCGAATAGGATATAAAAGAAAAAGCCGATGAGCGGAAAACTTCCAAGCACGACCAGCCATGTTAGCGTCTGAGCTGGCCGCCGATTTTCCAAGGAAATGACAAAGGCGATAAAAATAACGGAACAGGTCGTCAAAATACTGAGCGATCCAAGAAGCCAGCCTTCCCAATAGTCTTTTGTAAAAAATAAAAGTACGCTTAGCAGAAGTAAAAAAATGAACACTTGCAACGTATTTCGCAATGAATTTCACCCTATCCGTTTGTTGTTCTCGAAGAAAAAGCCGATTTCAACAGCTGAAATCGGCTTTTACTTTAACGGAAAATGTTTAGCCAGCGTAGCCAATGCATTGCTATGAATAATTTCTTTTCCGTATTCCTCTAATCGATAAATGGTTAGTTGAGAATCGATCCCGTATTCTAATAAGATGCTTAACCAATTGTCGATTTCGTGTTCTGTATAGTTTTCATCAAATTCAACAAATAAGTAGTAGCGGCCTTCGAATTGAAACAGGCTGTTTTTCACATTTGTGAAATCAGCGCGATGAGCAAGCGCAATCAAGTCTTCGATATCTTTAAAAGAGATCGTAAAATGAAGCACTTCTTCTTCCTCGTCTTCTGTCAGCCCCTCGCTATCCTGCTGCACATGAAAATGGTGGTCAAGAAGCTCCTCCATTTTTTCGTCCATCGGAAGCAATTTTTCTTCAGGAAGCGGAAGCTCTAATTTGCTTCCATCCTTGGACAGCTGCGCTTTTGTCACTAGCACCTCTAATCCTTTATCAAGCGCTTGCACTTGGATCCAAAGCGGCCCTTCAAGCGAAAAATCTCCTTCGTTATGGACTTCATCCATCATTTCCCAAAACAATTCTTCGCTTCGTTCGCGGTTATACCAAATTTCTTCGCGGTCAAAGCCGCGTTCTTCTATATCAACATAAGAGATATAAAACTTCACCGTATGCTCATTAATGCGTTCCATTTCCATTTGTCAACTCTCCCTTCTCCAAGACTGAGTTTGAAGGGACTTTTTTACCCCCGAAAGGCGATGCCTTGTACTTCTATTTTATGATAAAAACCTTCAGAAGGGAAATAAAAAAACCCCATTTTTCAAAAAATAGTGATGAAATGAAACATGTCCTACTATAATGATGATGAAAGAAAAGGAGATGAGGAACATAAATGATAAGCGAATATATAACTTCGATTCTTCTCATCATCGGTATTGATGTCATTCTTGGCGGAGATAACGCAGTTGTCATTGCTTTAGCGAGCAGAAAGTTACCGGAGCAGAAACGAAATACAGCCATTGTGCTTGGAACCACGTTAGCCATTGCCGTTCGCATCGTTTTAACAGCGGCGGTCGTCATATTGCTAAAGATTCCGTTTTTGCAGTTTGTAGGCGGATGCATGCTGCTTTGGATTTCTCTCAAACTGTTAATTCAAAAAAACGAAACACCTACGCACATTGAATCAGCAACCTCGCTCTGGAAAGCAGTACAAACCATCGTTGCAGCAGATGTGGTGATGGGATTAGATAATGTTATTGCCATCGCCGGTGCAGCGGATGGCCGTGCTTCTCTTGTCGTCTTTGGATTTCTTTTTTCTGTTCCGATTATCATTTTAGGCAGCAAAATTATACTTTATTCAATGGAGCGATATCCTTTTTTAATTTACATTGGAGCAGCCATTTTAGCGTATACAGCTGGGAAAATGATCTTAGGAGAGCAACGAATCCAACATATTGACGAAGTTGTTTCTCTTCGCCCTTTTTTCCCATTTGCCGCCGCTATGTTCATCATCTGTGCCGGCTGGCTGATCAATCGGAAAAATGACCGCTCTTGGACATAAGAACAAGATGATAAAAAACTTCTACATGGAGCAACCATGTAGAAGTTTTTTACTGATTAACGAGCCGTTGAGCTTCACGCAACTGATAAGCTCGCACCTTGCGCGGCAAGAAGCGGCGAATTTCATCCTCGTTATACCCAACTTGAAGGCGTTTTTCATCAATGATAATCGGTCTTCTTAAAATTCCCGGATATTTTTGGATAATCTCATATAAATCTTGGAGCGGCAATGACTCGAGATTTATATTTAATTTTTGGAAAATTTTTGATCTAGTAGAGATAATTTCATCTGTCCCCGTTTCTGTCATGCGAAGAATTTCTTTAATTTCATCGATTGACAGCGGTTCAGAAAAAATATTTCGTTCAACATACGGAATATCATGTTGCTCTAGCCACGCTTTTGCTTTGCGGCAAGAGGTGCAGCTAGGTGATGTATACAATGTAACCATAATTGTTACTCACTCTCCTTTAACAGGATAAATAGTCCTGCTTACATATGAGCCAGTCAGCTTGTTTTCTGCTCATATTTAGATGAAAATGGATTTCATACTGTATATTATACAATAAAATTCCTAAGAACGGTATAGTTTTTCAAAGTCCCCCCATTTTCTTCAGCCCGCTTCCCATATTCTCTAAAATCCTCTACAATATAAAGAAAGGAAAATAACAACGGCCATCCATGACCTCAAAAACGAAACCACGCGACCGTCTTCGCTTTTTAGCGGCTGATTCGATGATAAAGTGAAGCAGTCGAAGCGTTTACTTGAACGAACATCCCTGTTTCGGCATCTTGCTTATTTCCATTGTTGGCCATTCTATAAGCAGGTAAGGGGAGGAAGGGCATATGACCCAATATTTTATTGATTTCATGATTGTCGGCGTCCTCATCATTGGAATGACGGCGCTAATGGGGGTTTTTGCCAACGGGGTTGGCGAATATGTATTTGGCGGCTCCAGACGATTGGAGCACATTCAAAAAACAGCCAAAACACAAGAAGGCTGGAATCGCGTTGGCGGCAAAAAAATCTCGGGATAATGCTCAAGAAGATGGTAGACAAAGTCAACACGGACTTTGTCTACCATCATTTTAAGCATCCCTCCATTCATGGTGACGTTTCTTACATCAGAATGGCTTGAAAACGTTCGGAAGACAAGAAATGCAACCGAATCAAGACATTCATGGACGGAGCCAGTGATGCAGTATGAAGGGTCGCCAACAGTCTATGTTTTTTATTTTTAGAATAGTCAAATGAATCAAAATGTTTTATAATCATTCATATCCATTCCATTTATAAAAAAAGATCTCTCGAAACGAGAGATCAACTATGCATGGCTTTATATTTTTTGTATTCTTCCTCCGAGCATAATACAAAATGGCCCGGCGTAATTTCACGAAATTCGAGACTTTCTCCATCTTTATATTGGTGCTGTGATGGATCATAAATCGCTCTCCTGCGCACTCGTTCTGTTTCCGGATCCGGCAGCGGAATCGCGGATAATAATGCTTTTGTATAAGGATGAATCGGGTTGCGATACAGCTCTTCCGCCTCTGCCAATTCAACCATTTTTCCAAAATACATGACACCGATGCGATCGCTAATATATTTCACCATCGACAAATCATGGGCAATAAATAAGTAAGTCAGTCCTTTTTCGCGCTGTAGTCTCTTCATTAAGTTCACAACCTGCGCTTGGATCGAAACATCTAAGGCAGAAATCGGTTCATCGGCAATAATAAATTCTGGCTCAACCGCTAAAGCGCGGGCAATTCCGATCCGTTGCCGCTGACCGCCGGAAAATTCATGCGGATATCGATTCGCATGCTCTCGATTTAAGCCAACCGTCTCGAGGAGCTCGTATACCCGTTTCATTCGTTCCTCTTTTGTTTTTGCAAGACCGTGAATATCGATGCCCTCAGCAATGATGTCCGCAACGGTCATGCGCGGATTCAGCGACGCGTATGGATCTTGGAAAATCATTTGCATTTTTCGCTTTAACATTTTTAATTCTTTAGGCGATTTTTTGCCGTGAACGCTCACGCCATTCAGCAGCACCTCGCCGCTCGTTGCTTGATATAAGCCAATAATCGTCCTTCCTGTCGTCGATTTCCCGCATCCAGATTCCCCCACAAGACCAAGCGTTTCTCCTTTATAAATATCGAACGTTATACCGTCTACTGCTTTGATTACTTGTCCATGCCCGACGTTAAAATGCTGCTTAAGATTTTTGATTTCGATCAGTTTTTGCTTTTCTGCCATTTTACTCACTCTCCTTTACAATAACAGGTTGAGGGTAATTGGAGGAGAGCTTGCGCAAACGTTTTTTCACCGCTTCAGGCGGCTCTACTTTTGGCGCGTCCGGATGAAGCAGCCATGTCGCTGCATAGTGCGTATCCGAAATCTGAAACAGCGGCGGCTCCAACTCAAAGTCGATTTTCATCGCATATGGATTGCGCGGCGCAAATGCATCGCCTTTTGGCGGGTTTGTCAAATCTGGCGGCGTTCCTGGGATGGCCGCTAATTCCGATTTATCATCGCTATCTAAGCTCGGCATCGACGCCAATAATCCCCATGTATAAGGATGCTTCGGGTCATAGAAGACTTCATCCACCGTTCCCATTTCTACGATTTTTCCTGCGTACATGACGGCCACACGATCCGCTACATTAGCAACGACCCCTAAATCATGAGTAATAAAGATAATCGATGTATTGGTTTTCTTCTGCAGCTCTTTCATCAGCTCTAAAATTTGCGCCTGAATCGTTACATCCAACGCTGTCGTTGGTTCATCGGCAATCAATAGCTTCGGATTGGAGGCCAAGGCTACAGCAATCATCGCCCGCTGTCTCATTCCCCCGGAAAATTCGTGCGGATATTGGGTCACGCGTTTTTCCGGCATCGGAATCCCAACAAGACGCAACAATTCAATCGCCCGCTCCTTTGCAGCCGATTTGTCCATTTTCAAATGTTTCGTTAACACTTCCATGATCTGATGTCCGACCTTCATGGTTGGATTCAACGATGTCATTGGATCTTGAAAGATCATCCCGATATCTTTTCCGCGAATCGCTTCCATTTCCTTGTCTGTTTTCTTAACAAGATCCTCTCCATCAAAAAGAATTTGTCCATTTTTGATTCTGCCCGGCGGTGTTGGAATAAGGCGCATAATGGTTTGGGAAGTCACGCTTTTTCCGGATCCTGATTCCCCTACAATCGCCAGCGTTTCCCCTCTGTTTAAGTGAAAGCTAACACCGCGCACAGCCTGAACTTCTCCGCCATATGTTTGAAACGAAACCTCTAAGTTTTTTACTTCTAACAGCTTCTCCATGTCTTCACCCCTTACTTACGCAATCTCGGATCTAGCGCATCGCGCAAACCGTCCCCTACTACGTTAAATGCAAAAATCGTTAAGCAAATAAAAGTAGCTGGGAAAAATAACCGCCATGGATAGTATTGCATGGCTTGTACTCCATCAGAAGCCATCGTCCCCCAACTCGCTAAAGGCTGCGGCACGCCAAGACCTAAATAACTTAAAAATGCTTCTGTAAAAATCGCAGATGGAATCGATAAGGTTAATGTGACAAGAATCGGGCCCATCGCGTTTGGAATTAAATGCTTAAACATAATCCGCGATGTGCTTGCACCTAGCGTTTGCGATGCAAGTACATATTCTTGGCTTTTCAGCTGAAGCACTTGCCCGCGAACGATGCGCGCCATATTGATCCATCCGGTAATCGTCATCGCTAAAATCATGGTACCTAGTCCTTGGCCTAAAACAACCATTAAGATAATCACGAGCAACAAATAAGGAACGGCCCATAAAATATCGGCAATCCGCATCATCACTTCGTCCGTTCTGCCACCGCGAAGCCCGGAAATACCGCCCCACAGCACCCCGATCAATAAGTCAATAAGCGCTGCGGCTAAACCAATGAACAAAGAAATTCTAGCACCATACCATGTACGCGCGAATACATCCCGACCTAAATCATCTGTGCCAAACCAGTGCTTAGAAGATGGAGGCTGGTTTGTATTCATTAAGTCGTTTGTCGCATAGTCGTATTTCGTCATGTGTGGTCCAAAAATCGCCATAAAGACTAAGAGTACAAGCAAAACTAGGCCAAACATCGCTAATTTATTTTTGCGAAAGCGAATCGCAACATCCTTCCAATAAGAAAGGCTCGGTCTCGATATTTTTTCCGCTTCGCCCAGCTCTGCTGCCGCTGGCTGAAACATCTCTTTTGGAATTTGTTGCATGATTACTCTCCTTTCTTTCCACCGGCTAGCTTAATTCGAGGATCAATGAAGCCGTACGCAATATCCACAAGCAGGACAGAGGCCAGCAGTAAAATGCTGTAAAACACCGTCACTCCCATAATCACGGTATAATCACGATTCGAAATGCTCAATACAAAATGGCTTCCCAATCCAGGAATACCAAAGATTTTTTCAATGACAAAGCTTCCCGTTAAAACCCCTGCGGACAATGGTCCCAAATAGGTGACAACAGGCAATAAAGCGTTGCGAATGGCGTGTTTTACCGTAATTTGTCCTCTTGAAAGCCCTTTTGCCTTCGCTGTGCGAATATAATCATTGCTTAATACCTCCAGCATGCTGGAACGAGTCAAGCGAGCAATGAACGCCATCGGCGTCGCCGCAAGCGCAAGCGCCGGCAAAACCGTGTGCTGCAATGACTCCCATCGGGCCACCGGGAACAAGTGCAGCTTAATCGCTAAAAAGTATTGCAAAACAGAGGCCATAATAAAGCTCGGAACCGATATTCCGAGAACGGCAAAAACCATCGCTCCGTAATCCTGCCATTTATTATGATTCAGCGCAGCAATAATCCCTAACAAAATCCCGATACTTACTGCTATCAGCAAAGCTTCCATTCCAAGAAAAAAAGAAACCGGAAAGCCGTCGCTAATGAGATCGTTCACTGTTTGTCCTTTATATTTAAAGGACGGACCGAAATCCCATTTCGCAACAGAAACTAAATAGTCAAAATATTGACTGTACCAAGGGCGATCCAGCCCATAGTATTCATTTAAGTTTTTTTCAATTTCAGGAGGCAACTTTTTCTCCCCAGAGAAAGGTCCACCTGGCGCAGCTCTCATTAAAAAGAACGTCGCTGTAATAATTAAAAAGAGTGATAGCAACATATAGAGCAAACGTCTGCCTATATACCGCAACATATTCAAACACCTCCATTTTTTTGTAATTTGGCTTCATCGTGAAATGAAGGTATACGGGACAGTTCCCATATACCTTCACTCATTCACACCTTATTCAAAATATGCCCATTTGAATTGAACATCGCCAAGGCCTGATACTTCCACGCCTTTTAGGTTGTCTTTTTGCACCCAAGTATTTGTGTAGAAGTAGATTGGCGCGATTGGAAGCTCATCCATTAAAATTTGTTCTGCATCTTTGAGCATTTGCTTACGTTTTTCTGGATCAGCCTCTTTTTGTGAATCGATTAGCAATTGTTTGAACTTCGGATTTTCCCAATTTGTATCGTTGTTGCCGCCCTCTTTATCACGATATAGCTCCAAGAAGTTGATTGGATCGTTAAAGTCTCCTAACCAACCCATGCGGCCAATTTGATAATCACCAGAATGCAATTTGTCAATGTATACGTTCCATTCTGCATTTTCCAGCTTCACATTAATGCCTAGATTTTTCTTCCACATGTCTTGAATGGCCTGAGCAATTTTAGCGTGAGCGTCGTCCGTATTATAGGACAGAGTGATTGGCGGCAAATCTTTTACATCCTTTAAGCCAAGCTCTTGAAGACCTTTTTGTAAATACTCTTTTGCTTTTTCGACATCGTTATCTTTGAAATATCCCTTTTCATTTTCAGGGAACATCGTTGGCGGCACAGCAGCCATCGCTGGAATTTGCTCGCCTTTTGTCACGTTTTCTACAATCGCTTTGCGGTCGATCGCATATGTGAATGCCTTGCGGATATTCACATTGTTGAATGGTGGTTTTTCCGTATTAAATTTGTACCAATACGTACCTGCGATTGGCTGAACGTGCAATTTACCTTCTTTCTTTAACTGCGGCAAAGAGTCTGTCGGCAATTGGCCAGTAGGCATTCCTGCCCAATCTAGCTCTCCGTTGTTAAACATGGAAAGCTCCGTATTGGTGTCATTGACCATCGCCATGTCGATTTTCTCAAGCTTGACGTTTTTCGCATCCCAATAGGATTCATTCTTTTCAAGAACGATTTTGCTGTTATGCTCCCAAGTGACCATTTTGAACGGACCGTTTGAAGTGTAATCAGGTCCTGCGTTTTTATACCAGTCTGGTTTTTGTTGAGCCACTTTGCTGTTCACTGGATAATACGTATAGAACGCTGTTAATTCTAAAAAGTAAGGGGTTGGAGCTTCAAGAGTCACTTGCAATGTTTTCTCGTCAAGTGCTTTTACGCCAACGTCCTCAGCTTTCGCCTTTCCTTCATTATAGGCTTGGCCATTTTTAATATAGTAAAGCTGATAAGCGTATTGTGATTCATTCTTTGGATCAAGCGCCCATTTCCAAGCATATTCGAAGTCTTGCGCTGTCACTGGGTCACCGTTTGTCCATTTTGCGTCGCGCAGCTTGAATGTGTAAGTCGTTAAATCATCGGAAACCTCGTAGCTTTCTGCAGCAGCTAATTCAGGTTTGCCGTCTTTAATGGTTGTCAACCCTTCGAATGTTTGGCGCAACACGTTACCAGAAACAGAGTCATTCGCCAAACCAGGATGTAGAGAAAACGGCTCAGTCTTAATGTTCACACGCAGCTCTTGCGGAACATCTGATTTTTTGCCTCCTGCTTTATCATCGCTGGCGTCATCTTTTTTGCTGAATCCGCCACAAGCAGCAAGGAAGAGACTAAGCACTAGCATTAAGCTGAACAAAAGAGATAGTCTTTTCTTCAATGAATTTCCCCCCTAGTAAAAAATTTTTATAGTCAAAAGTCCTACGTAAAAGCGCAGAACTTTTGGTACCCCAGTTGCATCTTGAGCCGGTATGTACAAGAGCCTAGATCCATCACTCTGGATGGAAAAATTTTATCTGCTCTACTACAGATCGAAAATATTAATATACTTAAAAAAGAAATCATTCTATATTTTTGTTTTTTCTGAATTTTCCATTTGTTAAAATTGTTTTTTTAACTTTATTTTTCAGCTAATTAGCATTTTATAGTTTTTTTCGATAAATGTAAATAAAAAAAATTACAAAATCACAAAAAAAAACTGAAAAAACAACAAATTAAAGCGTTTACATTTTCATTTTTTTTAAATTTATCCTTTCATTACACTATCAATTTATCACTTTAATTTAGGAAAGAGAATTTTTTGAAAATAATTTTTTCAATAAGCTTGATATAATAATACAGAAATAGGAAAATCGACGGTTATTTCTTGCACAAATGTTCTTCATGCATTAGAATAAAGAAAAAAACAGCATGCGATGAGAAAGAAGAGTACATGTTGTGATGCCTTCAGAGAGCTTGTGGTTGGTGGGAACAAGCGGCTAGCAATATGGAATGGGCTTTCGAGCATCTGGGCTGAACTGGAGAGTAGGCTCAGACGTTTGCCTTGCGTTATAGAGGCGCCATGCATGATACAGCATGGATCAGAGTGATTGCACGTTTCTGTGCAATAACTAGGGTGGCAACGCGGTCCTATCGTCCCTAATTTTCGCTAAGGGGAGATAGGGCCTTTATTTATGAGCAAATAATGGAAAAGGAGTGGTCTATCTCATGAAAACCATTTTTTCTGGCATCCAGCCAAGCGGAGTTCTCACCCTTGGAAACTATATTGGTGCCATGCGGCAGTTTGTTGAGCTGCAACACGAATATCAATGCTATTTTTGTATCGTCGATCAGCACGCGATTACCGTGCCGCAAGATCCAAAACAGCTTCGTCAAAATATCCGCAGCTTGGCGGCCTTCTATTTAGCGGTCGGCATTGATCCGAACACAGCCACTTTATTTGTGCAATCGGAAGTTCCTGCTCACGCGCAGGCCGGATGGATTTTACAGTGTCTTTCCTATATCGGAGAGCTTGAACGGATGACGCAATTTAAAGATAAATCGGCGGGAAAAGAGGCAGTGAGCGCGGGTCTATTAACATACCCGCCGTTAATGGCGGCTGATATTCTTCTTTATAAAACAGACATCGTTCCTGTTGGCGAAGATCAAAAGCAGCACATTGAATTAACTCGCGACTTAGCGGAGCGCTTCAATAAACGATACGGGGAAATTTTCACCATCCCTGAAGCGCGCATCCCAAAAGTCGGAGCGCGAATTATGTCATTGGCCGATCCATTGAAAAAAATGAGTAAATCGGATCCAAATCAAAAATCATATATTACGCTGTTAGATGATGCCAAAGCCATTGAAAAGAAAATTAAGAGCGCTGTAACCGATTCTGAAGGAACGATCCGCTACGACAAGGAAACGAAGCCTGGTGTTACTAACTTATTGAATATTTATTCCATTTTAGCAAATAAAACGATCGAACAATTAGAACAGCAATATGCCGGAAAAGGCTATGGAGAATTTAAAAGCGATTTAGCTCAAGTGATTATGGATGCCCTCGCTCCGGTTCAAGAGAAATATTATCATTTAATGGAAAGCAGCTCTCTTGATGACATCCTTGATAAAGGGGCAGAGAAAGCGAACCAAGTAGCAAACGAAATGCTCAAAAAAATGGAACATGCGATGGGATTAGGACGAAATCGAGGATAACAACAAAGCAAAAAAAGCAAGCCGCAACATCGGCTTGCTTTTTATTCAACCTCTTTAGTTAACCCGCGGCTCTTGCTCCATTTCCCACAGCTTTTCAAAAAATGGCTGTCCTTTAATCATTTTTTCGCATAGTTGAACGTGCTTTTCCGACCAATCGTATTTTGTTTCCTCATATAGCTGCTGCCATGCTTCTTCAAATGACATTTGCTGAATTAAAGGATATTTATGCGGCGCCCATTCCGTGTACCAATAGCGAATTTCTGCTACATTTTTCGTTGAATAAAGCTGATCCATCGCCATAAACAAAAGCTGTTTGAGTTGGCGCTCCTTCCGTGTCAGTCCGTTCATCAGCTCCGGAGCAGGCGATAAAATATGATATTCTTTTTCATATGAAGGAAGCGGATAGGCTTCTTCTTGCTGGTCCGCGACCATTTCATAGACAAGCTGCTCTTGTCTTGGAATCAGCCGACTTTTGCGAATTGGAATGCTCGAACCGATCGTGTCAATCGCTAATATTCCTTTTCCATCCGTTACAACGAAACAATAATCAAGCTGAAGACGTTCATGGTTTTTCCGCACATATGCTTTTTGATAAACATCTTCTAAAAGTGGCTTAGGTATCTCCGACAAACTATTTTCTACATAATTAAACAAACGGGAAGATACCTTTAAAAGCGGAACTTGATCGAGCAATTCGACTTGGTCATCCTTTCTCCATTCATGAAAGTGACAGACGTTATACCCATTTTCCTCGCCTTCAAACCAATTCACCCAAATATCATGAAGATATAACATAAGATACCCCTCACTTCAAAAGCTATTTGTCCATCATTATAGGCAGAGGGGGATTATTTTATTCCACAGCAGCCTTTTTTATCCATTATTCTTGATCCGGAAAGTATAGACTGAACCACATGACAATCATGCCGATTGGAAGTAAATAGCACTCCATTCTCGTGCTAATAAATTGAAAGTAATTGATCCACCCTCGCTCCGGTGTGATGAGATTTAAATAAGCAATGGATGTAACCCCCCCTATAACTGAAAAACCAAAGCCGAGCAAATAAATGAATACGCGCATCGCTTTCCTCCGTCGCCTTGTCCATCTTATTTCTACATATATGTGCAAGCGGCATTGTTCATGACTATGACCTTAAGGCGATTGCTAAAATTGCGCGAGCTGCAGAATGCGCTCTGCAGGCATTTCCATCAGCTTAAAAAAGTCGTGCTCTTTTTGCAAGGCGGCACATACGATTCCGTAGCCTACCGCATATCCAAGCATCTCAGGATACAGACCGCGTCCATATAAAAGGCGGTCGTATAATCGATGTGACGGAAAAATCATTTGATAGCGGTCAAGATATTGCTTCCAAAAATGGCGCAATTCATCGTCTGAATAGTATGATGTCCATTTGGCTTGATATTCTTTTCCCACGTCTTGCCCGACTGCTTGTTCTGCCAAGCCCTCTAAAATCACGGCGTCAAGCAGCGGATATTCCTTTTTCGGTTGCTTTGCTAGGCGGCAAACGTGATTGTATTCATGAGTCAATACGGCCTCTATTTCTTTCCATGAATGCTGCGGCAACAAAAATAAAAACAATTTATCAGCGTAGGCAAGACCGCCTTTACTATTAAAATCTCGAGCCATCTTTCTGTTATGTTCATTTGCCGGAAAAATAAAAACAGGTACATCCGGGCCGTTCCAGCGCTTTTGTAATCGATGATAGATCCTTTCCGTTCGCTCCCATAGCTGCTTTCGCTTCATGGTTTCTGTTATCTTTTTCGCTTCCTCCGATAACGAATGCATTCCGTGATGAATAAGATGAACATAAATATGCCGAGCGTTGCCCCCTCGAAAATAATCGGTTAGCCGTTCGCATAGCTGCAGCGGCTGTTCCGTAGCGAGCCATTCGTCGGTATGAATAACCGGCATTTCTCGCTTCCCCCTTTCTCTTCCTTATTTCCTATCGTATGATGGAGCAGAAAAAGGGGTGAAAAAAAGGCGATCCCGCTTTTTATGAGATCGCCTTGTTGATTATTCCGTATATTTTCTGAAAATAAGAGTGGCATTATGTCCGCCAAAGCCAAGCGAGTTGCTTAAAACAGCGTTTACTTCCTGTTTTCTCGCTACATTTGGCACATAATCAAGATCGCACTCTGGATCCGGTGTTTCATAATGAATCGTTGGCGGAATCACTCCATCGATCATTGTCAAGATGGAGAACATCGCTTCAACCGCGCCTGCGGCACCCAATAAATGGCCGGTCATCGACTTGGTTGAGCTGATTGCCAATTTATAAGCATGATCGCCAAAGACCTCTTTTATCGCCATTGTTTCATATTTATCGTTATATTCGGTGCTTGTTCCATGAGCGTTAATATAACCGATTTCTTCTGGCTTCATTCCGGCATCAGCGAGCGCTTGGCGCATCGCCCGCACACCGCCTTCCCCGCCTGGTGCAGGAGCTGTAATGTGATAAGCATCTCCCGTTGATCCATAGCCAACGATTTCCGCATAAATACGAGCGCCCCGCTTGCGTGCATGTTCTAATTCTTCGAGCACGAGAATAGCAGCACCCTCTCCGATCACAAACCCATCACGGTTTTTATCGAATGGCCGGCTTGCTTTGTCCGGATCAGGATTTGTTGATAAAGCCGTATTCGCGCAAAATCCGGCTAATGCCATTTTCGTAATCGGCGCTTCGGTTCCTCCTGTCACCATCACATCCGCATCACCGCGTTGAATGACTTTAAACGCATCGCCAATCGAATTCGCGCCTGTTGCGCATGCTGTAACTGTACAAGAGTTGATTCCTTTTGCTCCTAATATAATCGATACTTGCCCTGCCGCCATATCAGGAATCATCATCGGTACAAAAAATGGGCTTACACGGCGATAACCGCGCTGTTGAAAAATTTCAAACTGCTGCTCGAATGTTTCCATTCCGCCGATTCCTGAGCCAATCCATACGCCCACTCGCTCGGCATTTTCTTCATTGATTGTTAAATTGGCATCTTTTACAGCCATAAGTGCAGATGCTACCGCATATTGAGTAAAGCGGTCCATTTTACGCGCTTCACGTTTATCCATATAAAGTTCCGGATTAAAATCCTTTACCTCTGCCGCAACTTTTGCCGGATAATCATCTGGATTGACACGAGTCAGCGGACCCACGCCATTTTCGCCTGCTATTATACGTTCCCATGTTGTTTCCACATCATTACCAAGCGGAGTCACTGCTCCCAAACCTGTGACAACGACTCTTCTCTTTTCCATCCTTTTTGCCTCTCTTTCCGTTTGTAGTCAAAGAGCTTTCATCGTTATTTTAGCGTCCCCATCTTAAGGCGATCGCTCCCCATGTTAAACCGCCCCCAAAACCAACCATAATGATTAGATCATCGTCTTTGATTTTTCCAGCCTCTAGTTCTTCGACAATCGAAATTGGAATAGAAGCAGCGGACGTATTGCCATATTTTCTGACGGTTGCTGACATTTTATCCTCCGGCAGCTCCAAGCGCTGTCTAGCTGCTTCAACAATACGAATATTGGCTTGATGCGGAACTAAAAAATCCACATCCTGTTTAGACAATCCTGCTTTTTCGAGTACGTGAATGCATGATTCCCCCATTTGACGAACCGCAAATTTGAACACCTCTCGACCATTCATAACAACATATTCGTCTTGATATAGGTGTTTTCCTCCTGTTCCGTCAGCTCCTAATTCAAAGGATACAATGCCGCGGCCTTCGGAAACGGGTCCCATCACGACAGCACCTGCCCCATCACCAAATAAAACAGCCGTATTGCGGTCCTCCCAATTTACGATTTTCGATAATTTTTCCGCTCCTATCACTAATATATATCGATATGTTCCGCTTTCAATAAATTGCTTTGCTGTAACCATTCCATACATGAAGCCAGCGCAGGCTGCACTAATATCTAGGGCTGCTGCTTTTGTCGCCCCCAATCTTTCTTGCAGCATGCAAGCAACTGACGGAAATGGACGATCCGGCGTTACTGTAGCCACTAAAATTAAATCAAGTTCCGCAGCTGAGATCCGGGCGTTCTCAAGAGCCTTCACAGCAGCAAAATAAGCCATATCTGACGTGTCAATATCATCAGCGGCAATTCTTCTCTCTTCAATTCCCGTTCTAGTCCGAATCCATTCATCAGACGTATCCATCATTTTTTCCAAATCGAGGTTGGTGACTACCTTTTCCGGCAAATACCGGCCGATTCCGATAATACCTGCATTCATGCAGAACATCTCCTTTATTGTTATATAACCAATTACTATTACTTGGTACTAATTTTATCGAAGTTTTCATAATCACGCAATATAAATGTTTGGTCCATGTCATCTGTCTAATCATTTCTACTTTTCTGAACATAAATTGCTTATAAGGAGAAAGGGGGATCTCATGTGGAAGAAGAAAAACAAACGACCCATCAGCTAAATGACCGTTTTTCTCGTCTAATGTTTGGAGACTTTCCATTTCGTCAAGAAAAACAAACAAACGTAGCAGAAACATCCTCTTCCCAGCAGGGGGTTGATTTTCTACAGCTTATGCAGGACATTGATACACTTGTCTCCTCGTTCCATCAACTCAAACCATTCATGAAAACGTTTACTTCTTTTACGGATTTATTAAAAAAATAAATAACGTAGATCGAAACGAACCGATTGTGCGGTTCCTATTTTTTCCACACGAATACATGGCAAAGGTAAGTCACCAGATCTCTCCGGCCGTTGCTATTCCAGAAACCACAGGTGTGTTGATGATCCAATAAAACCAATTGACATTGTTTGATTCCTCGCTTTTCTGCCGTAGTCGGCAAGCCATATTTTTAGTAAAAGAATGGATTATTACCGTTTGTGCAGAAGCCATGTTTTCATCTTCAAATAGCATGAATAGTGGGAAAGTAGAGCGCATTTTTAGAAAAGCTTCTGTAAAGCATGCTTCACCAGCCTCCTTATCTAACTCGTTGCGTGGATCCTTCTGCTGCAAAAACTCCTCTATCGTTCCTAAGAGCGATAGAGGAGCTCATCATAATCGATTATACTTTTCATAGAATTGGTGAATGGCTCTGGCAAACCGATATCGTTTTTCCGGTAAATGATACAAAACTTCCACAGGCAGCTTTTTTTCTTTTGCTATTTCTGCATACTTACGGCAGTGAAGGGAAGAAGGATAAGGCGTTACTCCGGATAGCTGCCATATTTTCGTCGGTACATGGGAAAAAGTCAAAGAAGAACAAGGAATCACATCATATACTTTAGTCTTGTCTACTCTATAGGCATCGGCGATATCGTTTACTAGACGTTTGTAGAAAAATTTGTTTTCCTTTTCGTATTCCAGTTGTGCTCGCAAATTTAGACATGGACTAAACATCGCCACCGCCCGAATTTGTGGAGATATTTCCTCCATCAGTCGCAAGGCGGCAAGCGCCCCCATTCCTTCGGCTAAAAGATAAATACGATGATTAAGAATTTCACTTTTTAATACATAGTAGATCAGTTGTTTCGCCAACCGAAGCGCCTGATCACTTCCCCAATGCCGCCCGTACAAATGGGAAGAAAAAATGGTGTATCCATATTGAAGCAGATCATCTAGCAGTTGCCGTCTTCCTTCGTGCTCGGTCCAGAAGCTTGCATTTTCTGTTACATAATGATTGACATCTCCAAGAAGAAGAACGCCAAACCCATTTGGGCGCTCCGGTACATGGATGATGCACCATTGATCATCTAATTGGAAAAAACGCTGCTGAATCGTCATATTATTTCACCTTTACTTTCCCAGGTGTGTTGTCGATGAATCAATATCATTTAGAAATTGATTACCTTTATTGCTTTTCTGCCGCCCTTCGAACAATAATCGTTATGCGCAGAAAAGCGAATCATCATCCTCTCCTGATCACTTATACCTCAATGAAACCCCTGTTTGTTGCCTTCTACAAAGCATAGCTGTACATTAGAAATATATGTGAACACTTCAAAGATGGAAAGGGTATCAGCCTAAAAAGAAGAACATTTTCCATGAAAGCGATTTGTGATAAGATAGATAAAGAAAGCAAGAAATGTTGAGGTGAAAATCATGAGATTTTTTTGGACGCTCTTTTGGACATTCTTGCTAGCACAAATGGCTACATATGTCATTAGTTCCATGCAAGGAAGTTCTTATCAATTTTCAACAGGCGCTTTTTTAGGAGTGGCTATGACGATTTTTGTCATCATCATTGGCAGCTTGCTTCCTAATGATCCTGTTGGCCATCATGACCATCATTAAAAAGCAGAACCTAGCTCTTAGTGCGCTGCACAAAAGGAGGCTGTCTAAAAAGGCAGCCTCCTTTTGTCAATACTCTCTGCCATTACAACTTGATGGGCGAGCATTTGCCCACCATTGAGCAGGTGATATCCGATTTCGCCGGCACGCTTTGACGTGACCGAACGCTTACTTTCAACGGACGACGCTGATTCCAAATTATGGTGTACAACTTTCATTCATATTACTCTGCGGTCAAAAATAGTTACATTTCGCTTTCAGCATTCGTCTTGATCACGATTTGCTCGTTCTCATAGTCCGCGACAATCCGGCTGTGATCCTTCACCCGTCCCGCCACGATTTCTTTGGCCAGAGGCGTTTCAATCCGCTTCTGCATAAATCTCTTTAATGGACGCGCTCCATAGACAGGATCAAAACCTGCTTGCGCGATATACTCTTTCGCACGCTCTGACAGCGTTACAGAAATATGGCGATCCGCAAGGCGTGTGCCCAGTTCTCCCGCAAACTTGTCCACAATTCCCTTTAACTCTTTTATCGTCAGCGGCTTAAATAGAACGATATCATCAATGCGATTTAAAAATTCCGGCCGGAAGTGCATTCGCAATTGCTGCATCACTTGACTGCGAGCTTCTTCGCCAATTTCGCCATTTTCTTGCCCTGCTTCCAGTAGTGTGTGTGAACCGATATTCGATGTTAAAATAATGACGGTATTTTTAAAGTCCACCGTTCTTCCTTGTGAGTCCGTAATGCGGCCGTCGTCAAGCGCTTGTAATAAAATATTAAACACTTCCGGATGCGCTTTTTCCACTTCATCAAGCAAAATAACCGAATACGGCTTGCGACGCACCGCTTCTGTCAGCTGTCCGCCTTCTTCATAACCGACATATCCGGGAGGCGCGCCAATCAGCCGCGATACCGCGTGCTTTTCCATGTACTCCGACATATCAATCCGAACCATCTGTTCTTCGCTATCAAAAAGCGCTTGCGCCAACGCCTTGGCCAGCTCCGTTTTCCCTACCCCTGTCGGCCCTAGAAATAGAAAGGATCCAATCGGTCGGCGCGGATCTTTAATACCGGCGCGCGCCCGCAACACGGCATCTGCCACCAACTCTACCGCTTCGTCTTGACCGATGACGCGTTGATGCAATAGCTCCTGCAAGCGCAACAGCTTTTCTCGTTCCCCTTCTACTAGCTTCGTTAATGGGATGCCGGTCCATCTTGAGACGATTTCGGCAATTTCTTCTTCCGTCACCTCTTCCCGCAAAAGCCGCCCTTCTTTTTCTGTTCGGCTCGCATCTTGTTCAAGTTGCTTTAATTGCTTTTCCAGTTCCGGAATGCGTCCATGGCGCAGCTCAGCTGCTTTATTTAAATCATAAGCATTTTCAGCCTCTTCTAGCTCTCGTTTTGCTCTTTCCAGTTCCTCACGAACACCGCGTATTTGCTGAATCGCTTCTTTTTCCTGTTGCCATTTCGCTTTCATGCTATTGGCTTTTTCTTTTAAATTGGCCAGCTCCTGTTTGAGAGCTTCCAGACGTTCCCGGCTCGCTTCATCCTCTTCCTTGCGCAACGCTGCTTCTTCAATCTCAAGCTGCATCACACGACGCATCACCTCATCTAATTCTGATGGCATTGAATCAATTTCTGTGCGAATCATGGCGCACGCTTCATCAACAAGATCAATGGCTTTATCAGGAAGAAAACGTTCAGAAATATAGCGATCTGATAATACCGCAGCGGTAACGAGCGCGCGGTCATGAATATTCACGCCGTGATGAATCTCAAACCGTTCCTTTAAACCACGCAAGATAGAAATCGTATCTTCCACGCTCGGCTCTTCCACAAGCACCTGCTGAAACCGTCGCTCTAAAGCCGGGTCCTTTTCGATATATTGTCGATATTCATCCAAAGTGGTAGCGCCAATGCAGCGCAATTCCCCGCGAGCGAGCATCGGCTTTAACATGTTTCCTGCATCAATAGCCCCCTCGGCTTTTCCAGCACCGACAATCGTATGCAACTCGTCAATAAATAAAATGATCTTTCCTTCGCTTTTTTTTATTTCATTTAATACAGCTTTTAAGCGCTCTTCAAATTCCCCGCGAAATTTCGCTCCTGCGATTAAAGAGCTCATATCTAAAGCAAAAATGATTTTATCTTTTAAGCCTTCCGGTACGTCCTTCCGAACAATCCGTTGAGCAAGCCCTTCGACAATCGCTGTTTTTCCCACTCCCGGTTCGCCAATAAGCACTGGATTATTTTTGGTTTTACGCGATAAAATGCGGATCACACGGCGAATTTCACTGTCGCGGCCGATGACAGGGTCAATTTTTCCGGCGCGCGCCTCTTCCACTAAATCGCGGCCATATTTTTTTAATACCTCATATGTAGCTTCTGGATTTGCACTTGTCACGCGCTGATTCCCCCTTATTTCTTTTAATACGTGTAAAAGTCTCGAACGATTTAATTCGTACTTTTGCAGCAGCTGCCCGATCTCATTTTTTTCATTGGTTAACGCCAAAAGCAAATGTTCTACAGAGGTATACTCATCCTTCATCTGTTTTGCTTCCTGTTCAGCGTTGGTGAGCAACCGTTCCAAACGAGGCGCCATGTAGACAATTTCTTCCTCCCCCATCACTTCAGGTTTTCTTTTTAAAAATGAACGGAGATCTACAGCCATTTTGTTAATATTGATATGTAGAAGAGAGAGCATGCGTTTGGCCAGCCCTTCTTCCTGCTCCAACAACGCCAGCAAAAGATGATCGATATCCATCATTTGATGATGATACGTTTTGGCGATGGATTGAGCAGAGATCAGCGCCTCCTGCATCTTTTCTGTTAGCTTGTTCATATCCATGACATTCACCTGTCTTTTGACTTTTTTTGACCTTTATATATATTATACCCTTGTCCCACAGGAAAAGCCATTCCCACGGTGAGAATGGCTCAGTCTATTATCCTGCGTCACAGCGTCTCGTTCGTCTGCACGGTAACGTCTTCGTTCGGTTCTCTTCTTTCTCTGCCCAGCGTTTTTAAGACATTTTGAAGTGGAAACAACTGAAATGAGTAACGCCTCAAAATAATGGTAGACAAAGAAAAAATCTGCTTTGTCTACCATATCAACGGCTGCATCGATCGTTATGGTTTGCGCATATAAGTCCAATGGCGATTATGATTGGACGTTTCTGGGAATGTATCTCCCGCTTTGAGCTTCACTTTTTTAGGATTTTTCACGTTATCTCCTGTTTCTCCGATTTCAATATATACACCATTGTTGGGCGCTTTGTCCCCTGGTCCAAAATGACGTCTTTGGCCCATGCTCATCCCCTCCTTCAAGCAGCGTACACGCTTATCATCTCCCCTCTTTTTATCATTCACTCATGCAAATCGTGGAATGATTTGCAAAAAAACACCGGAGTAACCTCCGGTGTTTTTCAGCATGATAATAACGATAGCAAAATGGCTTTTTGGACATGGAGACGATTTCCCGCTTGCTCAAATACATAAGAATGGTCGCTGTCAATGACGCCAGCTGTCACTTCTTCGTCGCGATGAGCAGGCAAACAATGCAAAAACATATAATCTGGCTTAGCCTGCTTCACTAGCTGTTCGTTGACTTGAAACGGCTGGAACACTGCCAGCCGCTGCTGGCTTTCCTGTTCTTGTCCCATGCTCGTCCATACATCCGTATAAATGACATCAGCATGTTTCACCGCTTCTTGTGGAGAATGGGTCACGACAATTTGTGATCCTGTTTGTTTGGCTACTTCGATTGCAGCCTCGACATATTGTTCTTTCGGTTCATAGCCTACCGGGCATGCAATCGTACAATCCATCCCTACTTTGGCAGCGGCGATCATTAATCCATGGGCAACATTATTGCCATCTCCGACATATACTAGCTTCAGTCCCTTTAGCTGTTTTTTCGTTTCATAAATGGTTAGTAAATCAGCCAGTGCTTGGCATGGATGATCGTCATCTGTCAATCCGTTAATAACGGGCACCGTTGCGTACTGTGCAAGCTCTTCGATTTTGCTATGGGCGAATGTGCGAATCATAATCGCATCTACATATTGCGATAATACTCTTGCCGTATCAGCAATGGTTTCCCCGCGGCCAATTTGCAAATCATTGCTGTTTAAATAAAGCGCATGTCCGCCTAACTGTGTCATCCCCACTTCAAAGGATACTCTCGTCCGCGTAGATGGCTTTTCGAAAATCATCGCCAATGTTTTCCCTGTTAATGGTGTATAGGCTTGACCTGCCAGCTGCTTTTGTTTCAACTCACTTGCTAACGTTAGTAAATCATGGATCTCCTCAGAAGAAAAATCGATTAATGTTAATAAATCCTTTCCTTTTAATGAATGGATTGTCGCATTCATCCTATCACCGCTTCCTCTGTTTGTTTTTTTAATTTAAGCCATTCCTGAATCGAAAGAACGGAAAAATCGTCAGAATCAAGCGCCTGCAAAAACAGCTTGCACGTTTCCACTTCCGTAAAGGCCAGCAGCTGCCGTGACAAAGCAAGCATCCGTTGTTCCGCAGCTTGTTGATCGTTTTTGAAATTAAAAAAGGCTAATGCTTCTTTTCGCTTTACCCATTCAGAAAATGGAATGTGGCTCACAAGCTTGATTCGCTTATTCTTCATTGCTTCTACGAGCGCTTGTATTTGCTCTATTTCTGCATCCACATAAACCTCGAAAGCATCTGCTTTTTTTGTCAAATAAGAATGGAACGCTTTGCCGGCTGCCTCCGCTGCTGTATGAGCAATGCTAATTCCTTCGCCTGTCGATTTCATTTCCGGCCCGACAAGCGGATCGACTCCAGGCAGCTTATGCATTGAAAAAACGGGATATTTCAAAACAATGTAGGGCATATCGCTGAAGCTGTTTGTCACAGAATCATTTACCTCATCTAAGCATTTCCCAAGCAATAATTTTGTCGCAATTTGCGCAAGTGGAATTCCCGTCGTCTTGCTGACAATCGGCACCGTTCGGCTCGCGCGAGGGTTGACTTCCAGCACATACACCTCGCCATTTGCGATGACAAATTGAATATTCATTAAACCTTTGAATTGAAGCTTTTGCACAATTTTTTCAGCAAATGTTTTTATCTTGGCTTTTTCATCTTCTGACAGCGTTTGCGCTGGCAGCCACGCATAGCTATCACCTGAATGGACGCCCGCTTTTTCAACATGCTCAATAATGGTTGGAATCAGTACGCTCTTTCCATCGGCTACCACATCGACTTCGGCTTCTTTTCCTTCCAAATACGCATCAATCAGTACGGGATACGTCAAAGTGGCCGCTTGCTGCAACAATTGCTGTTCATTTTGTACAATAAACATGCCTTTGCCGCCGATCACATATGACGGACGAAGCAACACCGGATAACCGATCTTTTCCGCTTTTTCCACCAACTCATTTTCATTTTCGGCTATTACACCAGGCACGTGTGGAATCGCTAATTCCTCTAAAAGCTGATAAAAACGATCACGATCCTCCAGCTGGTCAATGACATCGTATGAGGCGCCTAAAATGGTCACACCTGCCTCTTCCAGTTCTTTTACTAGATTAATCGCTGTCTGTCCCCCGAATTGGACAACCACTTTTTGAATTTGTTCTGCCTCAATCACATTAAGCACATCTTCCAACACAAGCGGTTCGAAATAAAGACGATCCGCCACTGCAAAATCGGTGCTAACGGTTTCCGGATTATTGTTAATCAAGACGGTTTCGTATCCTTCTTTCTGAAGAGCATAGACGCTATGAACGGAGCTGTAGTCAAACTCAATTCCTTGGCCGATTCGAATCGGCCCTGCTCCGATAATAAGAACTTTTTCTTTATCGCTTGCTTTTCGTTCATCCGCACCAAAATAAGTGGAGTAATAGTAATCCGTTTCCGAGTGGAATTCCGCTGCACACGTATCTACCATTTTATAAGCTGGAATAATGCCAAGCTGCTTCCGCTTGCGGCGAATTTCCGCTTCCTTTACATTCCAAATACTCGCTAAAAAAGCATCAGAAAAGCCTTTTTCTTTCAATAAGCGAAGCATTGCGGCATCAATATGAGCAAAATGGGCGGCTTTCGCTTGTTGCTCAAGCATAATAAGCTGATAAAAACTATTTAAAAAAAAGCGGTCGATTTTGGTTAGTTGATAGATCGTTTCGATCTCTTCGCCGCGTCTGAACAATTCTAAAATTGCAAAAAAGCGGCGATCATCTTGATGAATTAATAGCTCTTTTAATTCATCATTCGTCTTGGTGGACATCTCCGGCAAAAACAATCCGTTATTAGCCCCCTCCAATGAACGGACAGCCTTTTGCAGGGCGCGCTCCAAATTGCGGTCAATCGCCATCACTTCCCCCGTCGCTTTCATTTGCGTTCCTAGGCGGCGGTCGCCGCTTGGAAATTTGTCAAATGGCAAACGCGGAAATTTGACAACAACATAATCAAGCGCTGGTTCAAAGCTGGCAAATGTATTTTTCGTAACAGGATTTAGCAATTCCGCTAATGTATAGCCAACAGCCAATTTGGCAGCAATGCGCGCAATCGGATATCCGGTCGCTTTGGATGCCAAAGCGGAGGAACGGCTGACGCGCGGATTCACCTCGATTAAATAATAATTTTTGCTAAACGGATCGAGCGCGAATTGAATGTTGCATCCGCCAATAATTCCGAGCGCTGAAATAATTTTTACTGCCGATGAGCGCAGCATATGATATTCTTCATCCGTTAAGGTTTGGGATGGGGCCACAACAATGGAGTCACCCGTATGAACTCCGACAGGATCGATGTTTTCCATGTTGCAAACTGTAATGCAAGTATCGGTATCGTCGCGCATCACTTCATATTCGATTTCTTTGTATCCTGCCACACTGCGCTCCACCAAACATTGGGTAATGGGACTTTCCGCCAATCCCTTTTCAACGAGGGATACAAATTGCTCCATGGTTTCCGCAATTCCTCCGCCGCTTCCCCCTAATGTATAGGCTGGACGGATAATGATCGGGAAGCCGATCTTTTCAGCAAAAGCAACTGCGTCCGCTACATTCGTAATAATTTCACTTTCTGGCACCGGCTCGTTTAACTCATACATTAACTGGCGGAACGCTTCCCGATCCTCTCCTTTTTGGATCGCTTCAATCGGTGTTCCAAGCAATCTCACGCCATATTTCGTTAAAACTCCTGCTTCATGGAGCTGAAACGCTAAGTTTAATCCCGTCTGTCCTCCAAAGGTCGCCAACAAGCCATCAGGCCGTTCTTTCGCGATAATGCTCTCCAAGCTATCGACTGTCAATGGCTCAAAATAAACAGCATCTGCATGAACATCGTCAGTCATAATCGTAGCCGGATTGTTATTGACTAGAATGACGCGATAGCCTTCTTCCTTTAAAGCGATGCATGCTTGCGTACCAGAATAGTCAAACTCCGCCGCTTGACCAATCACAATCGGTCCAGATCCGATGATTAAAATCGATTGAAGTGATGGATCTTTAGGCATATACTTTCTCTCCTTTGTTCACTGCTTGCAAAAATTCAGCAAAAATATGTTCTGTATCATTTGGTCCGGGATGTGCCTCCGGGTGATACTGAACCGATAAAATCGGTTTGTATCGGTGAACCATTCCTTCTACCGAATCGTCGTTCACATTGATAAAGCGAATGTCAAACGGCGTAGCGGCCAAACTTTCTTTATTGACCACATAACTATGGTTTTGCGAAGTCATGAACACCTTTTTCTTCTGCAAATCATAAACGGGCTGGTTGGCTCCGCGATGTCCAAAGCGGAGCTTCTCTGTGTTGGCTCCGTATGATAATGCGACGAGCTGGTGTCCTAAACAAATCGCAAGCGTCGGATAATGGTCAATCATCATTCGGATAGTCGGCAAATATTCCGCCAGCTGCTTCGGATCTCCCGGGCCATTGGATAAAACGATCCCGTCGGGCTGCAATGCTTTAATAGCGGAAAATGGCGTATGATAAGGAACGACGGTTACTTGGCATCCTCTTGTTACCAGAGATTGCACTATCGATTTCTTATAGCCAAAATCGACGAGTACAATATGCGTATCGCCGTTTCCATATACGGACATTTGCTCAGTGGATACACTTGCAACAGGAAAGCGAATTTCCTTGAGTGCGCCAATCTCCGATTCTCCTGGAGCAATCCACCCCATCATCGTTCCTTGATTGCGAATCTCTTTTACCAGCGCCCGCGTATCCACATGGGTTAATAGCGGAATCTTCCATTGCTGCAAGTATTCTTTTAAACTATATTTCGCTTCATAATGGTATCCTTGCTGACTTGCCTCATATACAATCACCGCCTGCACATGCGGTTTTTTACTTTCGAAATCGGCTTCATTAATTCCATAATTTCCAATCAGTGGATACGTGAACACAATGATTTGGTTTTTATATGAAGGATCTGTCAGCACTTCCTGATAGCCGGTCATTCCTGTATAAAAGACGACTTCCCCTTGAATTTCCCCGTTTTCTCCCGGCACTTCAAGAACTCCGGCAAATGTCTTTCCATTTGCTAAATGCAAACAAGCGTTCATCGCAGACACCTCATTGTCGAATTTTTATTACAAAATGGGAATTTTTATGCATTCACTATGAAAAAAAATTCCGCTCCTAGGAAATAGCCACATATTCGTTTAGCAACACTTCTTTCAAGATGGCAACAGCCCTATCCAGTTCTTCTTTCGTTACAATCAGCGGCGGCACTAAACGAATCACATTCGCGCCAGCGGGCAGTACAAGCAATCCTTTTTCATGGATAAGTGGAATCAGCTTTGCCACGTCCGCCTCGCATTCGATTCCTATTAATAAGCCGAGGCCGCGCACTTCTCGCACATGTCCGACTCCGGCTAAAGCCGTGCGAAGCTGCTCTAAGAAATAATGTCCTTTTTCTGCTACGCTTTGTAAAAAATCATCTTGGAAAATCACTTGCAAGGTGGCTTTCGCCGCCGCCATTGCTAACGGATTTCCGCCAAATGTGGAGCCGTGAGTTCCCGCTGTAAACGCATCTCGCAAAAAGGCCTTGCCAATCATCGCTCCGACCGGAAAGCCGCTTCCTAATCCCTTGGCTGTCGTAATAATATCTGGTTCAATCGAAAAATGCTGATAGGCAAACGCCTTCCCGGTCCGTCCAATTCCCGTCTGCACCTCATCAACGATCAGCAATGCTCCATATTGTCGACACAACTGAACAGTTTTTTGTAAAAATGATTCATTGATTTGTCTTACTCCGCCTTCGCCTTGCACGATTTCCAGCATCACAGCCGCCACTTGTTCACTCATTTCCTTTTCCAGCACCTCTATGTCATTAAACGGAAGGTGAACAAACTCCGGTAAAAGCGGTCCAAAGCCCTTATGAACTTTTTCTTGTCCTGTTGCCGACATCGTAGCAAACGTCCGGCCATGAAACGACTGCTGAAAAGAAATCACTTTTGCCCGTCCTGTATACTTTCTTGCCAGCTTTAACGCCGCTTCATTTGCTTCCGCACCGCTATTGCAGAAAAACACATAATCCCCGCAGCTATGCCCGGCAAGCAGCTGAGCCACTTCTTCCTGCAATGGATTTGTAAATAAATTAGAAGTATGCCACACCTTATTTAGCTGAGCTTCCAATGCCTCTTGCACTTGTGGCGGACGATGCCCTAAATTGCAAACCGCAATTCCAGCCACAAAATCTAAATATTGCTTGCCATCTGTAGCGACAACTGTCGTTCCTTGTGCCGATTCCACACATAGATCCCAACGATTATACGTCGGAAATAACGCTCCCATTAGCAAACCCCCGCTTCCTTTTGAATGCTCGTTCCATGTAGTTTTCCTTCTGAATAAAATGAGTGCTTCCCGCTTACAATCATCACCTCAGGCAGAGAATCCGACAAAGCGCTTAGCGCTGCTTTGACCTTCGGGATCATCCCTCCTGAAATAATTCCGTCCTCTATCATTTTTTCAATTTCTTCTGCTGTTGCATACTCCACAAGTGAACCGTTGTGCAGCACTCCTGGAACATCGGTCACAAAAATGAGCTGTTGGGCTCGCAATGCTTGGGCGATAGCACCAGCGGCCGTATCGGCGTTAATGTTATATTTTTGTCCGTTCTGATCGCATCCGATCGGCGCGATCACCGGGATATAACGAACACGAAGAAAATGGGCTAAAAATGATGCGTTAACGCGGGTGACGGTTCCCACATACCCTAGCCGTTCAAGATCAAGCGGAGCCGCTTCAAGCAACCGGCCATCCACGCCGGACACCCCAGCACCAGGCAAATGGTATTGCCAAAGCAGCGAAACAAGCTGTTTATTTACTTTTCCGGCTAAGACCATTTCAACGACATCCAATCCTTCTTTTGTCGTTTTCCGCAATCCATTCACAAACTCGCTTTCAATCGCCAGCTGCTTTAACATTTGCCCAATTTCCGGCCCTCCTCCATGAACGATGACAATATTTTTTCCTTGGGCATGCAACGCTTGCAAGCTTTGAAAAAATGATGAAGATAATTCGTTAAGAACGCTTCCTCCGCATTTAATGACAATCGTTCCCTCCATTTTCCTCTTCCTCCCATCATCACGTGCGATAGCTTGCGTTAATTTTCACGTAATCATAAGTTAAATCGCATCCCCATGCGACTCCTGTACCATTTCCAAGATGCAGGTCAACATGAATCATAATTTCATGATTTTGCAAATAAGCCGTTGCTTCCTCTTCAGAAAACGGTTGGGGTTCGCTTGCTTTTAGCATGACAATATCCCCTAATGCAATATCGACGCAGTCAGGGTTGACGGTTGCATCCGCGTAACCGATCGCGCCGATAATTCTTCCCCAATTGGCATCCGCTCCATAAACCGCCGTTTTGACAAGATTAGAGCCGACGATTTGTTTGGCGATACGCTTGGCATCGTCATCCGTCACAGCCCCTGATACGCGAACCTCAATCAGCTTGGTCGCTCCTTCTCCATCTTTGGCAATTTGTTTCGCCAAATCCTCGCATGTTTTCTTTAATGCATCGTAAAATTTATTCCATTCTGGATGTCGCGGCGTTAATTCGGTTGTTTCAGCAAGGCCGCTCGCCATGACGACCACCATATCATTTGTAGACGTATCGCCATCGACCGTGATCTGATTAAACGATAGATCAGTAATGGAACGAAGCGCCTCCTGCAAAACGGGCGAGGAAATATTAGCATCTGTTGTAATAAAAGCGAGCATCGTCGCCATATTAGGATGAATCATTCCTGATCCTTTGGCAGCCCCTCCGATTGTCACGGTTTTCCCCTCAATCGTCGTTTGATAACAGGCTTGCTTCATGACTGTATCGGTCGTTAAAATGGCGGTTTGAAACGCATGTGCGCTTTCCTCTGTAACGCTCGGCTGCAATTTTTTTATGCCTTCGCGAATTTTTTCCATCGGCAAAAACTCTCCAATGACTCCCGTAGAAGCGACCGCTACGTAGTGCGAAGGCAGCCCGAATTGCAGAGCGCAAAGCTCCCGCATTTCATAGGCGTCTTTTAATCCCTGCTCTCCTGTACACGCATTGGCGCATGCGCTATTGACGACGATCGCCTGCAATTTTTGCTCAACCGCGATACTCTCTTGCGTAACTTTCAGCGGAGCAGCTTGAAAATGGCTTTGAGTATAAACGGCTGCGCAGGAGGCAGGCACATCGCAAACAATCACTCCAAGATCTTTTTTTATATATCGCAAACCAGCGTGTACACCTGCCGCCTTAAATCCCTTTGGGGTAACAACGGCCCCATTGGCAACGCAGTAAATTTCATGCTCCTGTTTCGTTAACATTTTGCTTCTTCTCCTTCCTATGGATAAATAGGGGCAACCTTCAATCCTTCTGACTCGTTCCATCCCATCATCACATTAAAGTTTTGAACAGCCTGGCCCGCGGCCCCTTTCACTAAATTGTCGATGACAGAAACAACAGTGATTCTTCCTGTTCTTTCATCATAAGCGATGCCGATATCGCAATAGTTTGAGCCGTACACTTCTTTTGTCGCTGGAAATTGTCCGGAGTTTCGGACGCGGACAAAATGAGCCGTTTCATAACTTGTTTTATATAAATCTAGCAATGTCTCAAGCGACAGCTCTACTTTCGCTTGAGCATAAATCGTCGCCATAATTCCCCTCGTCATCGGGATTAAATGGGTGCTAAACGTAATCGGCTGAATGTGTTCGTTCCAAAGCTTCAGCATTTGCTCAATTTCCGGGATATGCTGATGCTCATTTACTTTATAAATTTTCACATTTTCATTAATTTCGGAAAAATGCGTATTTAACGACGCTTTTCTTCCGGCTCCTGATACCCCTGATTTAGCATCCACAATGATCGATTGTTCTTCAATAAGCCCATTCTGCACAAGTGGCGCCAATCCAAGCAGCGTCGCTGTCGGGTAGCATCCCGGATTCGCAAGCAGCTGAGCCTTTCGGATCTCTGTTCGATTCCATTCGGAAAGTCCATACACAGCTTTCTGCAAATATGAATGCTCCGCAGCTGGCCGCTTATACCATTTCTCATATACGGTGCCATCTTTCAAACGAAAATCGCCAGAGAGATCAATCACTTTTATTCCTTTCTCAATTAGCAATGGGGACAGCTCGCTGGACACTCCAGGAGGCGTTGCAAAAAAGACAACATCATTGGCTGCAGCGATTTGTTCAATCGCCATTTTTCTTAAAACATTCCCTCTGTTTTCGCCCGTATGCGGAAAACTTTGCGATAACGCCATGCCATCCTGCGATGAAGAATAGAGATGGCAACGTTCAACATGAGGATGGTGCTGGAGAAATCTCAGCAATTCCACACCGCTGTATCCTGTTGCGCCAATGATTGCAATATTCATAGTTGTCCTCCTCGAACAATGATATTCATGTAGTTATCATTATAATACTGCATAAAAATAAAATCAAATGTATATTTATTTTTTATTTGTATTTTCTATCAAAATCGCAAACAAGCAGGCTTCTATTTAAAGAACAAAATGAGAGATCCAACTTATTGTGTTAATATTTGTTTAGATATAGGGACATTCTTCCCCCGTCCTTCTCCTTCCATTCCATTATATAAAAAGGCGTTCAAGGGAGACCTTGAACGCCTTTCAATCTTTATCCTCCGCTAACCGGTGGAATAAAAGCAATTACATCGCCCGGCTGCAACCGTTGATTCTCCTGGGCATACTCTTCATTCACCGCAACCATCACATTTTGCAAATTCACCCCATATTTCACTTCTATCTGTCGTTTTAATTGCTCAATTGTGATCGGTTCGTACTCTATGCTCATTTGTCCATTCCCAACCGCTTCTTTTAAAGAGGCGAAAAAAAGCAGCGTGATCACGCCAGATCCTCCTCCTTCGGCTTTCCATCTGGATATTCCTTCGTTTCAAGCTGGTTTCCAACCCATTGTGTGCCATCCTCCCAATATTCTTTTTTCCAGATCGGCACGATTTGTTTTATTCTTTCGATCGCGTATTGATTGGCCTCATAGGCATCCTTTCGATGCGGCGTCGACACGGCAATCACAACGGCCACATCGGAAATGTCGAGCTTGCCGATTCGATGGGTAATCGCGGTTTTGGCTTCCGGCCAACGTTCCTTAATTTCTTGAGCGATGCGTTCGAGCATTTTTTCTGCCATCGTGGTATAGGCTTCATATTGTAAAAATAGCGTGCGTTTTCCATTTGTAAATTCTCTTACGGTCCCGACAAAAACGGCAACCGCTCCCGCCTCAGGGCGAACGACCTTTCGCACCACGTCTTCAATCAAAATCGGCTGATCAGTAACCATAAATAATGTCTCATTCATCTCGCTTTTTCCACCTCATTCATAACCCATTGCAAATAGGTCTGTTCATCATCAAGAGAAAACAGAGGATACGGTATATCGAAAGGGACGAAATCCTTCTGCCAGGCAATGACACCGATAATATTTTGCAAATGGCCAAGCTGCTCCCAATCCGAAGGTGTTCGAATCATTATGATTTTAGGGTATGGTTCGTCTTTATATCCTTCGATAAGGACAAAGTCGAGAGAAAAAAGAGAATACATGTGTAAAATCTTTGATAACGTCCACTCTGGATGAATCGCATGCAACTGCAGCATTCCGCCTCCTTCTACCGCTGCCGCCAGCGCTCCTGCCCGCAGATGGCGGTTTGAATCGGTTGACGTCTGTCCCGTCTCCGGCAGCCCCCCATGGCCATGATGCTTCACTGCTCCCACTTTATATCCTGCTTGTACTGCCAGTTGAATCCATTTCTCTATCAGTGTCGTTTTTCCGCTATTTTTATAGCCGACCACTTGCCAAACCTTCATTGGGCGCTTCCCTCTTCGCTATCGAGCAGCCAAACATCCACAAGATCCCCCTTGACAAAGCCGCGAGTGCCTCCTGGAAGTACGGTCAGCGCATTGGCTTTAGCAAGAGAGGTCACAATATTCGATTTATCCATCCCAACCGGCGAAGCATAAAGCTGCCCTCCTTGAGCACTTACATAGCTTCTAACAAAACGAGTAAACGGATTAGGCTTCGTGAAATCCTCTAATAGGATGGCTTTCGTCTTGTATAAATGCGGAGTGGATGAATATAGCATTGTACGCACAACAGGGCGGATGAACAGTTCATATCCGACATAGCACGCTGACGGATTGCCCGACAATCCAAACAGCAGCTTGCCGTCCAATTGGGCTACCGTCGTTACGCTTCCCGGACGCATAGCTACTTTATTAAATAACACTTCGGCGCCGAGCCGCTCATAAATCACCGGTAAATAATCATAATCGCCGACAGACACTCCTCCTGTTGTAATCAGAAAATCCACATCAGGAAGCGCCTGTTCGATCGCGGCAAGACATTGATCTGGATCATCCGGCAATTTTCCTAAATCAACGGGAGTGGCTCCGCTGCGAAGCACTTGCGCCTGAATCATATACGCATTGCTATTGCGGATTTTCCCAGGAACAAGCGGCTCTGATACATCCAATAATTCATTCCCTGTTGCGGCAATCCCAATTTTCGGTTTTTGAGCCACTTTGACCTCTGAATAGCCAAACGTAGCCAATAACGCCTGCACGCCAGGATTGATGAATATTCCCTTCTCCGCTAGTACTTCTCCTTTTTTAACATCCTCTCCTTGGAACGAAATGTTATCCCCTGAACGAAATGGACGCTTAATCGATATATATGTCTTTCCATTTCGTTCATATTGCTTAGCTAGCTCTAGCATCACTACCGCGTCGCAGCCATCAGGAATGGGCGCGCCTGTCATAATTCGCACCGCTTGAAATGCAGCTACTGCTTTTGCGGCCACTTGCCCCGCTCCGATCGTTTCAATTACTTCCAGCTCAACAGGATGATCGAGGCTGGCAAGTGCCGAATCGGCCGCTCGAATGGCAAATCCATCATATGGAGAGCGGTCAAACGGCGGAACGTCATGATCCGCATAAAGATCTTCCGCTAAATATCTCCCGTACGCCTCCGTGAGCGGAACCCTTTCTTTTTCTCCTTCTCTTGCATAAAGCATCACTTTTTGAATCGCTTCCGCTACAGGAATTGGATTTCTTTTTTCTAACATCATCGATCCCCCTTACTTATTCCGTACACAATAAAATGGGTATCGCTGTTTCATGTAACAGCGCTGGTCCATCTTCTGTTTTTTAATTGTATTTATTTTAGATGCTCAAAGCGATACAGCCAAACTGCAGAAATAAAATAGGAAACAGCGATCCGTCTTGCTAACGCGCCACATCGTATATTCTTTTAACAAAATGAATGAAAAACCTTCTATACTCTCTTATATACAAGCCGCTTGAAGACCCAAGAAATCATCTTCCCTTCCGACCGTGGATTTTGTAACAGCTCCCATCCCATATTCGAGCGAATCTGACACAATAAGTGTATGTTTATCTGATTCTATCATGTCTCATAAAGATTCTGCACGCTTTCCTTACTTTTGTACAGATGATATTCTTCCTCTTCTTTCAATCAAATAAAAAAGACCAATCTGTTGAATTGGTCCTTCACGATCATGTCTCTCACTTTTTTTACTAAAAATCTATCCGCCGATATAGGACATCTCAATTTTTTTCCGTTCTTGATTTGCTTGCAGGGCACGCTCATCTGAATAGCGATCCGTTCTGTTTGTCCATGTCTCCATTACCAGCTGCTTTAACGCTTTCTTACCAGCCCCTTGACGAAGCAATGTCTTTAATGACGTTCCATTTGCGGCAAACAAACAAGTATACAATACTCCGTCCGCCGATACCCGCGCTCTTGTGCAACTGCTGCAGAATGATTGGGTGACCGAAGAAATAAATCCTACCTCTATATTCGTTCCAACGTAACGATATCGGCTCGCCACTTCCCCAAAATAGGCCCGTTCGATCGGCTCAAGCGGATGCCATTGTTGAATTTGTTCATATATTTCTTTTTTCGTCATGACTTGTGACAGATTCCAGCCATTTGATGTCCCGACATCCATAAATTCAATAAACCGCAAAGGAATTCCTTCTGCTTTGAAATGCTTGGCCATTGGCACGACTTGGGAATCATTCCATCCTTTTTTTACAACCATATTTACTTTCACAAGCAGCCCCGCCTCTTTTGCCGCGGCGATTCCTTTCAAAACAGGCTGAACGCCAACACCGACGCCGTTCATTTTTTTAAAAATTTCATCCTCTATTGCATCCAAACTGACATTGACTCTCCCAAGCCCTGCGTCCTTTAATCGATTCGCCATTTTCACTAAATGAACTCCGTTGGTAGTTAAAGCGATATCACCGATACCTGGGATATTGGCCAATCGTTCAACCAACAGCGGCAAATCTTTCCGCAGCAGCGGCTCGCCGCCTGTAATGCGGATTTTTTCTACTCCTAACTCGGCAAAGGTTTCTGCAACCAGCACCATTTCATCCATCGTCAGCAACTCGTCTTCCTGCAAAAAGCGAAAATGAGGACCAAAAATTTCAGCCGGCATGCAATAAACACAACGGAAATTGCATTGATCGATTACAGAAATACGCAAATCACGCAGCGGCCGGTCCCATCGATCAACGACTATCGGCTTATTTCGGTTCATGGTGCCTCCTCTTTTCATCATAAAATATTTTCTTAACCGCATGTTCAAATCGAATAAACATGTTTTGATGATCAATCATGTTTATGAACCTCCCACTCCTCCCCTCCATTAAGAGATGGGAGACTTCTCGGCGGATGATGTTAAACAACAAGCGCTTGCCAGCTGTGTTTGTAAAAGCGGATGTTACATGAAAGTATACCATAAATCGATAAATTCAGCCGTGAAAAAAACATCGATCCTTCATCTTCATCATCCAACATGCTCAGGCAAAAAATAAAGCTTTGCATGATGTGTCGATCCTGACACCATGCTATGATTGCACACTTACAGCTCAGTTTCCTTACTTGTGACGCTCTCCCCTTTCGAACGTTGTTCTCATTCTGCTGCAATGTCGGCATATTCATCTAAGTCATTCACATTCCGAAATACGATCTCTTCTGCCCCAAAATCTTGTTCATTGACATAGCGAACGGAGCAATGTTCAAATAGCGATCTCATTCTGTTGTCGCCGTGCTGCAGCATATGTTCTATCCACTTCATTGTCCGGCGATGGTAAGCGCCAACCAATGGTTGCAGCCGGCCAAAATGCGTGGAGACCACAATATCAAACGCATGATCAACATATGATACCATCCTGCCAACTGTGTCGCTTTGTATATAGGGCATGTCACAAGGAAGCACAAATATCCAGTCTGCTTCTGTTTGTTTCATAACCGTATAGAGGCCGGCAAGCGGTCCTTGACCGCGATACCGCTCTTCATCCATCACTACCTTCTCGTTTGTCACCATTCGCTCAAAACGTGCGACAAGATCGGGATGGCTGACAATATACACCTCTTTCACAAAAGGATGCAGCGCATCGACAGCGATTTGAAAAAAATACTGATCCTTTCGTTTGGCAAACGCCTTAGGGCTGCCAAAGCGGCGCGATTGACCTCCAGCCAAGACCGCTCCGATCATCCGTTCCACCGTCTATCCCCCGCTTTGTCTGATCATACAGATCCGTTTTGATATAATCCCATTTACTCCATCATTTTAAGTCGACTTTCATGTTTAGTAAAAATATGGAATATATAGCCGATTCAAAAGCAAAATTTCTCATTTTTTGGACGGTTGGAGGCAAATCAAGGAGCTTCCAGCGACCATCTATTTTCCATAGACCGTTCGTCCCAGTTTCATGTAACTTTTTATATATAAATTTTCCGGTCATTAGCTCATAAAACGAACCTCCTTTATATTATAATAGATTATATATACACGAAAACTGCTAGACCCATTCGACGAAGCACTGCCTATCCACATGTTTCAAAAATTTTTAATGATCATGAAAGGGGAATGGCCCTTGGAAGAGTTCGTCGGCTTTTGCTCAAAGTGCGGCAAACCGATTCATTGCTTGTCAGGATTTTTAAACGGTGTCATCAGCGAGGAACAAGAAATGCTCTATTGCTTTGAATGCTACCAGAAAAAAAGCGAAACATACAAAAAAAGTAAATATATAAGCGAATGAAGGGGCCTGGTCTTCGGCCCCTATGTTTATGATATGGAAACTTCCTTTCGTCCTTCTCCTGGTCGCAATCAAACAAAAAACCGTGCTTGACGCAGCTGAACACCTCTACCCCCAAACGATTTATGGACCATGTCCATCGAGAAATCTCCCGGCTTGAAATGACGTGTAGGTGAGAGATTCATACATGCTGAGCGAACCAATCAACTGTTTGCAAAAACGCAGCTCTTGTCACTTTATGTCCCGCCTCATCATCAGAAATAAATTTCAGCTTCCCGTTCTCATAAAAAGGTTTTATTTGTTGATAAAACTCATATGTATAATGATAAGGTACCACTGAATCTCGCTGCCCGTGCCACATCATGAGCGGGCGGCCGCGCAATTTCTCCGGCTGAAGCGAAAGATCGTACGGAGCCAGCCGCTGCCGCTCGTTTTCCAGCTGTTGATCTGTCAACAGAATCTTGCGTTTCATATTTTTCACCATTTCGATTTGAACATCAAAAAACGCTTGATAATACGGACTACCCATTAAGGAAACAGCGGCTTTAATCCAGGGATACACAGCAAGCGAGCCAAATGTCACGATTCCTCCCATTGAGGTACCGGCGACGCCAATGCGCTCTTCCTGTACAAGACCACCAGAACAGAGCTCATTTTTTATCTGTTCTATATCGCCAATCGTCCGCAGAACAATATTCCAAAAGGATAATCGCAGCTGCTCGTCTGTGAGGCGTTGTGCTCTTTCTCCATGGTAAAGCGCATCTGGCAAAATGACCCGATATCCCGCCTCAGCCAGCAAATAACCAAAATGAAGATTGTGCTCTTTTGCGCTCGTAAATCCGTGCACAAATAGGATAAGGGGCAGCTTTTCTTGCTGAGCCTCTTGCTTGACCACATGCAATACAGGAATGTCGGCAATCGCTTCATTTCTAATGACAATCATAGCCACTTAGACTCCTTTACACTTTTTCTCTTCCTTTAGTGTAACATGTAGACAAAAATTTTGGAAAAGAGTTACACTATCTGTGTAAGCTCTTTATCCATTTATGCCAAATCCAAAAACTATGTACAAAGGAGCTATTATGGAACGATATTTAATTGCGTTAGATTTAGACGGTACATTGTTAAAAGATGACAAAACGATCTCTCCGCTAACTAAACAGGTTATTTTCCGCGCGAAAGAAGCTGGTCATATCGTTGTCATAGCAACTGGCAGACCTTATCGCGCTAGCAAAATGTATTATGAAGAGCTTCATTTAACAACACCTATTGTCAATTTTAACGGGGCCTTTGTGCATCATCCAAGAAACGACTCATGGGGAATACGCCACTCTCCGCTTAATCTGGAAACCATTAAAGAAATTATTGAAGTGAGCGAAACATATCACATCAAAAACATTTTAGCGGAAGTCATGGATGATGTGTATTTTCATGACCACGATGAAAAGCTGTTGGATCTCGTGAAATTGGGCAATCCCAAAATCGAAATTGGCGATTTGCGGAACATGTTAAAAGCTGATCCAACGAGCGTTCTTATTCATACAGATGAACAGCATGCCGATGAACTGCAACGTTATTTATCCACCGTTCATGCCAATGTGCTTCATCATCGCCGTTGGGCTGCTCCTTGGCATATTATTGAAATTGTTCGTACGGGTGTTCATAAAGCATTCGGATTGCAGCAAATTTGCAACTATTTCCAAATCCCTCAAGAACGCGTCATCGCGTTTGGGGATGAAGACAACGATCTTGAAATGATTCAATGGGCAGGATATGGCATCGCGATGGGAAATGCCATTGAACCATTAAAACAAATCGCCAATGATGTGACAAAAACCAATGAGGAAGACGGCATCGCTGTTTATTTAAAATCGCTGTTAAAGCTGTAACGAATTGCCTTACTATCATTCCCCCAACACGGTTACAATATAAACGACGCAGCGATGCGTCTTGATTTTCAAGGGGGAATGCGTCTTGGGTAAACGAAATAAATCAAAGCGGTTTATTCAGCAAAGCACGGATGCTGTGGAAAAACATGATGAGAGAATCCCTTATCACATGACATATGCGGAAGCCGAAGAGCGAAAAGCAAAAGAAGCGATCGAAACTTCCCTTGGAGGATACTAACTGTGGGGAGCCGTTTATTTCAAGAAGCTCAGAAAGCCGTTATGACTGCAAAAGTAACAACAGAGGAACAAACGGTTGAAAAAGCGAAAAACGCTTTATCTTCTGCTTATACTCATTCGAATTTGGCAGAAAAAAGACAGCTGCGGCAACTGCAGAATGAATTAAACGATTTATAATCATTTTAAAGAAGCCGCGGGTTGATCCGCGGCTTCAACAAGTTATAGGCAAACTCTCGATCCTCTAAAAAACAGCGACATAAATGCTACGCTAAAAAACTGTATAGCGTAAACGATTCCCCTATTTTTTTCCACCCTAAAATGGCCACAGGAATATTCAGCAGGAATAAGAGCAATCGTGTCGAAAGATGATAAGGAGTATAATCTTCCACAAGCTTTGAAGCAAGCTGAGCAATACCAGCAAAACCGCTCGTATAAACGTTGGCCGGAATCAAAAACAGATTCATCGCTGCCGCATTCAGCAGCGCATCCATTAACACGATCACCAATTTTTTTACCTGCAGTCCAATCATCGTATCACTCCGTATCAGAAAAGAGAAATTGTATTTTTGTTGTTAACTCGTTACACTTATAAGGACGAAATCATTTTTTATTTTATAGTGAGAAGGTGAACACAATGTCGATTCATATTGTAGCGGATAGCGGTTGTGATTTGCCATATTCTTTTTTGCAGGAGCGCCATATTTATTTGCTCCCTCTTATCGTTCATTTAAGCGGCCGCGACTATGAGGATGCCGTCACCATCGATCCAAAGCAGGTGTATGAGGCGATGCGCAACGGGGAAGTGGCAAAAACATCCCAAACAAGCCCACAAAAAATAAAGGAAGTATTTTCCGAGCTGGCTAAAGACGGGCGCCCTGCTCTCTATATCGCTTTCTCATCAGAGTTGTCGGGTACATATCAAACCGCCATGATGATGCGCGAAGAAGTTTTAGAACAATATCCTGATTTTCAATTAACGATTATTGATTCCAAATGCGCATCGCTTGGCCTAGGGCTTGTGGTCATGAAAGCAAGTGAGCTCGCACAAAAAGGAATGCCTTATGAGCAGCTATGTGAAACAATCGATGCTTATTGCAGCCGAATGGAGCACATCTTTACGGTTGACAACTTAGAATTTTTAGCGCGCGGCGGGCGAATCAGCAAGGCATCAGCTGTTGTCGGAGGCCTTTTAAACATCAAGCCGCTCTTGCACGTAGAAAACGGCAAACTTATTCCGCTTGAAAAGATTCGCGGGCGCAAAAAAGTGCTAAAGCGAATGCTTGAGTTGATGGAAGAGCGCGGAAGTGATTTGCAAAAGCAACTCATCGGCATAAGCCACGGCGATGACGAGGAAACCGCATTAGAACTTAAGCGGCAAATTGAAGCCAAATTCGGCTGTACCCGCTTTTATATCTCCCAAATTGGAGCAGCCATCGGCTCACATTCGGGTCCTGGGACACTTGCCCTCTTTTTCTTAAACGAATATATTGAAGCATAAAACATTCTCTTGTTGCTCACACTATCGCTAGACAACCTCTAAAAAAGGAGGAGAAGCTTCATATGGCTCATACAAGCGATAATGATAAAAAAGCACGAGACAATAACGCCAAACAGCATGAGAAAAATATGCTTCACGAAAAAAATCGACAAGCGGGAAAAAACGAATACTCAAAAAAAACCGATCATTTGTAAAAAAGCATGTTGTAGACAAAGTCCATGTTGACTTTGTCTACAACCATTTTCATATCCTTTATTGAAGGTCTCACGAAAGCGCTTGGCAGACAAGAAACGCAACCGAGTGGAGGCCATGAACGGAACAAAAACGTTCATGAGCAGACGAACGACGAGGCCCGTGACACAGGATGAAACCGCTTGGCAACAGTCTGAGGGGCTTGCAGAGCAAGCTCTTTTTTATGTGTTTTTCAGCTGAAGCTTTTGTATAATAAAAAAGCAAGAAGGACACATTTTCTATCGAATGAAACAGAGCCGTTCTAAAAAGACAACGTTTTTTACAAAAGCGCTCCCAATCTCCATGCTAAAAAATACAAACGTTAAAATATGAGGCTTCATTAGATAAAAAATAAAGGCACAAGGAGGACCAGTTCCTGCCTCTTGGTACCCATTTTCCCATGAGAACTTATACGATCACACCGAAAAGAAATAGGATTAGGCGTGTTGAAAATCCAATAAAAACCTATTAATTCCTCGCTTTTCTATCGTAGTCAGCAAGCCGTTTGCTGGCCGACTGAAGATTTTTAGCATGCCCTTCTCGAACAACGTCACGTTCTTGTTCGAGGAAAGAAGCAGAGTGCTGCCCTATCATTCTGTATTTTTTCGTAAAATATAATATAGAGAAAGGATATGAATATCCATGAAAGAGTCCGTTACGCAAACGCCCCAAACAATCAAAGTCATCATTGCGGATGATAATTCATTTGTTCGCGAAGGGATGCGAATTATATTAAGTACCTATGATGAGTTTGACGTATTAGCAACCGTCAACGACGGCCAAGAAGCTGTTGAATACTGCCAAAAATTTTCTGTCGATATTGCGCTACTGGACGTGCGCATGCCGAACATGAATGGAGTCGAAGCAACCAAGCTCATATGCGAGCAAACAAACACAAAACCTCTGATCCTTACCACTTTCGATGATGACGAATACATTTTGGACGCCATCCGCAACGGCGCAAAAGGGTATTTTTTAAAAAATACGGATCCTGAACGCATACGAGAAGCGATTAAAGCTGTATACAATGGAAATACCATTATGCAAGATGTGATTATGGAAAAAATCAAATTAAATTTAACAAACGACAAAGAACCGGAGCCAAAAATTGATAAAACGCTTTTCACAGATCGGGAAATGGAAATCATGGCGTGCATTGCTAAGGGGCTTTCAAATAAAGAAATTGCGAAGCAGCTTTTTATATCGGAAGGAACGATCGCCAATTATATTACTTCGATTTTAGATAAAACCGGATTGCAGCATCGCACACAAATCGCCATTTATTATTTGACAGGAAAAATTTATTGAGGGATCGCAATGGAGCTTTTACTGATTTTAAATAAATTCATTTTATGGTGCTATATCTGCATTTGCTATTTATATTCAGATCATATCAATGCGGCTTTGTTTGTGTTTACTTCGCTCGCTTATCTCTCCATTAATATGAGCATTTATCTTTTTAAAAAAACACAACTTAAATACAGTGGCATATGGCTATCCATGATTCTTATTTTAGCTGCGAGTTTTCAAGTGGATCCTTTCTTTATGTTGCTTTTGCCAATGAATCTATACGAATTTTTTTCTATTTACATCAATAAAAAATGGATGCTATTGATTTTGCTGATGCTTCCGCTTGCCGTGATTTCTCACAGCCTGCACCCTGCCTATTTTCTTGCAGCGTCCTTTCATTTCATGAGCGTAACGATCACTGAACAGTACGTACAAAGAGCCGCAAAATTAGAAAGCGCCCTTGACACCATGAGAAAAGATATTCATCGATTAACCAAAAGCTTAAATGATTATTATGAATATATGAAACAGTCACAATATATGCTGCAATTAGAAGAACGCAATCGGCTCGCTCAACAGCTTCACGATCAAATCGGGCATGCCATGACTGGCGCTCTGATCCAAATGGAAGCGGCCAAGCGTTTACTTGATACGAACAGCTATAAAGCGAAGGAATTACTGCAAAACGCCATCCACATTTCAAAAGATGGCATCGAAAACATCCGAACGACATTAAAGCATATAAAGCCTCGTTCTGAGCAAATGGGCGTGAACCGAGTGAAATTATTCATCGAAGAGATGGCCGCACAGCACCATAGGCACATCCCATTGGTCTGCAAAGGTGATTTGGAGATCATCACTCCCATTCAATGGAAAATTATTTATGAAAACATGACCGAAGCATTGACTAATGCCATGAAATATGCCAACGCCACCGTTATTTCTATCGAGATACACGTACTAAATACGCTTATTAAAATGGAAGTCAAGGATAATGGAAAAGGAGCAGATAAAATCAAAAAAGGCCTTGGCATCATCGGCATGGAAGAACGGGCCGCTTCCGTCAATGGCATGGTCATTGTCGATGGTACAAACGGCTTTTCCGTCACCACTCTTCTTCCTATCCAAAAACATGAACCAGTTCAGACGTAACATATGAATATTCTCATGTTAAAGAAATGAACTCATTCACTTATATGAGTTCATTTTCTTTTTTATACTGAAAACATACTGAAAATAAAGAGGTGAGATCATGAACATTTTAGAAATAAAAAACGTGACAAAAAAATTTGGTGATTTTATCGCCGTTGATAATATGTCCTTAACCGTAGCAGAGGGGGAAATATTTGGATTTCTGGGGACAAACGGAGCTGGAAAAAGCACGACCATCAACATGATCTCTGGGCTTTTGCGTGCCAATTCTGGAGAAATTAAAATCCTTGGCAAAGATATACACAAGCACAGCCGATTTGCCAAAAAAAATATCGGTATCGTTCCACAAGACATCGCGATTTATGAAGATTTGACAACATACGAAAATGTTAAATTTTTCGCAGGTCTCTATGGGCTGCGCGGTACCCAACTTCATGAGCAAGTAGAAAAAGCATTAGAGTTTGTCGGGTTAAGCGATAAACATAAAAGCTATCCGAAAAGCTTCTCCGGCGGAATGAAAAGACGATTAAACATTGCTTGCGCGATCGCCCACCGGCCAAAGCTCATCATTATGGATGAACCAACAGTAGGAATCGATCCGCAATCAAGAAATTATATTTTAAACTCTGTAAAAAAATTGAATGAAATGGGATGTACGATTATTTATACAAGCCACTATATGGAGGAAGTTGAAGAAATTTGCTCTCGTATTGCGATTATCGATCACGGCAAAATCATCGCTGAAGGAACAAAAGAGCAGCTCAAAGCCATTATTACCAATACAAAAGATGTTTGGATTGAAATCAAACCGATGGAAACGATCGATTTAAATAAAATCGAAGCCATTAGCGGCGTAAAAGCTGTCCAAATGGAGGAAAACCTAATGAAAGTCAGTTCGGATGTCAGTGTCAACAACTTAAACGACATCATTCAATGCCTCATTAACGACAAAGTAGAAATCCGTTCACTTAAAGAACAATCGCCAAATTTGGAAACTGTGTTTCTGACTTTAACCGGAAGAAGTTTAAGAGATCATTAATGCAAAGGAGGGATGTTTTTTGAATATCATTCGTATTGCGTTCAAAGAAATAAAAAGCGATTTTCGCGATATACAAACACTTGTTTTTATGCTGGCATTCCCGATTGTATTAATGCTCATACTAGGAACGGCTTTATCTAATACCTTTAATACTTCCACTTCTGTTGGCGAGATCCATGTATTATATAAAGATCAAACATCCGGAGAATTTTCAGGCTATGTTCGTCAGTTTATGAAGGAAGCCAAAAAATCCGCTCTTCATTTTAAACGAATCTCTGGCCAGCTTGATGCAAAAAAAGAGGTACAGCAAGGCTATTATGATGGATATATGACAATTACCAATGAACAAATCCAGCTATATGTAAACGATACAAACTCGATCAAAGGGAGCGTTATTCAAGGAATGGCTGCCGCATTTGCCGATCAATATAACATCGCCACAGCCGTCGCAAAAGTAAAACCCGAGCAAGTACAGCTGTTAATGAACAACAAAGTACAAAATGATTATATAAAAGAAACGTCTCTGCATTCGAAAAGACAGCCAGGCGCGATGGACTATTATGCGATTGCTATGACAACGATGATCGCCCTTTATGGAGCCTTGTCAGCAAGTTATTTAATTCGGGGGGAAAGAACGCGCAAAACGGCAGATCGATTATTGGCAGCACCAGTCCATAAATTTGAAATTTTTATTGGAAAAATATTTGGAAACATGGTTGTGAATTTTCTTTGTGTCGCCATTGTCATTACGTTTAGTAAATTCGTCTTTAAAGCCTATTGGGGACATCATCTTGCTCTAGTATATCTTGTCGTATTTACAGAAGTATTATTTGCGATTAGCTTGGGTCTTGGGATCAGCTATATCGCAAGAACAGAAGGAGCGACCAGAATGATTCTTATGATTGTTATACAGCTAGCGTCTTTCTTGGGCGGAGCGTATTTCAAAATAGAAGCTACAGGCCCAATGGAAAAATTGATAACGAACCTCTCCCCTCTCACATGGGTCAATACAGCTCTTACAAAAATCATTTATTTAAACGATGTATCAGCCGGTTCTTTCGCCATGCTGCTAAATGTCGGATTGGCAGCGTTGTTTTTGCTGATCGCTGGGACGGCGTTCACAAGACAGGAGGGATTATAATATGCAAGATGTGATGTGGTTGGTGAGACATACATTAAAAAAGACGTTTAGTAATAAAAAAAATATTTTATTGTATTTTGGCACACCGCTTATCGGCATTATCATATCCCTGCTTGTCTACAGCGGTTCTAACGAAAAAAATGTACACATCGGCATTGTCAATAACGATCCTCATTATATGACGAATGACACGATCCATTTTATCAAAGGGTTAGAACATCTTTCTGTAACGAACATTAAGGAATCAGAAATAGACGATCAAATCACATCCGGCAAGCTCGATTGCGTGCTTGTTTTTCATCCAGGCTTTTCTAAAAGTGTCCAGCAAGGACGACCCGACCATCTGCAAATTGTTTCGATTCATGGCTCGGAAATTACCGGTTTCATCAAATCGTACCTATATCACTACATCAATAATATTAGTGCGCTCGGAAAAATAGCTAACGGGGATGAACGCACATTTTTGCAAATGTACGAACGCTACCAGCAATCGCCGTTTCGGACATCGGTCCATTCGTTGAAAGATACATCGAAAAATATCGGCATGACCTATCAGACCATCGGATATTTGCTGATGATTATGCTTTTTTCAGCGGGCAATTTAGCGGAAATGATCGTGAAAGAAAAAGAGAATCGAACATACTTCCGATTATTATCCGCTCCTATTAATGGAAAAAGATACGTATTGTCAAATATCATCGTCAACATGATTGTGATGACCGGACAGATTATCCTTACATTAGTGATAATGGATCGAGTATTTCACATAAAAACAAATATTGCTTTTTGGCAAATGGCCGTTGTTCTGATGTTATTTTCACTAGTAGCCATCGGCATCGCTTTTATAACGGTCGCTTTTGCAAACAGCTCTGCTTCAGCAGGAGCGATGCAAAACTTGATCGTTGTTCCTACCTGCATGCTTTCAGGATGTTTTTGGCCAGCGGATATTATGCCTACTTTCGTACAAAAAATAGCTAATTTTCTGCCGCAACGCTGGACGCTGGATGCGTTGTTAAAATTACAGCAAGGCCATTCCTTTGGAAGCTTATATTTGAATTTGCTCATTATCCTCGCATTCGCACTGATCTTTTTCCTCATCTCGGCCTATAAGTTTGGAAGAAATAACAACGTTAATAATTTTGTATAATAGGTTTCTTAAATGTACTAGAGACAACCTTTCAGCCTTAAAACAAAAGTTCTCCACCTAAAAAACGTGGAGAACTTTTGTTTGATGATAAATTTACTCCATGCGGAACTTTGTCATCACTGTATGCAATTCATCCGTCAATTGACGCAGCACCGCCACTTTTTCTACCATTTTTTCAAAAGCGACGAGCTGTTCAGACATCGAAGCAGCAATTTCCTCGCTGCCGGCCGCCGATTGTTCGACAACCGCGCTAATGCTTTCCACATTTTGCAGCACGCTCTCGCCCAATTGTTTAGAGGCAGCCACATCTGCTACGAGCTCCTGAATATCAGCCGATATCCCAATCACCTTGCTTTCAATTTCACGAAAAGCTTCTGCTGTTGCTTCCGTTGACCGAGATTGCTGTTCAGCAATTTTCACTCCTTGCGTAACCGCAGATGAAACAGAAGCGACCCCTTGTTTAATGTGAGAAACAGTGGCAAAAATTTGCTTCGTTGCTTGCGCAGACTGCTCGGCAAGCTTGCGCACTTCTTCTGCCACTACCGCAAATCCTCTTCCCGCTTCTCCTGCACGGGCTGCTTCAATGGCCGCATTTAACGCAAGCAAGTTCGTTTGCTCCGCCATCTCCGATACAGCCTTTGCCATTTGTTCAATATCCGCTGCATGGCTAATAAACTCTTGTGTTTCCCTCTCGATCAGCGCTGTCGCTTCAGCGTTATCGCGGATCAACTTCATTTGCTCCCCAATCGCCTTTTGTCCGTTGCGAATCGCTTCTACTGCGACTTCGCTGTACTGAGCCGTTTGTTCCGTCCGTTCAGCGGTTTGTGCAAACGTATCATCCATTTTTTCGATAAGCAATACCGCTTGCTGCAGTTCTTCGGAAATACTTTGAGCGCCGGCTGATAGCTCATTCGTAGATAAAGCAACCTGCTGGTTAATTTCTGTGAGCATTTTATTTTCTTGTTCAATCTCTTTAGCAAATGTTTCAACACGCCGGCTTGCGGAATCTACGGAATGTAGCAGCCGCTGCAGCTCATGGACCATTTGGCTGAATGAAGTGTTGAGCTCGCCGATTTCATCATGATGTTTATAGGAAACAGGCTCAACAAGCAAATGGCCGCTCGCTATTTCTTTCGCGTTGGCCGCTAGATGCTCAAGAGGTTTAGTAATAGAACGTGTGAGCCGTAAACTGCTTGCGCCAGCCAATCCAAGAAGCACCATACTTCCAATGATTGCCGTCCACACCACAAAGCGGATTTGTGCTTGCATCTCTTGCTGTAATTGTTCATAAAAATCATTTGCAGCCAACTTTAAACCATATATATCATTCATAGCCCCTTCGATTCGCATCGCTTGCCGTCTGGCCTCAGACGCATCAAGAGTGTTCAAAGCTTCAATGGATTGCTCATGTACATTGGAAAATTTGGCCGTTGCTTTTTCCAATAAAGCTTGAAAATGGTTTTGCTTTAACATCTTCTTCAGCTTACGAATGAGCTGCTCTGTTTGCTGAACTTGTTCAATGGCCCCCTGCTTATTTCCTTCTGTCATATTGTAGGCAAAGTTATTTAAGCTTTGTTTCGTTGATTTCATGCTCGCTTCTAGCTCCTGAACAGTGAGAAGCACGGGCACAATATCTTTGTTGGTCGCTTGAATCGACAGCATATTGACAATAATAAATCCCATCATGCCGATCGAAAGCAAAATCGAAATCGTGGCATGAAGCCATAGCTTTTTCCGAACCGTCATCGTTATCCCCTTTTCTATTCCTTCGTTGTTACTTCACCATTTTCAATTTTTTGCTTCCATTGTTCGATCAATTTTTGTTGCGGCTCGCTCCATGCCATCACGCGAATCGGCGCAAGTCCGACGCCATTTTCCTTAAGGCCCAGTTGAACCGCCCCTTGTGGCATTTCGCCTTTTTGCACATATTGCTGTAAAATCGTAAACAGCGCCACATCCACATTTTTCACCATTGATGTGACAACCGCCTTTTCCGCATAAAAATATTGGTCGCTGTCAACGCCAATAGCATACTTTCCTTGCGCCTCCGCTTCCTTTAACACTCCCACGCCCGTAAATCCAGCGGCCGTATATACGACGTCGCAGCTGCCTTTAAACATTTCTCCCGCAAGCTTGGCGCCAAGCTGATCATTTCCAAAATCCCCGGCATACACCACGCTCACAGAAGCTGAAGGCTTTAAGGCATGAACCCCTTTTTCAAAGCCGTCGGCAAATTTGTGGATAAGCGGTACATCGTCTCCGCCAATAAAGCCAACCTGATTCGTTTTGGTCGCTAACGCCGCGACTACTCCGGCTAAAAAGCTTCCTTCATCTTCCTTAAACGTAATCGAAGTCACGTTTTTCAAATTGGACACAGCATCCACTAGAATAAAATGCTGCTTTGGATATTGCTTCGCTACTTTTTCCAAATCCTCTTGCACCATGAATCCGAGGCCGATGACAATATCATTTCCCTCTTCGACCAATTCTTTTAGCCCTTGCTCATACGTTTTCGTATCCTGCAATTCGCGATAATCGAACACAATGCCAAGCTCGTTGCGCGCTTTCATCAATCCATTGAAAGCAGAATCACTAAACGATTGATCTCCAAGTCCGACGTCAGACAACATAATACCGACTTTTACTCTTTCTTTTGTTGTGGCCGTTTCCTGCGCTGAACATCCTGAAAAAAGGCACACGACCACCATCATAACAATGATAAGACGTAGTTGCTTCATCGATTTATCCCCTTATGCTGTAATCTATCCACTATTTTTATCGGCGATATAGGGGCATCTTTTTAGCCCTGCACAAAAAAAGCGGAGTATTGTACCCCCGCTTCTATTCTTCCTTATGCTTGATATAAGTCCAGCCATTTTCTTGATAAATCCTATCTTCTTTCATAAGCCGTCCCAATGCTCTTTTAAACGCGGCTTTACTCATTTGAAAGCGCGCTTGAATATCCTCTGCATTGCTTTTATCATGATAGGGCATGGCCCCTCCTCTGCTTTCAAGGTAACGATAAATCATTCCTGCATCTTCGTCGATGCTTTCGTGCTTGCGCGGCAGCAGCGACACATTCATTGTACCGTCTTCTTTGACAGCGATGACACGCCCTTCGACCACTTCGCCAAGACGCGGTTCTCTCCTGCGTTGAGATTCGTGGATAAAACCGATATAACCCACATCTGAGATCATAGACGCTCCAGCTTTGATCACACGATATATGCGACCGCGCACATTTTGATTAAAGACGGACTCCGAAGCTTTCGTAGCAAGCTGCCGGATTGTTTCCTCATCCGCCAAGTTAGCCAACAAGCGCCCTTTCCGATCTGTCTTTAACGAACAATATAACTGATCCCCTCGCTGTGGCCATAGTGACAAAAGAGGAGGCAAATCATCGCTAGACACAAGCACATCTTTTGATATGCCAATGTCAACAAAAACACCGAGCTTTGGAACAACATCAACCACCTCCACCCAATGATATGTATCCTTTGTTATTTTGGGTGATTTCATTGTAGCGCTCAACCGTCCTTGATGGTCGTGATATAAAAAGACATGGACCTCTTCTCCGATTGCAAGCGGACGGTCTATCTCCGCTTGATGAAGCAACACTTCTTCCTGACCGCTCGCTAAAAACCAGCCAAACGGAACCTCCCGCTTTACGGTTAATGTTCTTATTTCTCCTGGTATAAGTTGTTTCATGGATGCATCTTCCTTTTTATTGTTTATCATGCTACATTTTACTATAATAAGAACGAAATGACCAAATTTTACTGGAGGTAATATATGTCAAAAGAAAGCTCATTTGATATCGTATCCAAAGTAGATTTATCTGAAGTTACTAACGCCATTCATATCGCCATGAAGGAGATTCAAAACCGCTACGATTTCAAGGGAAGCAAAAGTGACATTTCCTTAGAAAAAGACGAACTGATCCTCGTTTCCGACGATGAATTCAAACTTGAGCAATTGAAAGATGTATTAATCGGCAAACTGATTAAGCGCGGGGTCTCTATCAAAAATATTCAATACGGAAAAATAGAACCAGCCTCAGGAGGAACGGTCCGTCAACGTGCCAGCCTTGTTCAAGGCATTGACAAAGATCATGCGAAAAAAATTAATACGATTATTAAAAACACAGGCTTAAAAGTAAAAAGCCAAGTTCAAGAAGATCAAATCCGCGTCAGCGGCAAAAGCAAAGATGATCTGCAAAAAGTGATCACAGCGATCCGTGAAGCTGATTTGCCGATTGATGTACAATTTGTCAACTATCGATAGGGGTTTGTGCGCTTCGTCTTAACAGCCTAATTCCTCCGAATTAGGCTGTTTTTATAACCAAAATGCGAACTATAGATTTCCCGGCGTAAGTCCACAAACTTTGCCTGATCGTCGCCTTTTGAGCGCTGATCCGTTCCATCTAAAAAATAATCAAAATTTGCAGTTGAATATTTTCTAAAAATTATTTAAATTATAAATAACGTATTGATTGAAAATTGCATACTCATTTTTCTTATCAAGAGAGAGGGAGGGACTGGCCCTGTGAACTCTCAGCAACCTGACCGTATGTCAAGGTGCTAATTCCAGACAGGCTTGATGCTTGGAAGATAAGAAGGAGCAACCCAAAGTCTTCTTCTTATTTTTAGAAGGCTTTTTTTATTTTTTAAGAAGACGAAGGAGTGATACGCATGGGATTTTTAGAAGAATTGCAGAAACGAATCATCATCGCCGATGGGGCGATGGGAACTTTATTATACTCCCATGGAATTGACCGATGTTTTGAAGAATTGAATCTCTCCAAACCAGAAGATATTATCCATATTCATGAAGCTTATCTTGACGCTGGCGCAGAAGTCATTCAAACCAATACATATGGCGCAAACTATATGAAGCTAGCACGCTATGGATTGGAGGACGATGTAAAAGAAATCAACCGCGCAGCTGTAAAGCTAGCGAAACAAGCGGCCTCAGGCCGTGCCTATGTTCTTGGAACCATCGGCGGTCTTCGCACATTCAAGAAAAGCGCCATCACTCTTGAAGAAGTGAAACGGACGTTTCGGGAGCAGTTGTACGTGCTTTTGCACGAAGAAGTAGATGGAATTCTGCTTGAAACCTATTACGACTTAGAGGAGCTTCAAACGGTGCTCGCCATCGCCCGAAAAGAAACAACATTACCGATTATCGCCCATGTGACCCTTCACGGTGTTGGCGTGCTGCAAGACGGGACTCCGCTCAGCGATGCGCTTTCCCAATTGGAACAATTGGGGGCCGATGTAGTTGGATTAAATTGCCATCTTGGTCCGTATCATATGATTCGTTCTCTTGAAGCCGTGCCGCTTCCCAGCACCGCATTCCTTTCCGCTTATCCGAATGCTAGCCTTCCAGATTATCGCGACGGCCGCCTTGTTTATGAAACGAACGCCGAATATTTTAAGGAAACGGCTCTCTCCTTTCGCGAACAAGGCGTCCGCCTGATCGGCGGCTGCTGCGGAACGACTCCTAAACATATTGCGGCGATGGCACAAGCCTTGATTGATCGCACGCCCATTCAAACGAAACAAGTGAAACAGCAGCAAGCAAACATCTCGATTCCATCAGCAGAGCCAAAATCTGAACCGCCTTTAGAAGATATCGTAAAAAAACGGCGGTCGGTCCTTGTTGAATTAGATCCGCCGAAAAAGCTGGGCATCGGAAAATTTTTGGAAGGAGCGAAAGCGCTCAAAGAAACGAATATTGATGCCCTAACACTGGCTGATAATTCTTTAGCTACTCCGCGCATCAGCAATGTCGCGCTCGGAACCCTTATTAAGCAACAGCTAGGCATCCGTCCGCTGATCCACATTACATGCCGCGACCGCAATCTGATTGGTCTGCAATCTCATTTAATGGGATTGCATACACTTGGCATTACGGATGTACTTGCTGTCACCGGAGATCCATCCAAAATCGGCGAATTTCCTGGCGCAACATCTGTGTATGATTTGTCATCATTTGATTTAATTCAGCTGATTCGCCAATTTAATGAAGGGATTTCCTACTCCGGTCAGCCGCTTGGGCAAAAAACCAACTTCTCTATCGCTGCGGCCTTCAATCCGAATGTCCGTTATTTAGATAAAGCGGTGCAGCGGCTTGAGAAAAAGATTCAGTGCGGCGCCCACTACTTTATTTCGCAGCCGCTCTATTCCGAACAAAAAATCGAAGAGGTATACGAGGCAACGAAACATCTTGAAGCGCCGATTTATATCGGTATTATGCCGCTTACAAGCGCACGTAACGCCGACTTTCTGCATCACGAAGTACCGGGAATCACGTTATCGGACGATATTCGTTCCCGAATGGCGGCTTGCGCCCATGATCCGATTCAATCGTCGAGAGAAGGAATTGCCATCGCCAAATCGCTCATCGATGCGGCTTTTGATTTATTTCGCGGCATTTATTTAATTACGCCGTTTTTGCGCTATGAAATGACAGTCGAGCTCGTCCGCTATATTCAAGAAAAAGAACGTTCGATTTCAGAAAGGAAGGTACTTCATCATGGCTAGCCAACTGTATAATCAGCTGAAAAAGAAAATTTTAGTAATGGATGGAGCAATGGGAACGATGATTCAAAGCGCCGAGCTTACAGCTGCTGATTTTGGCGGCGAATCATACGAAGGATGCAATGAATATTTATCTGTGACCTCCCCTCACGTCATTGTACAGATTCACGAAGCCTATCTTGAAGCGGGAGCCGATATCATTGAAACCAATACGTTCGGTGCTACCAGCATGGTGTTAGACGAATATGGGCTCGGCCATATGGCGCTTGAATTAAATATAGAAGCAGCCAAGCTGGCTAAGCGGGCGGCTGAACGCCATTCCACTTCAAGCTGGCCGCGGTTTGTCGCCGGTTCGATGGGTCCAACAACGAAAACCCTTTCTGTTACCGGGGGGACAACATTTGCCCAACTTGTAGCCGCCTATGAAGAGCAAGCGCGCGGCCTATTAATCGGCGGCGTCGATCTTCTGCTTTTAGAAACGTGTCAAGATACACTTAACGTAAAAGCGGGTTTTATCGGCGTTTCACAAGCATTTCAGAAGACAGGAAAAATCGTTCCGCTTATGATATCCGGGACGATTGAACCGATGGGAACGACGTTGGCGGGACAAACGATTGAATCGTTTTTTATTTCCGTCCGCCATATGAAGCCATTTGCCATTGGGCTCAACTGTGCAACCGGGCCGGAGTTTATGACTGATCACTTGCGTTCTCTTTCTCAACTAGCCGATACAGCCGTCAGCTGTTATCCAAACGCCGGGCTCCCGGATGAAGAAGGGCATTATCACGAAACACCGGATATGTTAGCAAAAAAAATCCGCCGCTTTGCTGAGAAAGGCTGGCTCAATATCGTCGGCGGCTGCTGTGGCACAACGCCGTCTCATATTCGCGCTATCGCTGAAGCGGTTCGCGATGTCGCTCCGCGCACGATTCCAACCTCATTCTCCGTTCATGCTGTTTCAGGAATCGAGCCACTTATTTACGATGAAACAATGCGCCCGCTTTTTGTCGGCGAACGAACAAACGTCATCGGCTCTCGCAAATTTAAACGTTTGATTGCGGAAGGAAAATATGAAGAAGCAGCGGAAATTGCTCGAACGCAAGTAAAAAACGGCGCTCATGTCATCGATATCTGCCTTGCAGATCCGGATCGCGACGAAAAGGAAGATATGGAACAATTTATCCAGCAAGTCGTTCGAAAGGTAAAGGTGCCGCTCGTGATTGATTCAACGGATGAAAAAGTGATTGAGTGCGCCCTTTCCTATTCGCAAGGAAAAGCGATTATTAATTCCATTAACCTCGAAGACGGAGAGGAGCGTTTCGAAAAAATTGTTCCTTTCATTCATCGCTATGGAGCGGCCGTTGTTGTTGGCACGATTGATGAACAAGGAATGGCCATTGCCGCTGAACGAAAGCTTGAAATCGCTTTGCGTTCTTACGATTTGCTTGTCAATAAATACGGCATACCGCCACATGACATTATTTTTGATCCGCTCGTTTTTCCAGTCGGCACCGGCGACGAACAATATATTGGCGCCGCGAAAGAAACGATTGAGGGCATCCGACTCATTAAAGAACAGCTGCCACATTGTCCAACCATACTCGGTATCAGCAATGTCTCATTCGGATTGCCGCCAGTTGGCAGGGAAATTTTAAATTCTGTTTTCTTATATCATTGTACGCAAGCCGGCCTTGATTACGCGATTGTTAATACGGAAAAGCTTGAGCGCTTTGCTTCCATTCCAGCGGAGGAAGTGCAATTGGCTGAGGCGCTCCTCTTTCATACGAATGATGAAACTTTAAACATCTTTATTCAGTTTTACCGGGGCAAAACGAAAGAAACGAAAAAAACGAATACTCATTTATCGCTCGAGGAACGGCTCGCTTCCTATGTCGTCGAAGGAACAAAAGAAGGACTGCTTGAGGATTTAGAGTTGGCCTTGCAAACATATAACACCCCTCTGGATATTATCAATGGTCCGCTTATGACCGGTATGGATGAAGTAGGCCGGCTGTTCAATGACAACCAGCTCATTGTCGCTGAAGTTCTGCAAAGTGCTGAGGTGATGAAAGCAGCGGTCGCCTTTTTGGAGCCTTATATGGAAAAAACCGAAACCAGTCTAAAAGGAAAAGTGATGCTTGCTACCGTCAAAGGGGATGTGCATGACATCGGCAAAAATTTAGTGGACATTATTTTAAGCAACAACGGTTATCACGTGGTGGATCTAGGCATTAAAGTCACTTCCCAGCAGCTGATTGAAGCCGTAAAAGCCGAAAAACCCGACATTATTGGCTTATCGGGGCTGCTCGTCAAATCAGCCCAACAAATGGTGCTAACCGCTCAAGATTTAAAACAAGCCGGCATTTCCTTGCCTATTCTTGTCGGTGGAGCAGCATTATCGCGAAAATTTACCGAAAATAAAATCGCTCCAGAGTACGATGGAATCGTGCTTTATGCAAAAGACGCCATGGACGGGCTCTCCCTTGCCAACCGCCTGCAGCAAAACGAGGTTGAATATAAACGAAAGGAACAAAGCTTTACGGTATCAGCGTCATCATCGCAAACGGCTACTCTTGTTCGGTCCAATGTATCCATCCATGTTCCAGTATATGTTCCGGCAGATCTAGAGCGTCATGTCCTAAAAGATATCCCGATCGCTCACATTGAGCCGTATATTAACTGGCAAATGCTGCTCGGACATCACCTTGGCTTGAAAGGAAAAGTGAAAAAGTTATTAGCGGAACAAAATGAAAAAGCTGTTTTTCTCAAACAATTGATAGAGGATCTTCTCTCTGCCGCCAAACAGCAACAGTGGTTAAAGCCAGCGGCTGTCTATCAATTTTTTCCCGCTCAAAGCGATGGAAACCGTATTTATATTTACTCGCCGAAAGATGCAAAAACCACGATCGAAACATTCGAGTTTCCGCGGCAGCGCCAGTCACCTTATCTTTGTTTGGCTGATTATATCAAGCCGGTGGAAAGCGGGCAGCTTGATTATGTAGGATTATTTGCCGTGACCGCTGGAACAGGCATCCGTGAGCTAGCGCAAGAATGGAAAAAAAGCGGCGAATTTTTAAAAAGCCATGCAATTCAAGCGCTGGCGCTTGAAGTAGCAGAAGGGCTGGCTGAACGGATCCATCAAGTCATGCGCGACCGTTGGGGATTTCCAGACGATCCTGATTTCACAATGGAGGAACGGTTCGCCGCCAAATATCAAGGACAACGCTTTTCTTTTGGCTATCCGGCATGCCCAAACCTAGAAGACCAAGAAAAACTGTTCCATCTTTTGCATCCAGAAGAGATCGGGATTGATTTAACGGAGGAATTTATGATGGAACCCGAAGCCTCTGTATCTGCCATCGTTTTTGCTCATCCAGAAGCGAAATACTTTAATGTATTGTAAAAAAGCTGGCGAATGCCAGCTTTTTTGTTTCGTCTGATCGAATGTCGCCAGTCACGTATTTCTTTTATCATCATCATTTTTTGAGGGATGCCTCACTTCCGGGATAAATGTTGATCCATCAAGCCGTATCTATATAGTAAAATAATGGATAAACGGCTTTCGTGATATTTTCGCTTGATTCTCCCATACTAAACAATGACTGAACATGATGGTATAAGGGAGGAATGATCAAGATGGTCACAAAGCAGCAAATGACCTTGCCGCCACAGCATCAATATCAGCAGCCGGGATTACAATCCGTGATGCAGCCCGAGCCCGTCTCCGAGGATCCTGCCTATCGAGGAAGCGGCAAGCTTCAAGGAAAGATCGCCTTAATTAGCGGCGGAGACAGTGGAATCGGCCGAGCGGTTGCCATTTATTTTGCGAAAGAGGGCGCGGATGTCGCCATTATTTATTTGAACGAACACCAAGATGCAGAAGAAACCAAGCGGCAGGTTGAAGAAGAGGGACGCCAATGCCTGTTGATTGCCGGAGATGTGGGAGATGAGCATTTTTGTATCGAAGCTGTCAAGCAAGTCATCGCTGCATTTGGAAAGCTAGATATTCTTGTCAATAACGCAGCTGAACAACATCCTCAAGACAGCCTACTGCACATCACCTCAGAGCAACTAGAAAAAACGTTTCGCACGAATGTGTTTGGCTACTTTTATTTAGCGAAAGCGGCACTTCCTTATTTAAAAGAAGGCAGCTCCATTATTAACACCTCATCCATTACAGCTTATGAAGGCAATGAGCAGCTGCTCGATTATTCGGCAACAAAAGGAGCGATCGCGACATTTACACGCTCGTTAGCTAAATCTTTGGTACAAAAAGGAATTCGCGTCAACGGTGTCGCCCCCGGGCCGATTTGGACACCCCTCATTCCTTCAACCTTTTCAAGCGAGCAAGTAGCTGCATTCGGTTCGAATACGCCGATGAAACGACCTGGACAGCCTGAGGAAGTAGCGCCAAGCTATGTGTTTCTCGCCAGCGATGACGCCTCCTATATAACAGGACAAATGATTCATGTAAATGGTGGAAAAATCGTGAACGGGTGAATGTAATAAAATTGAACATTTATTGTTAATTTTATTTACAGTATACTTGATTTATCATGTATGATCCAATTATGATTATTACGTACAGTGTTTGATGTCAGCCTTTTGCACAAACCAAAAGGTGACCCCTCTCTTCCCTTTGATAGACTTGCAACGATATGTTGCAAGTTTTTTGTTTATATACGAATCACCCATTCTTCTTATGCGCAAAAAAGCACCTGAATTTTGTCCGCTCACAAGCCTCTCTTATTCGATTTTCGTCTTCGCTTGACTGCGTCCCTTGTCTGCCAAGCGCAAACCAGCCCGGTGCGGAAATGGAGAATGCTTAACAATGATGGCCGACAAAGTCGAAACGGACTTTGTCGGCCATCTAACTTTTTTCATTTTGTTTGATCGTCATCGCAGGAAAATCGTTTCATAAGCTGGTGCGGAATAATAATTCGCTTGATCGGCTCATTTGGATTCGCAATTTTTTCGATTAAACTTTTCGTCGCTTCATATCCAAGCTGAAAAATATGAATATCGACTGATGTTAATGGAGGGCGTGAGAGCTCCGCTAACAGCGTATTATTAAAGCTGACAATGGATATATCCTCAGGAACGCGAACGTTCATCTCGTCCAACGTATTCAAAACCCCAAGCGCCATCAAATCATCCGCCACCACTAACGCTGTCGGCGGTTCACGTAACGACAGCAGCTCTTTCATCGCTTCTTGTCCGCCTTCTTTTAAAAATTCTTCATGCATAATATACTCTTGGCGGTACGGCAGCCCGGCTTCTTTAAGCGCCGCTTCATATCCTAGCAGCCGATCGACTGTCACTAAATAGCTGATATTGCCTCCGACAAATGCTATTCGCTTATGCCCAAGCTCAACTAAATATTGAGTCGCTTCTTTTGCCGCGCGATAGTTATCATTATCGACATGAGTAATTTGTTCTGCCATCTGGTGAGGCTTTCCAATGACAACAAATGGGAAGCGGTTCTTCTGCAAATATTTCATCAGTTTATCATTCGTTCTAGAGTAAAGCAAAATAACACCGTCAACCCGCCGCCCCTGCAGCATTTCGATCACACCTTCATAAATCTCGCTTTCCTTTTCGCCTGTCGACATTTGCAAAGCATATTTTTTCTCATGTGCTGCTTTGCTAATTCCGCGAATCACCTCAGGAAAAAACGGATTTTGCAGCGCTTGGTCAGTTGAGCTCGGCATCACGATTCCAATCACCTGCGACGATTGATTCGCCAGGCTCCGGGCAATAAAATTGGGATGATAGCCAAGCTCTTTCATCGCTTCTCGCACTTTTCTCTTTGTTTTTTCACTAATGCGCGGACTATCTGCAATGACTCTTGAAACAGTGGAGGGAGCCACATTCGCTCGTTTTGCAACATCTTTAATGGTGACGTTCATTTCACATCCCTCCTTCTCCATCCCTCAATTGTGGTCGATCCATAAGATGTTCTGCTTATCATCCCATCTACCATGTTGCTCGTTTCCATCGACGATCACAGTCGTCTGTGCCGTTCCTCCATGAATCGCAAATGACAGCTTCCAGTCTGGCCGGTACTCCCCTTCCGTTTTCGTGTCAATCCGAACAATATTCTCATCATACCTTATATCCAAATGCAAACGGAAATAAATTCCTTTCTCATAAGCAAACGTTTGTCCATCATCATCATATATCATATATGCGGTTTTTCCATCACACTTTTTATATAAGCGCACGATGCGCTGTTCATCCGGCATATCAGTAGAACGTCTTGCATTGGCAAGCGCAATGGCTGAGCCTTGCTTCACAAAAATTGGGAGCTTGTCTAATTCCGCATGAACCAGATGGTATTGACCTCCCTCCCAAACGGTATCTGTCCAATAATCGATCCATTTCCCTCTCGGCAAATATACAGCTCGATAAGCGGTGTTAGGCGTCATAATCGGAGCAACCAACACATTGTCACCAAGCAAAAATTCATCATAAAGATTATACGTATGAGGATCATCCGGATACTCAAAAAGCAAAGGTCGCATGACAGGAGCACCTGTCTCATGAGCTTCTGCAAAAAGCGTGTATAAATGCGGCAACCATTCGTAGCGCATCTGGATATATTGTTTGATAATTCGCTCATACTTTTCAGCAAACGACCACGGTTCTTGCCGGCGGAATCCGATCGCACAATGATTGCGAAAATATGGAGTAAACGCCCCCACCTGCGTCCAACGTGCTAAAAGCTCCCCGTTCGTATCGTGAGCAAACCCGCCAACATCCGCTCCGCAAAACGCTACGCCTGATAATCCTAAATTCATGCACATTGGCAACGACATTTGCAAATGCTCCCAAAAGCTGCGATTATCTCCCGTCCATACAGCTGCATAGCGTTGGATGCCTGAGAAACCGGCACGCGTTAACAAGAACGGACGCTTTCCGTTCAACAGCTTTTTCATGCCGGTGTATGTCGCTTCTCCCATCATCAATCCGTAAAGATTATGAAGTTCACGATGCGTTTTCGGGTTTCCATCATTATCATGCATCACGGCAATATCCATCGTTTTTGTTTCATTAAACACAGACGGTTCGTTCATATCGTTCCAAATACCTTCGATGCCTAAATCAGCATAAAACCGATGCTTGTCGCCCCACCAGCTTCTCGCTTGTTCATTTGTGAAATCCGGAAACGCGCTTTTTCCTGGCCAGACCTCCCCAATGAAAAGATTTCCCTCCATGTATTTGCAAAAATAATCGTCCCTTACTCCTTCTTGATAAATGGCGTATTCAGGATCCACCTTTACCCCAGGATCTACAATCGGAACAACACGAACCCCTTCCTGTTTCAAATCGGCAATCAGCTGCTTCGGATTCGGAAAGCGGTTTCTATCAAATGTAAACACACGATAGCCATCCATATAATGGATATCTAAATACACCGCATCAAGCGGAATATCTTTTTCTATAAACGTCTGCACCAGTTCTCTTACTTCCTGCTCCGTTTCATAGCTATAGCGCGATTGATGATAGCCGAGCGCCCATTTAGGAGGAATCGGCATTTTTCCTGTCAGATTCGTATATTGCTTCAATACATCGCGCGGAGTCGGACCGGCAAATACATAATAATCAATCGGTCCGCCCTCCGCCGCGAAGCAATATTCATCTTCGAACGTTTGAAAATCAAATATGGTCCGATACGTATTGTCAAAAAACAAACCGTGTGCCCATCCATTCCGCAACGTCATAAAATACGGATGAGACTGATAAAGAGGGTCCGTTTCCGGATTATGCGGCGCATACACATCTGTATTCCACATGGTCCATTTTTCACCGCGCTTATTCAGAAATCCGGTTTTTTCACCGAGCCCATAAAAATGGTCGGCCTGATCCATTCCTTTATAACAGTAAACATCACCTTCATAAGTGAAGGCCATCCCTCTCGCTTCCTCCCCTACAAGCAAACGGCCCGCTTGATCATAAATCTGCACACGAAAGGGCCGTTTTTTCACTACCACTTTCATTTGTGGTGAAGCCAGCTCTACCTGTTCCTCTGTTTCATGCACATCCACTTTTACCTTTTTTGGCTGCATGACGACGGCACGGCTTGTTTTCATGCTCGTTTCGCCAAAAGGATTAAAAGCGACGCGGACGATAGGATGATCATAAAACTGAACGTTCACTACACCTGCATCACATCGGAAGAAAAACACTTCATCTTTACAGGAAAAAGCCAGCATGTTTCCGATATCGATTACATTCCGTTTACGCCGCTTTCCCTCGCGATCCGGCAAAATAGCAAAGCTTGTATCTTCCAGCATCTTTTCTCCCTCCTACCTAGACCGTTTGGCACGCTTTTTCGCATAGTATAAAAACAATCCAAACAAGACATAAACAGCAATGAGCGCAGCGATAAATGGAATATTCAGACCCGTCTTTTTGGCAAGCACGTAAATTTCTGCTGTTTCCCTATCCGAAATCAAGTTATACCCGTTTTTGCTGCTTCGCACTAAATCGCCAGATAACAGTCCTCTCAACTCTTTTCCAGTGGCAAGCTGAGCGTTTGTTAAATGGACTTTTTGCGTTTTGTTTGTATTATTTATCGCGATGACAGCTGTTTCTCCCTTATATGTTCGTTTAAAAACAGCCATTCCCTTCTTTTCGTACAAGAGAGTAAAATCCCCCCGCCGCAAAGAAGGTAATTGCCCGCGCAGTTCTCCTAATTTTTTTATATAGTTCACCACTTCATCATCGGTGCGGAAATTCATAAGGCGATGATTATCAGGAGCCTTTCCTCCGTCTAACACAATTTCTGTTCCGTAATAGACAATAGGAACGCCTGGCGCTGAAAATAAATAAGCTAGACCAAGCTTCATTCTGGTTATCGGATTTTGCTTGTTTTCTAAAGCAAGCCTTGTGAATCGAACAGTTCTGTCATTGTCCAAAAACGTACCTAACAAATAAGGATGATCATAATAAGAGACATTGTTCTTCCAAACACGATAAAGCGGCGCAAGCGATTGATTCACATTGCTCAATACCTTTGACGCTTCATTATAAAAAGGATAATCAAGAAAACCATCGATTCCATCCTTCTCATAATCCGCTATATAACGCGGATCATTGCTGTCTATTCCTGCAAGCAGATAAAAGTCTTTCTTCACTGCTTTGACTTCATTTGAAAACTCCTGCCAAAACGATTTAGGCACATGTCCAGCGTCATCAAGATAATAACCATCAATATTCGTTTCTTTTATCCACCATTTAGCGGCATCAATCAAATAACGTTTCACTTCTGGATTTTCTTGTGCAAGATCTGGCAACCCATTTAACCAGCCGGTCTCTATTTGCTGTGGATTATTCCAGTCTGAAATCTCTCTTTTCTCATGATACCAATCTTTTTTCGCCGGATCGTTTATCCACGGATGGCGAGACGACGTATGATTCGTCACAAAATCCAAAATCACCTTCAGCTGGCGCTTATGTGCTTCTTTCACCAATGTTTTTAAATCACTGAGCGTTCCAAAATGCGGATCGACTTTATAAAAATCCGTAACCTTCTTTCCTTGATAATCCCCTGGCTCCGTTTGAAAAATCGGCGTCAGTCGAATCGCTGTAAATCCCATGCTTTGAATATAATCCAGTTTAGCTGTAATTCCCTTTAAATCCCCTCCGAAATAGGCGCGAGGATCTTTGACATTGACACCTTGGTCGCTTGTCGAATCCAAATTGTTAAATCGGTCAACCGTCATAAAGTAGACGGTTTCGTCTTGCCATGTCCTCTTTTCATTTGTGTCTGCCTGTGCAGGAATGGCAAATGAAAGTAAAAAAAGAAGCGCTAAACTAGAAACAAATGCTCGTTTCAACCTTCCCACTCCCTATCTATTTCGAGTCTACTTACTGTTTTAATATAGCTCGAAATAGCCTGAAAAGAAAGAACTTGAACGGTTCTTTCCCTCTCTTTCTTATCCTTTTGTTCCGCCAGTTGTCAATCCTGATACGAAATATTTTTGGAACGAAAGGAACAAGATCGCAATCGGCAGAGCGATCAGCACAGAGCCAGCAGCAAACGTTGTAAATTCACTTCCAAACTGCTTTGCGACCAAGTCATACAGTCCAACGGCCAGCGTATACTTTTCTTTGCTGCGAAGCAGGACGCTAGCCAAAATAAAATCGGCAAACGGTCCTGTAAAAGCAAATAGCGCCACAACCGCAATGATCGGCTTAGCCAACGGCATAATAATTTGCCAAAAAATGCGCAAATGTCCGGCGCCGTCGATTCTCGCAGATTCATCAAGCTCTTTCGGAATCGTATCTAAATACCCTTTCATCAACCAAGTGTTCATCGGAATAAATCCGCCTACATAAACAAGAATCAGCCCTAAATGCGTATCAATTAATTTTGTGAGCAGCCCTAAAACATAAATAGCAATTAATGCGGCGAAGTTCGGAATCATTTGCAAAATCAAGAAGGTGATTAAACCATTTTTCCTTCCGATAAAACGGTAGCGGGAAAATGAATAGGCCGTCAAACTTACGAGAATAACAGAAAAAACCATCGTAAGTGTAGAGATTTTTAAAGAGTTCCAGTACCAGCGCAAATAATCGCTTTGATCAGGGTCGAACAGCTCTTTATAATGAGCGAGCGTTGCATTCTCTGGGATCATCTTCGACCCCGACAAGCTCTGTCCGGGATTAAACGAAGAGCCAATAACCCAAAGAAGCGGATACATAATAATGGCGACGACCACTAAAATCACGATATACGACAAGGTTAAACGAATGATTTTTCGTCTTTTCATGCCCATTTCACATCATATCCTCTTCTTTAAATGATCTCGTTCTTCTAAACTGCCATAAAGCAACGGAGACAACAACAAGCGATAACAGCAAGGTTACAGCCGCGGCTTTGGAATATTGTGCCGACGTCATCGTCAGACGATAAATCCAAGAGATTAAAATATCGGTCGCACCGGCGTTTTGGCCCGAGACCGCCGGCCCTCCGCCATTAAACAAGTAAATAATGTTAAAGTTATTAAAATTAAACGTATACTGCGTAATTAAAATAGGGGCGACTGTATAAAGAACGAGAGGAAGCGTGATTTTTGTGAATTTTTGCCATGCTGTAGCTCCATCTACCGTTGCCGCTTCATACAATTCACTTGGAATCGATTGCAACACACCCGTTGTCATCGCAAAAATGAATGGAAAACCAAGCCATGTTTGAATGAAAATCAGCGCCACCTTTGTCCAAAATGGGTTTGTCATCCAATCAATAGCCGGAAGCCCCAAGGAGGCTAAAATGGTTTGATTGACCGCGCCAAAAGATTCATTAAACATGCCCGCAAAAATCAAAATAGTCACAAACGCCGGAACGGCCCAAGGCAAAATAAAAATAGTTCGGATAATCGCTTTTCCTTTTAAATCTTTTTGATTGACGAGAATCGCTAGGAAAATGCCAAGAGCAATTTGCAAGGTAGTCGCACCAAACGTCCAAATAATCGTCCATGCCAATACGTTAATAAACGTTTTCCGCCAAAGGTCAAGCTTCACTAAGTCAACAAAGTTTTGCAAGCCAACCCAATCGACTAATTTAGCTGGCGGCGTATGATACAAATCGTAGTTTGTAAACGCAAGCAGCACAACGAAAATAATCGGAAAAACAACGACAAAAATGAGCAAAATAAATCCCGGCGAGATCATTAAATAAGGAAATCCGCTATCGACAAGCGTTTGATATTGTTCACGCAGCGAGTTGATTTTTAAGCCAAGGTCGCGTTTTTGTCCGTTTTTATACGCATCCTGCAAATTAAACGCATAAAACCCGAGGCCAAATACGAGCACGATCGCCGCTAAAATCCCTTCCACCAACAAAAAAATGGAATGATCACGCGGGACTATTTCACCAAGCGTCACTAATCCCCACAAACCGATATCCAATAAATCATGAAAGACAATAAAAAAAGAAACCGTTAATACAAGAAAGAAAATACCTTTCGTATATTGGCGGTTGTATAGCTGTCCGAGTCCCGGAATAATCGATAAACCAAGCGCAATCTTCCGATGACGAGATTGATAGATAGTCGACTCCACATAAGCCCCTCCTTTCTAACATATCACCACTCACAACCAGTTCATATTTGAGAATGTTAGATTCATCACCTGCAAATATCAGTTCAGCATCCAATCCTTTTCTATCATCAAAAGTTCTATCGGCCATAAAAGCATAGTTCGGCAAATGCGATAGGCGTGTGAAAACATGGAAGCCATCCATACTATAAACGCCCGTGCAAAACATGGAGCCCAGCAGAAGCAAGGAACCTTTTCCACTCTCCTGTTTGATCGGCAAATGGTTTTTTCTTGATGCATCAATATGAACCCCTAAAGCGAGCCGATCACTATCGATTTCGATAGTCGGTCGACCGAACAGCATTGCTTCCAGACAAATTCATTTGCCTGGAAGTAGCTGATTGTTCGGTTCCTGGTCACGTTTTGGCGTGACTGAGACAAGGCAGCGACTTGCCTTTGACCGCCAATTTTCCACCAATCATTTGTTTCATCTTCAAGTTGTCTTATCGCCGATCCCGTAAAAGAGAGGCGCTCTCTTTTTACTCGCCTGAGTGATTCGTTTCAATATTGGTTTGAATGGTTTTCACCGCTTCATCTAATGCTTTCTTCGGTTTTATCTTTTGGTTCGCCACTAATTGCAGAGCGGTTGCCATCGGGCCCCATACTTCAGACATTTCCGGAATATTCGGCATCGGAACCGCGTATTGGGATTGAATCGCCACAGCCTTGGCCCCTTCATCTTCTGCAATAAGCGGATCATCAACGAGAGCTTTAACCGGCGGAATCTCTTTTGTTAATTCAAAGCGCTTTTTCGCACTTTCTTCATTCGTTAAAAACTCAATTAATTTCGTCGCCCATTCTGGATTTTTGGAAAAAGCAGACACATGCCATCCTTTTACGCCCATAAACGTTTTCACATGTTCTCCGTTTGGCAATGTTGGCATCGGTGCAACTCCAATTTCAATTCCCGCATCACGCATTCCTTGAAATGCCCATGGTCCATTCATGACAGAGGCTACCTTTCCTTCATTAAACAGGCCATCCATCGTCGAACCGCCGTTTTCACCGATAATTCCTTTCGGGAATAATTCTTTATACCATTTTTGGATGTATTCAGCTCCCTTGACTGCCCCATCGTTATTTAAACCGAGATTTTTCGGATCCAATGTGCCGTTATCCTCTTTAAATACATAGCCGCCCATGCCGGCAATCACACCGTGTGCAAAATAAAAGTTATCCCAAAGAGCTAAAAATCCGTATTTGTCTCCTTTTGTAAATCCCTTCGCAAATTGATACAGCTCATCCATCGTTTCCGGCGCTTTATCCATCAGCTTTTTATTATAGATAAATACCGGGGTTTCTACGGCCTTTGGCAGCCCATAAAGCTTTCCTTTATAGGTCTCCGCTTTGATAGAGGATTCTGTAAACTGATCTAATACGGATGGATCAACGTTGATTTCACGAATGAGTCCTTCCGTTACAAGCTGGCCGATCTGGTCATGAGGCACTGTAATCACATCGGGACCTGTGCCTGCCGGGCCATCTAAACGCAATTGTTCCCGTTGCTTTGTCGCCATCTCTACTTCTTTATACTCGACTTTAATCCCATATTTTTCTTCAAACGCTTTAATGGCTGGCTCAAGCGCTACTCCCCGCTTGACATCTTCCCAAACAACAAGCTTATCTGGCTTAGGAGGCATGCTGTTTTCTGATGTTTCCGTTTGCTTATTCCCTTCATTTGGATTCGTCTTCGTTGTTTCCCCATCAGGTCCGCACCCTGCCAACACCCCTGTCGTCAATGCGAGCGAGGAAAAAAGAGATACCATCCTTTTCATTCCGATCCCTCCTGTTTATTTACAAAAAATGAAAATGGCAAGCGTTTTCATAATGATTAATTAGGAAAACGGTTGCACAAATTATCACTTTTATTATACAATCATTTTGAATTTTGACAACTCTTTTTTACATGTTTTACAATTGGTTTAGCGATTGATTGACTTTTTATATAGTGATCAATTACTCTTAAAACATACGGAATGAATACGTTTCCTTTTTGTTTGGCAAAATAACAAACAAGCTATCATATTCATCTTGTCACTGTGTAACCAAATGGCAATCGCTTGCACTTAATCTTTTTTAAAGGAGCTGATTCCATGTTCAAAGAAGCCATTTATCATCGTCCAAAAGACAACTTTGCTTATGCATATGACGAGCAAACACTACATATACGATTGCGGACAAAAAAAAATGACGTCGAGCATGTCCGCCTTATTTACGGCGATCCATACGAATGGGAAAACTGCCATTGGCAGGTAAGCTATCAATCTATGCAAAAAAGCGGAACAGATGAACTGTTTGATTATTGGTTTATCGCCTTAACTCCTCCATATCGTCGCCTCCGTTACGGTTTCGAACTGACAAGCAACAACGAGCAAATCGTTTATACAGAAAAAGGATTTTACAGAACGGCACCGATGGATGATACCGCTTATTATTTTTGTTTTCCTTTTTTAAACAAAATCGATGTGTTCCAAGCACCTGAGTGGGTAAAAGATACCATTTGGTATCAAATTTTCCCAGAGCGCTTTGCCAATGGCAATGAAGCATTGAATCCTGCTGGAACATTGCCGTGGGGAAGCGCTGATCCTACGCCGACCAGCTTTTTCGGTGGAGATTTTGAGGGCATTATTCAGAAACTGGATCATCTCGTTGATCTAGGAGTTAATGGAATTTATTTCACGCCTATCTTTAAAGCATCATCCAATCATAAATATGATACGATCGATTATTTTGAAATTGATCCGCAATTTGGAGATAAACAGACATTTAAAAGGCTTGTGGAGCTTTGCCATCAAAAAGGCATTCGCGTCATGCTTGATGCGGTTTTTAATCATAGCGGTTACGAATTTCCTCCATTTCAAGACGTGCTGAAATATGGAGAAAATTCTAAGTATAAACATTGGTTTCATATTCGCGAATTCCCACTGCAAACCGTGCCGCGTCCAAACTATGATACATTTGCTTTTACTCCGAATATGCCAAAGCTGAATACAGAAAACCAAGAGGTGAAAAACTATTTATTAGATGTGGCGACTTATTGGATTCGTGAATTTGATATTGATGGCTGGCGCTTAGATGTCGCTAATGAGGTCGATCATCAATTTTGGCGCGAGTTTCGCCAAGCGGTGAAAACGATCAAACCAGACGCCTATATTCTTGGAGAAATTTGGCATGATGCTATGCCTTGGCTGCGCGGCGACCAATTCGACGCTGTGATGAATTATCCTTTTACAAATGGGACCCTTCGTTTCTTTGCTCAACATGAGATTCGCGCTTCACAATTTGTCGGAATGATGACACATGTGCTCCATTCCTATCCAACGAATGTAAATGAAGTAGCATTTAATTTACTCGGCAGTCACGATACGCCTCGTCTGCTGACTCTCTGCAAAGAGGATGTGCGGAAAGCAAAGCTCTCGTTTTTATTCCAGCTCTCTTTTACAGGAACACCTTGCATCTATTATGGCGATGAAATTGGAATAACAGGCGATCAAGACCCAGGCTGCCGCAAATGCATGATATGGGATGAACATCAGCAAAATCGCGAGCTTTTTAGACATGTCCAAAAGCTTATTGCATTGCGCAAGGCTTATAAGGCATTTGGAAATCGCGGAAATCTTCATTTTATCGATGCAAATGATGAAACGAATCATTTGATCTATATGAAAACATTCGAAGAAGAAGCAATCATTTTCCTCGTGAACAATAACGAACAAGAAATAGAGATCACCTTGCCTCTCTCTCTAAAAGGAAAGCTGCTCACGAATTTATGGACAAATGAGCAGTTTGCAGCTGAGGCTGACACATTAAAGTCGACACTTCCACCATACGGATTTTTCATCTATAAAATCGAAGATTGGTTATAAAGCGAGGAAGCATCTCCTCGCTTTTCATATGCGGTAAACGATGCGGCGGTACTCTGTTGGCGTCACTCCCTCCACTTTTTTAAACAAGCGGGAAAAGTAAGCGGCATCTTCAATCCCTACCCGCTTGGCGATGGAATCAATCGTATCGTTCGTTTCTGCCAGCTGCTTTTTCGCCTGAGCTATCCGATAGTAATGCAAATATTGCATGACGCTCATTCCCATCGTTTTTTGCATGCAGCGCGTGATATAGTCTGGATGAAAGCGCAACGATCGAGCTAATTTTTTCATCTCAAAAGGCTCACGATAGTACTTATGGATATATTGAACAGCTTCGGCACATACTTTTTCTGATGCCGTTGGAATGTCCAATGCTTGTTTCTGAAGCTGCACGAGAAACTCCGCGAAATAAATTTGCTGTTTAAGCGCACGATCAGGAGAGCTATCGTGCTCTAAATGAACCACTTGTTCCAGCAATTGCTCCATTCTTTCTTTTTGCTTCATTACCCCAAACTGCGGCAAGTAAAATTGATATTGTGCTGCCTCTACATATGATGCTTCTCGTTCCATTACATCATGCCAAGCGATTTCTCCTTTAGGAAGGATCTCATAATGTTGCTCCATGGTGAAATGAAGCCAGACAAACAAGGTATCTTCCACACATGGGCGATAACCATAATGTCCGCGTTGCGGTATCAGAATCATATAGGTTCCTTCTTTTACTTCAAATAGCTGATCTTCCTCTGCCATAAATAAGCAGCCTCGCTTTACATACAGCAAATCAAATACTGAAAAAGTTCGCTTGAAGTGTTTTTTTCCTTGCACAAACATCGCCTCTCCTCCCTTAATAAAGGTCGGAAAAGGCGGACACCTAAAGGCAATATGCCGCATAATCAATCTCCTCTTTATGTCGGAAATATACAAATCGAATCGTGTTGCTCCCTTTTATTATGCCGTAAAATCGATACACTGAATATAGCTTTTATTTATAAAAAAATCGGCATCAATCAAAATCGAAAACGTTTCAATCGATGAAAGAACTAGATTTATATATACCAGGATCAAATGCCGTTTATTTAAGTTTGATGCATCCACGTTTTTTGTTCTCAAATGAGATGATGATCACCGATTTCGACGGCCGGGCGATCGACTGCCGTCGCTTTCAGCTATAAAGGAGGGAACGATTATGTCTAATCATAAACACTTGTCATTATTCGCACTGACTTGGCCGATTTTTATCGAAACGCTTCTGTATATGTTGATGGGCAGTGCTGATACACTCATGCTCAGCCACTATTCTGATCAGGCCGTCGCCGCTGTTGGCGTCGCGAACCAAATTATTTTTCTTGTTATCGTCATGTTCGATTTTGTGGCAATGGGTACTGCTATTTTAGTCGCTCAATATATCGGCGCAAAAGATGTCAAAAATACGAGAGAAGTTGCCCTTGCTTCCATAAGCGCTAACTTTTTCTTTAGTTTTTTTCTTAGTGCCATTCTCCTGTTATTTGGAAAGCAACTATTATATGCCATGAAGCTGCCTGATGAACTTTTAGATGAAGCCTATTCTTATTTAGCCATCGTTGGCGGTTTTTTATTTGTTCAGGCTCTTATGATGACGGCTGGGGCCATTTTAAAAAGCCATGGGTATACTCGCAACACGATGTATATTACCGTCGGCATGAACATCCTTCATATCATCGGAAATTACATTTCTATTTTTGGGCCATTTGGTCTTACGGTTTTAGGGGTCAAAGGAGTCGCCATTTCTACCACCATTAGTCGAATCATCGCATTAATCGCTATCTTTTTCCTTTTGGCCAAGCGAACGAACTTGATTCCGTCGCTATCACGCTTCGCCTATTTGCCTATGCATCACATTCGTAGCTTGCTGAAAATCGGCATCCCTGCTGCCGGAGAAAATTTGGCCTACAATACAGCGCAAATGGTGATCACATACTTTATTACATGGATGGGAACTGAAGCGCTAACAGCAAAAATCTATACGCAAAATTTGATCATGTTTGTTTTTCTGTTTGGCATTGCCGTCGGCCAAGGCACGCAAATTCTCGTCGGTTATTTCGTTGGAGCCAAGCAATATGAGCAGGCATACGCGCGCTGCTTAAAAAGCTTGTATAGCGCCATCTCGATTTCTATTGCTATGGCTTTTACATGCTATCTATTGGCTGAACCCCTGCTCTCATTTTTTACACATAACAAAGAGATCATCGAAATGGGAAAAACGCTGTTATTACTAACTATTTTACTTGAACCGGGCCGTTCATTTAATCTAGTGATTATTAGTTCGCTCCGGGCAGCGGGCGATGTGCAGTTTCCTGTTTACATAGGAATTGCATCGATGTGGGGAGTAAGCGTCGTACTTTCCTATATTCTTGGCATTTATTTTGGTTTGGGGCTCATCGGTATTTGGATTTCTTTTATTGCTGATGAATGGCTGCGTGGACTATTCATGCTATGGCGCTGGCGATCAAAGACTTGGTGCCATAAATCCCTTGTCCAATTCCCCGTGGGAACGACATAATAAAAAGCAAAGGAGAAGCTTGGTAAACAAAAGCTTCTCCTTTTTCTTTTTTAATCTTTAATTTGAATGGAGTAATGCTCGAACCAAGTGTGAACTTGGCACAAATAAGCAAGCAGCTGCGGTCCTGTCATCAGCTGGCCAAACCAAGGCATTTGAAATGATTTCCCTCCTGTTTCCACCATTTCTTTTAGCTTTCCAGCTTCAAAAAATTCATATAGTGCAGAGGATCGCTCTTTTAATATTTCTTTCATTCTCGCTTTGACTAATTCTGTATAAAGAGGATGATGTGTTTTCGGATAAGGGCTTTTCTTGCGATATAGCACTTCTTCTGGCAAAATTCCTTCCAGCGCTCGACGCAATATTCCTTTTTCTCGATTTCCGTACATTTTCATTTCCCATGGAATGTTCCATACATATTCTACTAAACGGTGATCGGCAAATGGCACACGCACCTCTAGGCTCGCTCCCATGCTCATTCGGTCTTTGCGATCAAGAAGGGTTGTCATAAACCAAATCATATTTAAATAAAACAGCTCGCGCCGTTTCGCTTCGACGGCACTCTCTCCTTCCAATCTTGGAACCTCTGCGATCGTTTCACGAAATCGCGTTTGCACATACTCATCTAAGCGCAATTTTTTCCGCCATTTTTCTTGAAGCAAATCCATTCGTGCCTCCGTGGACCGCATCCAAGGGAATCCATTTCGCGCCAAATCATCTGGGCGATGAAACCAAGGGTATCCGCCAAAAATCTCATCGGCGCACTCTCCTGATAAGCTAACAACAAAGTCTTTCTTAATTTGTTGACAAAACCAAAGCAACGATGAGTCTACATCGGCCATTCCTGGCAAATCACGTACCGTAACGGCCTCTGTTAAATAATCAGCTAAATTCTGCTGCGAGATGACACAACGATGGTGAATTGTCGAAAATGTATTCGACATTTTCTCAATCCAAGGACCATCGGCATTCGGTTGAAAATCATTCGCTGTAAAGTACTGATCATTCCCTTCATAATCAATCGAATACGTATGCAGCGGGCCTTTCCCAGCCTTTTCAAACGCATTGGCGGCTATGGCAGTAATGGCGCTTGAGTCCACCCCACCTGATAAAAACGTACAAACAGGTACATCGGATACAAGCTGTCGCGTCACTGCATCAGTCAGTAGAAAACGGACTTTCTCTACCGTCTCTTCAAGCGAATCGGAGTGGACATGGCTTTTTACGTTCCAATAGCGGCGAATGTTGATACCTTCTCGCGAATAGATAAGCATATGGGCTGGACGCAATTCATGAATGCCATTAAATACTCCGTGCCCTGGAGTTCGAGACGGCCCCAATCCAAACACTTCCGCCAATCCTTCGCGGCCGATTTCTGTCTTTACTTCAGGATGTGCCAAAATCGCTTTAATCTCGGAACCAAATAATAAACTGCCTCCAATATGGCGGTAAAAGAGCGGTTTAACTCCTAAGCGATCCCTTGCTAAAAACAATTTTTCATTTTTTCCATCCCAAATGGCGAATGCAAAAATTCCATTAAGATAGTCCACACATGTTTCTTGCCACTCGATATAGGCTGTTAATAATACTTCTGTATCCGAATGGCCTTGAAATGTATAGCCCCTTTTTAAAAGCTCTTTGCGAATTTCTTCGGTATTATACAGTTCGCCATTATAACAAATTGTATAATCACTGCCATGTTTTTGTCTTGTCATCGGCTGTATGCCGCCTGCTGGATCGACGACGACAAGTCGTTTATGTCCAAATGCCACATGCTGGTCTAACCAGTAGTTTGTATCATCTGGACCGCGCTTTGCCAATGCTTCCGTCATTTTTTCAATGGTTGGTTGTGCAGTGCGCATCTCTCGCTGGAAATCCACCCAACCGGTGATCCCACACATATGAATCAATCCTTTCTTTTCTTCAGCGTAAAAACAGGTTGCTTTTTTTCATTATATGCAGCTAAGCGCTAGGCGCTCGTCGCCGCTTTTTTCTTTATCTACTCTGGCGACCGTCTCTCTTGTGCGAAACCAACTCCCTCCGGGTGGAGCGAGTAAACTTTGTCAATCCATCTTTCTCTCTAAAGCTAAGCGTTCTCCGCCGTTTTCCTTTATGGCATGCTTTCATTGTATGCAAATGCAGCGATTTCGATGAATTGTCCAATAGAGTGAATAAATGATGGGCAAATAGGTGAAAACGAAAAAAGAAAGGAGATGAGGAAAATTGACTCTTGAACAAAAGTTGGCACAGATTCCCGCCCAACAGCGCGCTTATATACAAGGAGAAATTGAATATGTAAACGGGGAATGGGTTTTTTTTGATGAAGAAGAGGAAGAAGCAGGACTGCTTGCAGAGTGGAGTGATGAGGAAATCGAAATTTTCCGATTCGGCCGCTGGCTTCGCGGATATTATCAACACAATGGAGAAATTCAATTATCTGGAACAAGAGTTTTACTGCAAAAGGGCGAGCTGGTTCGTTTTCGCAAACGATTGCCGTATGCTTATCGCAGCTGGCTTGATGCTCTTCCTGAAAAAACGTTTTTTGGCTTCATTGAATGGCTAAATAAACTGAATTTTTCATTATACGATTGTCTGTATTGCTATAACGGGCTCTTGTTTGAGAAGCGTACAGGCGTCAATTTTATGATTTTTGATAATACAGAGCTGATCGGGAACGTGCAACACTATTATGAGCGAGGCGAAACGAATAAAGATCGCTTTGAAATGACGTTCCATACAGGCAATCGGTTTATTTGCACACAAATCAGCTAAAAAGGGTGTCCACAGTAATTGGGACACCCTTTTCAATATAAGTAATACTTGACTGTCGTTTAGGAAAAAACATGGAATCCTAACGGAAGCTTAAGTCCTAAATATAAAACAAGCACAAAAGCCAGTACAAGCTGAATCCAAGCACTTTGGGCACGCTCTCCCTTTTTGGCGCGGACCATCACCATCTCCATCGCGACAATGACCCAAAGACCAACAATCGCTTTTACGATATACAGCGCTGAAATCGAATACAAGCTAAACAATAGCATCGCTCCAGTAGCGATAATGAGCAGATAAAACAAGCGCAAAACCATATGGGCGATTTTCGCCTTCGGAGAATGAGCTTTGTACATCGACAAAGAAACAAAAAATAAAATGAAAGCAATCACCCATGTTGTAATGTGTGCATGCGTCATCGAAAATGATCTCCTTTCCAGCATTCGTTTTCTTCATCATAGCATGTTTTTGTAAAAAAACGAAATGGCATGCTTGTCTATAAATAGAATACATATCATCAAAAGATAAGCCGTATAGCCGTTTCCAAAACAGAGCCCCCATTTTTCGACGGTCGAGCGATCGCCGAAATTGGATCATCACCTGTTCACACGGAAACAAAATGAAGGAATCGAGTTGTATTTATATCGTCATACGCAATGCTCCATCGCGCCATCAGGTAAGAAGCTCTCTTTGCAAGCAAGAAAATGGACAAAGGCCATAAAGTTCCTTCTTTTTCCCAATCTAACAAGCTCGTATAATTTTTGCTATAATATATAATGGAGCGAATATTGCAAATAGGAGGAGCACACATGAGCAAAACAACAGAAATTATTCACTTAACTGAGCAGTTTGGCGCAAACAACTATCATCCGCTGCCAGTCGTTCTTTCTAAAGGAGAAGGCGTATGGGTAGAAGACCCTGAAGGCAATCGTTATATGGATATGTTAAGCGCCTATTCCGCCGTCAACCAAGGACATCGTCATCCGAAAATCATTCAAGCGCTCAAGGAACAGGCAGACCGCATTACCTTAACATCTCGAGCGTTTCATAACGATCAGTTGGGCCCTTGGTATGAAAAAGTAGCCAAATTAACAGGAAAAGACATGGTTTTACCAATGAATACAGGCGCAGAAGCGGTAGAAACAGCCGTGAAAGCTGCGCGCCGCTGGGCGTATGATGTCAAAGGCATCGAAGAAAATAAAGCGGAAATTATCGTTTGCGAAGATAATTTCCACGGACGGACAATGACCGCTGTTTCCATGTCTTCCAACCCTGAGTATCAGCGCGGATTCGGACCGATGCTTCCTGGCATCAAAGTGATCCCATTTGGCGATGTGGAAGCATTAAAGAAAGCGATTACACCAAATACGGCTGCCTTTATCTTTGAACCGATCCAAGGGGAGGCAGGCATTAATATTCCTCCAGAAGGATTTTTAAAAGCCGCCTATGAAGTATGTAAACAACACAACGTATTGTATATTGCCGACGAAATTCAAGCTGGCCTAGGCCGCTCAGGAAAAATGTTTGCATGCGATTGGGAAAATGTTGTGCCGGATATGTACATCCTCGGCAAAGCGCTAGGCGGCGGTGTATTCCCGATTTCTTGCGTAGCGGCCAATCGCGATATTTTAGGCGTTTTCAATCCAGGTTCACACGGTTCGACCTTCGGCGGTAATCCGCTCGCTTGCGCTGTTTCCATCGCAGCCATCGACGTTCTTGTTGAAGAAAAACTAGCAGAACGTTCTTTTGGATTAGGTAATTATTTCCAAGAAAAGTTACGTGAAATTCAGCATCCTGATATTAAAGAGGTCCGTGGCCGCGGATTATTTATCGGCGTTGAATTGCATGGGCCTGCCCGTCCATATTGTGAAAAATTGCAGAATGAAGGATTACTATGCAAAGAAACACATGACACCGTCATTCGTTTTGCCCCTCCATTGATCATCACGAAAGAACAGTTGGACTGGGCAATCGAAAAAGTGAAAAAGGTGTTTAATGAATAAATAAAAGCAAAGAGAACAGCAGGTAATAAGTCGGTTTTCCGGCTTATAGACGCCCCTTTAATGCTTTATAGAGTTGACTTTCTGGACAGACCCTGCAACCATTTTAACCATCCTTCATGGATTGGGCTGGTTTCACATCAGACTCACTTGAAAGCACTTGGCAGACAAAGGGGCTGTGCTTTAGCGAAGATACCAATTGACCAAAGACGTTTAGGGGCTGAGGAGCGAAGCCAGTGACGAAAGATAAAAGCGTTTATCAGCAGTCAAGGGCTTTCCGGATGAGGAAAGCCCTCGTTTATGACATTCTTATTCGCCAATTCGATTGCGAAGCGTGCCGATTTTTTCGATGGTGATTTCCACGATGTCCCCTGATTGCAAAAAACGCGGCGGTTTCATGCCTTTTCCGACTCCAGCCGGCGTTCCTGTCGCAATAATGTCGCCAGGCTCTAACGTCATTCCTTGTGAAATCGTAGAAATAATCGTTTCAACCGAAAAAATAAACTGTTCCGTATTCGCTTTTTGCCGTATTTCCCCATTCACTTTCGTTTCAATATGCAAGCGGTTCGGGTTAGGAATCAGCGACTTGTGCACGATCCATGGCCCCATCGGACAAGACGTATCCAAGCTTTTGCCAAGCAAAAACTGTTTATGGCGCTGCTGCAAATCCCGCGCTGTAATATCGTTGATAATCGTATAACCAAATACGTAGTCCAACGCTTCTTCTTCTTTAATGCCTTTTCCTTTTTTGCCGATAACAACCGCTAATTCTCCCTCATAATCTAATTCTTCTGTCACATGGGCATGGCGCAAAACAAGGGACTCATGTCCTGTTACGGTTGTCGGCGCTTTAGAAAACAGCATCAGATGTTCCGGAATGTCATCCGCGCTTCCAAGCTCAAGTGCGTGATCGACATAGTTTTTCCCGACGCAAAAAATATTTTTGAGAGGACGCGGAATCGGCGCCAACAGCTGGACGCTTGCAAGTGGATAGACATAATCAGCAGCTCGCTGCTTCTCGCTCCATGTGACAATTTCCTGCACTTTATCGACAAACGCATCACCAAGCGCGATACACTCAATAAGTGAGTGGGGCAGCGTGGACTCCTCTCCCATGGCCTGCTCCGCCATTTGCAAGTGAATGACTTCATTTTGAGCGCTTAGTACGCCGACAAATGACGTTCCTTGGCGCTTAGCTGTCACAAATTTCATGATCCTTGACCTCCCTTTCTCCCTTTGATTATTCTCTATCTTGTCGTCCAAACCCTCCCAAAAATTTGTAGAAATATAGAATATTATGTCTTTTTTTAGCGAACCTCTTCCCTTCCTTCCCATTCTATGTATAATGATGATATACTATTCGCCATACTAAATTCCTAAAACATCATAATAAAACGTTGGTGAAAAACAATGATCATGTTGATTGAAGAAAAAAGACAACAGATGATTGAGTTAGCTTTAACATATGGTCTAACTGCCAAAGAAACCATTCAATGCAGCCAGGAGCTCGATGAATTGTTAAATATTCAATTAAGAGAGGCTCTAGCCTCTAAGCAGCATCATTATTCTCTTTCTAAATCCGCCTATCTTCGCATCGAATAAAAATCTACTGAAAAAGCCGATTCAGTAGATTTTTTATTTTTATCATGAATCTCTTTATGTTCTTTTAAACGGCTGCTTCTGCCCATATATGATTGTTCTCCATAGCCATTCTACCGGTCCTGTTCGATAGCGCTTCATCCATCTGTTGCTGATGACCACTTGCAGGCTATAAATGAAAATCGCCAAAAGCAATCCGTAAAATGGACGAACCGTTCCATATAATCCAAAGCCATAATGATAAAACAATAACGTGCACAAAATAGATTGAAATAAATAATTTGTTAGCGACATTTTGCCTACAGCTGCAAAAATGGAAAGAATTTTATTTCCCCATCTCATATCGGAACATAACGCAATGGTGGTCACATAAAAAATAGAAGTTAATGGCCCGCCCAGCATGTTTTGTACATATTCTGCCGCCATATTTCTTTCCGTCCAGTACGGCAAAAGCTTCAAGCTCCAGCCAAACAAAAGAGTGAAAATCCACAGTTTTTTCAATGTTTTTTTATTGGCAGAAATAGAGGAAAACCATTGTTGTTTGGCAACGTACGCCCCGAACAAAAACATGGGCAAAAGCGAAAGAATAATAAAGATCGTTCCTTCTGCGTTGTTTACATACATCCAGTCGTGCCAACGCTGCTGAAAAATCTCTGCAAATGTACCGTCTCGGTAATGATGAAGAGCCTCGTGAGCCAAGGTTTCGTCAGATGGTGCATCCGAATTTCCAGGCTCTATCCATACTGCAATCCCCAATAAAGCGCTAAGCAGTCCGTTGGGAACGAGCCAAAGCAGCAATGCCCAGACAAAGAGAGAACGCGGGGACGCCCGATGAAACAATAGCATAAACATTCCAGTAAGAGCATAGGAAATTAAAATATCGCCATACCAGATCAGAAAGGCATGGAGACATCCGATTAAAAGCAAGGAAATCATCCTTCTGGCAAAAAGCCGGACAAACGGCCTCTTTTTCATAAGCACTCGTTCACGAAAGATGATGACGCCAAAACCGAATAAAAAAGCAAATAATGGATAGAAGCTAGCTTCAGCAAAAATATCAATCATTTTTTCCGTCAAGCGATCGGAAGCATGGCTCGACCCGCTTCCGTGGCTCAAATACATGATAGGAGAGTTAAAATGGGGCATATTGACTAGAAAAATGCCCAAAATAGCAATCCCCCGCATCATATCGACAGATTGAATACGTTCTGTATCAGAAATAGAATGAAATTCGCTCATTGTCTTACCTCACCATTCACTCATGCCTGCTCATGTCTTCAACAATATAAAAAACAAAGGCCATCTGTCAATGAACAAATGGCCTTTCCTCCCCAAGACATTGCGCGTTTAGTTTACATATCTGTCTGCTTTTCCAATGGACGTCCAATATTCCTTGCGCAAATGCACTTTTTGAATTTTCCCTGATGCCGTTTTCGGAAGCTCATCCACAAATGTCACACCTGTAATGGCTTTAAAATGTGCGAGTCTTTCTCGTGAAAAAGCAATAAGCTCCTGCTCTGTAACCGTATGTCCTGGGCGTGTCACGACAAATGCATGTGGCGTTTCTCCCCACTTTTCATGGGGCACAGCAATCACTGCCACCTCCAACACGGATGGATGATCATACAGAACACCTTCCACCTCAATGGAAGAAATATTTTCGCCGCCACTAATAATAATATCTTTTTTTCTATCAACGATATCAATATTTCCATACGAATCAACTGTAGCCATGTCTCCCGTATGAAGCCAGCTGTTTCGGATCGTTTCCATCGTTGCCTCGGGATTTTTCCAATATCCTTTCATTACACCGTTGCTGCGCACAACGACTTCTCCAATCGTTTGACCGTCATGTGGAACGGCTTCACCATGCTCGTTCACCACTTTTACTTCGCAACCGATCATGGCGTGTCCCGCCTTTGCTTTCATCCGGTATTGTTCATGAAGAGGCAAGTCGCTTAGATGCGAGCGGATCGTAGAAACAGTGCTTAGCGGCGACGATTCTGTCATGCCATACACTTGGATAAACTCCCAGCCCAGCTCTTTTTCTACGCGTGTGACAAAGGCCGGCGGCGGTGCGGAACCAGCGATGACAACACGAACGGGATGCTCCATAATAGGAACATGCTGTTCGTAATATTGCAATAATGAATTGAGCACAGTGGGAGCCATATGCATCACATTAACCTGATATTTTTGAATGTATTCAAAAATCAGCTCTGGCGCCGCTTTTCGCAAGCAAATATGCGTCGCTCCATTCGCCGTATAATAAAACGGAGATCCCCACCCATTCACATGGAACATTGGCAGCACATGCAAATAGTTATCGCGATCTGATACGCGCAGGTGATGCATCGTTATTAGCGCATGAAGATAATTATTCCGGTGTGTAAGCATGACCCCTTTCGGATTTCCGGTTGTTCCGCTCGTATACAGAAGGCTGCATACATCATCCTCGTCGATATCAGGGCGCTGGAATGGCGCAGAAGTGAACTGCGTCAGCCATTCATCGTAAGCGATTTCATTCGTTTCCTGATTTTTCCCATGAACAATGATCGCTTCGATGGTTTCAAGCTTGTCCTTAATCGGCAAAATCAAGTGGTACAGCTCTTGATCTACAAACAGCACTTTGCTTTCACTATGATTTAAAATAAACAAATAATCGTCTGGTTTTAAGCGAATGTTTAACGGAACCATGACCGCGCCAAGCTGAAACACCCCATAAAATCCTTCGAGCATTTCAAGCGTATTCGGAGCCAAATACGCCACGCGATCCCCTTTTTTTACCCCCAAATCCCTCAGACCGTGTGACAGTTGATTGACTCTGTCATTTAGCTCGCGATATGTAAGCTCCTTTCCTTCGTCAATCACCCCTATTTTGTCGCCGTATAACGACACCGCCCGGTCCAAAAACTGGGTCAGCAGCAACGGTACTTTCATTTTTCTCTCTCCCCTCCGTGTTTATCTATCTGAAAATTCAATAAAATTATAACACATGGGTGATATAGATGTAACTTACTATTTCACATTTGTATGGATCAATGATCCAGCACATTGCTCTCTAGGCGAAAGCCGACTTCGACATCACATTTTGGCGTGGCCGGCTGCCGATCTCTCCAAAATATCTTCAAACAGCCTTTACATAAGAAAAGCGCTACAGGTTTGTAGCGCTTTTAATTGTTTCCAATATTGCTAGCGTCCTTCAAGCTTGGATCCAAAGTATTAGTGACACTAAACAATACATTCGTTTGAATAAAATTCCCTACATTATCTCCGCCGCCTCCATGAAAAGCCTTCGCCGTACTTTTTGGCGCAATTTGTAAAACATCTCCTAGATTTACCGTTCCATTTCCGCTAATGCTTGTCACCATGATACCGCCCAAAATCAATGCTGGCATGTCGATCATCCTCTTTTTTGTATTACTGTTATTTTATGAAGAGCAAACAAAAAACGATAGGGACATCCATCTTATATTCAACACTTTATTTCCATCTCCATATAATGATAAACAGATACCTATGATGAGAAAGGACGTGGTCATATGCCATCTTTTATCGGGGGGCCTATAAAAATCACACATGTCAGCGGCGATGGAACCGTCAATTTTGGCGATGTACTGCAAATCGCGCCAAAAAGCGCCTTAAAATCCAATCAAGGCGCCGGCGGCGGAAATAACGGAGATTTTTTGCAAACCAACACATTTGTCAGCTTTACAAACACATCCGATCCTGACGTTAATGATGCCAATAATGTCGCCAACAATTAAAGAAATGCACATTTTTCTCTATTCGCCCATAACCTATAACGAAAATAAAAAAAGGGTGTATGATGATGCCAGCATTCGTTGGGGTAGTAAAACTTAACAGTATCGGAAGCAGCGGTGTATTTCATATTGGTGACGTTTTTGCGATCAGTCCTTACAGCGTCGCGAAAACATTTGCCGGTGCTGGTTCTTTTAATACAGGAAACGGCTTAAGCATATATAATTATTACAGCAATACGAACACAAATGATGCAGATTTTATGGATGATAGTGTGGTCGGCAACGCATAAAGGAGTGACACGATGAACTTTTATATCAATCAAAGCATCTACATTTATCAATTTAAAATCGGCTCTGTGACCAACTCATCCGTGCTCCAAATCGGCAGCGCTGGGCAAATTCAGGCGCTTTCCACATTAAGCAACACAGGCGGATTTACCGAGCCTGCACCTGAAGCGATCATTTCCGCTCCTACAAGCGAGTCCAGCGCTCCATTGGTCCCTCTTCATTCCGCAACTCGCGAAAAAATGACAAAAAAAAGTGATGACAACCACTCATAGCCCATATATTGAAAAGAGAAGGGATCATTGAGAGGATGAGAAGCGACTATGAGCAGCTTGTTTCCATACGACTATTTTATGAAATTGCAGCAATATTTATTATGGCAAACAAACAAGATCCAAACCATCGAAAACCGGCTTGCCATTCTTGAAAAAGAGCTGCATGAAATCAAGCAGCATCCACAAACAATGATTGAACGAATTGAGTATAAATTTGATCAGCTCAAAGTAGAAACATTAGAAGGCACGTTAAATATCGGCCTCACGCCAAATGGCACGGGATCCATTGAAGATTTTGCGGTCGATGCTAAAAAAACGATTATTCCTAAACCAGAACCGGCCCTATTCGGCAATATCCAAACCAAAGTCAATGGTTATTTGCAAAATGAATGCATGCAAGTATTACAAGAGCTCGAAGCGAAATACGCCTATCCTTTAGATGATCCGTATCGCCAGTTTATTCTCCAGGATATTCAGCGTCAGGTCGATGAACGGATCCGCTTCTATTTGCAGCAAACCATGAATGGCGGATATGTCCCAGATCAAAAATCAGCGGAAAATATAGAGAATATGATATTTATGAAGCTGAAGGAAGACATTGAGCAATCATTAGAAAGCTTTATTAAACATCTTCCAAAACAAGGAGGAACATCATGAACTATACTGTGATTAATCGTGACGTGCAAGTAGGCGACATTTATCTTACAGCTGTAACGAGCTCAGCTATTTTTCTCATCGGAGATGCAGACGTGATAAATTTATCATCCGCTTTTGACACACCGCCTGAATCATTGATTATTGGCCCTCTCGTCCCGCTTGCTCCAAAAGGATCGTAACACCACAAGCTTAAGGGAAGGTTGTCGGTATTGATGAAGCGCTTATCAATGGTTCAATGGCTCAATAGTAACACCGTCCTTTTGAGCTCGGTGTTGCAAATTGGCGATTCTCGAGAAATTAACGCTCGTTCATACGTTTTAGCTGTTCAAAGGCAATACGAATGGTTTGGTGGGAATGAAGGAGAAGGGGCTTTTCCTGTGTTTACAAGGCCTTTGCCGAAACTTCCCGTATCCGCATACGTGCAAACTCGCCGCTTGAATGAATCACCTGTTCTTTCAGTTCGTTCGATTCACTTAATCGCTGTTTCCACCGCAGCAGTCGTTCATATCGGCTCCACTTCTACGGTTGATGCCGATACGCGCATTAAGCATATTCGGCAACTATCAGAGCCAAACATTCCTTTCTCTCTTTCGCTTCCACAAGCAGCAATTCGATAACAAAGGATGGATGAACATGCCAGCAGTTGTTGGTCCAATTAAAATTACAAACGTGAGCAGCGGTGCTGTTTTTCAAGTAGGAGACACCATGTACATCGCACCAAAAACATCTACCAAAACCCAAGGGGGATCCGGAGGATTTAATACGGGCGATTTTATTTTGACAAATAACGGTATCAGTTTTACAAATTCCCTCGATCCGGATGTATTCGATAACAATGTCGCTGGTAATAACTAAAGTTTTTCCAAAAAATGAACCTCTCCCACCAACACTCCGTTAAGAGGTGAGAGGCTTCTCCGTTAAAAAGCAGCAATGACAGCTACGATCGATGTCACTTATTTGCATGATAAAGGCTGGGTGTTTTCCCACAGCCCGATGATGGAACAACGCCGCTTCACAGAACCAGAACGGGTCTGAAAGCGGCGTTACTTCAACTTTTGTCACACATCTATGTAATGAAAAGACTAAGGACGGACAAGCCTCCAACTATTCGTTTTTCAGAAATCATGATATGCATCAAGTAGATAAAAACCCCTCTTTTGGCTACTTGACTACATGACTTCTAATTTAACACGCGTGCCCCGGCCAGAAGGCTCAGCAGGTTCGACAATGAGCCGCTTTGGAAGACGGGCGCGCAACTCCTGCACATGGCTGATCACGCCGATCGCCATATCGTTCGCCTGCAGCCGTTCTAAAGCAGAAATGACGACATCGAGAAGCTCCCCATCCAGTGTGCCAAACCCTTCATCCAAGAAGAAAAACTGCAGCGGATACTCACCGCGAAGCTGGATTTGTGCCGATAAGGCTAGGGACAATGACAGAGAAGTTAAAAAGGTTTCCCCTCCTGATAACGTCGTTACTGGACGTCGCACTCCTCCATTCGCATCATCCCTGATCATAAATCCTCCCTCTGAATCGACTTCGATGGCATAGCGCTGTCTTGTTAGCTCGCCAAGCCGCTCAGACGCATCACGAGTGACACGGATCAACTGCTCCTCCGCCATAAATTCAACAAAGCTGTTTCCGCGCAACACATTTTGCAGCTCACGATATTGCTGGACTAGCCGTTCCACTGCCATTCGCTGCTGCTCCAGCTCTTGAAAGCGTTTATGCTTTTCAGTCAGCTCCTCTACTCTTGTTTTAGCAGAAGCCACTTGTTTGATTAATTCTGTCGTTTTCTCTTCTTGTTGCCGGAGCATGGAAGCGCTCTGCTGCCATTGTTCTTCACTGATTTCCATGCCATTCATCCGGTCCGTCACCCGCTGCCATTCATTTTGCCATTTCAGCCAGTTTTCACGGAATTGTTGGATACGTTCTGCCATCGCGTTCTTTTCTTCTTGTGTTAATGGAGTTTTACGAATTTCATCAGCGTTTGCAAAAGAGCTCTGCTGCAACATCTCCCTCCATTTATCCTCTGCTTGCTCCAGCCGTTTTTCCCCTTCAGATAGCGCTTGTATCGCAGCCTGTTTTTTTGCTTCTAACAGCTGATATTGGCGCTGCATGCCGTTGTACGATTCATACGCTTCTTCTTCTTGTTTTTGCAACTGAACAAGCTGCTGCTCCACATCCGCCAATCGATGCTCAAGCGGTTGTTCGTCAATAGGAAATGGAAGGGATTGCTCGTACTCTTTATATTGTTGCTGTTTCATCTGCTGTAAAAGCAGAGCATCCGCTCGCTGCCGCTGTAGCTGTTGCCATTGTTCTTTTGCTTGTTCACATTCCTCCTGTTTTTGTTCAAGAAATACAACGCTTTTATCAATTCGTTCCTGCAATAATTGTGCTTCTTTTTCATCCGCACGCAATTGGTCCATCATTTGTTCAATCGCTGTAAATGAGAGATTTTCATAGATTGCTAGCCAATTTTGCATGCGTTCGTCCTTCATGCGCTCTCTTTCTTGGTATTTAGCGAGACGCTCTTCTATTTCTTGCTGCAGCGAATGGCGCTGATTGACAATCTCTTGCCGCTGCTTTTCAAGCGTTCGCCGCCTTTCCAGCATCGTATTGATTGCTTCACGGCATTGGAAATAATCCTGCTGTAAAGCTTTTACTTCTGCGGCCAGATCATGGAACTGTACGTCGATAGGAGCATAAGACTCTTCTTCTGCTTCTCTTTTTGCCCTAGACGCATCGCTTAACACTACTCCCTCTCTATTCTCCTCTTGCATAACCGCTTCAGCTAATTGTTCCAGCTGAATTTTCAGCGACTGGAAGGACGAAGCGAGCGGCTGTGCTCTCTCCAGCTCCTCGTCCCATTTTAACAGCTCCTGCTCGCTCGGTTGCTCGCTAGATGATAGGGCAGGAGACGGGTGATGGAGAGAACCGCACACAGGACAAGGACTTCCTTCTGTTAACGTTGCCGCCAAAGAGGCAGCCACATGCTGCAGCCGTGTCTTCTCCGCTATTTTTTGCTTTTGTTTGATCTTATAGATGAGCTTTTCAAGTTGGATTTGTTTTTCACATACACGATGGTAAAGCCTCTCGATTCGCTGAAAATGGGCTGTCCACGCTTTCTTACCATCTTCCAGTTGCTTTTCATACACACTTTCGCGCTGCACAAGCCGATCATAGCTTTCTTGCTTTTGTCTATACTCCCTCTTGATTTCTTGCAGCGCTTGATCAAGCACCATCACTTCTTTTTTTTCTTCATAAGCCCGATAGATCCGCTCTTTTACTTGCGCAGGGACCTGCTTTTGCCGCCATTGCTCCTTGAGACTTTTTTGCTTGTCCAACGCTCGTTCATAAAGCTGGGAAAGGTGTTCGAACGCTTGCTGTGCTTGCTTTTCTTTTGCCATCGTTTCCGAGATCCGCGCCCTAATATCCTTCATTTCTCGCTCCATTTGCTGCATCCGCTCCCACAGCTGCTTGGCTTGCAAAAGCTGTTCTTTCTTCTGCAAAAGCTTCGGCTCCTGCTCATTTTTTTTCGCGCGAATAAAACGGTAAGCTTCAGCTGCCTGTTCATATTGCTGACGAGTAACATGAAGCTGCTGCTCAATGCGCTTCATTTCTCTTTCCCATTCTTCAACCTCTCGCTTTGCTTGTTCATATTGCTGAGCGTAGGGAAGTAAGCGTTCCGCCTCCTCCGCCTTTTGGCGCTTTTGTTCAAGCGTGAGGATTTCCGTCTCCTCCATCCGGCATTTTTCCAACTGCTGTTCGATGTATTCCTTTTCCTTTTGCCATTGCCACAGCTCTTTATCACGTTCATATCGCTCTTTTATTTGAACCAAATAAAGCTGCTGCTGCTTGAGTTCTTGCTCCAGTTGTTCTAATTGCTGCAGTTGTTCATCCAACGTTTCTTTTGAGGCATTGCCAAGTCCTGCTTGCTCCGCGCAAATGGTTTCTAACTTGGCTGTAGCGTTTATGAATCTCGTTTTTAGCTTTTTGTTCAATTGATCCCCATATTGTTCAAGATTAAAAAGCCGCTGCAGCATTTGCCGACGCTCGACACCCTTTAGCGATAAAAATTCAGCAAATTTCCCTTGCGGCAGCACGACGGCCCGCGTAAAATCCTTCATTTCCAAGCCGAGCAGCTGCTTGATTTGATCGTCGACCTCCCTTGTTTTATCCGCAAGCACCACTCGTTCTGAACCTTCCTCAATTAGACGGCTAATCGCTGTTTTAACACGAAGTCCCTCACTTCTCTTAAAGCTTCGCTCAACGGTATATTTTCTCTTTCCATTGGCACTGGCCAATTCAAAAGTAAAGGAAACGACTAACTCCTGCTCTGCATGATTCATAATGCCGTTCGTATTGTTGGCCGCGCGCTCAACATTTCCGTAAAGCGCCAAAGTCATCGCATCTAAAATGGAGGATTTGCCGCTGCCCGTCGGTCCGAAAATGCCAAAAAGGCCCCCTTCACACAGCTTATCGAATTCGATCACCTGCTTTTCGCGAAAGCTATGCAATCCGGCAACCGTTAAACGAATCGGCTTCATGCTTCATCACCATCCTCATCTTCATCAGCAAGCAGTTCGAGGAACATCCGGACAAGCTCTTCCGTCGGCTTGGCCCCTCCTGTCTGCTTTTCATAAAAGCGCTGAAATAGCACTTCAATCGGAGTATGCTCGCGCTCCTCTTGTACAGCCTGTTGCTTGGTTAAAAAATGAGGGCGAATATAGATAAATCCGTCATAGCTTTTACGTAAACGATGAATTTCTTCCAATGTCAATGAATGCTCAACATAAATTTCCAAATCAATCCAAGCATTGCGGTCTTTTCCTTCCTCAAGCCAGCGATAAACCTGGGCCAAGCCTTCGGTCGCTTTCCACTTGGCAAGCGGTCTGCCGCATGACAACGGTAGCTCTGACACATTCGCTTCCTTTTGGGGATGAACATCCACAATCGTGACCGATTTGGTATAGCCCACTTCAGAAAAGCTATAGGCAAGCGGAGAACCCGAATAGCGCGCCGGCATTGCGGCTTGTTTAACGTTTTGCGGCCGATGCAAATGCCCTAGCGCCACATATTGAGCCTGGTCTGGAAAACAATGGGCTGATACCGTATAAGCCCCTCCGACTTCAATTGGCCGCTCCGAATCAGACGGCTCACCTCCCGCCACATATAAATGGCTCATCGCGATATTCACCGTATCGTGCCGAAATTGCTGATTCATCACAGTGAAAATTTCCTTTACCTTTTCATCATATTTTTTTCGTAATAGTTTCTCATCGTTTTCAGCAGCCAACAGCTGGGCTAGCCTTGATTCTGATGGGTATGGAAGCGCGGCTAACAACAACGTTTCCCCGCATGTCGGAATATAGATTTCTTGCCCTCTCATCGTGGGCAAACCAAGCAAGGTGATCGAATGAGAAGCCGCCAGCCGCGAAGCAGCGGCTAAACGATCCGGATGGTCGTGATTGCCTGCAATCACGACCACCGGACGCCGTCCGCCATTTGATAGCCTAGCAATCCCTTCATAAAACAACTGTTCTGCGGCTGCTGGCGGATTCACCGAATCAAAAACATCGCCAGCCATCAGCACAGCATCAATTTTTTCTTCTTCAACAATGGAGACCAATTCATCTAAAAATTGCTCTTGTTCTCGCAGCCGGCTTCTTCCTTCTAATGTTCTCCCTAAATGCCAATCGGCTGTATGCAAAATTCGCAAAGCCTTCCCTCCTACATGGAAACCAATTTTGCCCCGTCAAAAGCATAGATATAGCATTCATCGACGTGCGTTTTCCAGATTCGCTCAATGGCCAAACGATATAGTTCCATTTGTACACGATAGCGTTTTTCAATAAGAGCCGATACATCATCAGCCCACTGAACTCGATCCGTTTTAAAGTCAATAAGGACAAAGCCTTTTTCATCCTGAAATACGCAATCAAAGACGCCCTGAACCAGCACCGTTTCCTCGTTTTCCTTCCATTGTCCATACGTCTCCTTAGCTGGCAACGCTAAGTTAAATGGCACCTCACGCTCAACATACGATGCTTTTTGCAAGCGACGGCCGATATCGGTTTGGAAAAAAGCAAGAATGCTAGCCATATCGATTTCCTTTGCTTGTTCTTCTGTCAACCATTCACCCTGAAGCAGCTTGGCGATCTGCTCACGAATTCTTCCTTCTGTTATATCGCTTTTTAAATCGATATGCTGCATCACTAAATGCATCGCCGTTCCTTTTTCCGCGGAAGAGAGTTGTTTCGCCTGCATAAAACGCGGCCGATCCATGATTCCGGTACGAAACGGCTTAAGAAAAGCTTCATCTCCATAGGCTCCAAACGTTTCACGCTGCTGCTTCAATTCCGATACCGTCTGTTTGGCTCTCGAAGTGGTCGAAAGCGGATAAGGATAAAGCCAATTCATGCGGCGAACGATCTCGTCATGCCATTCGCTCTGAAGCGGCACGCGTTCCCCTTTGCGAAGCTGTTCCGTTATTTTCGCTTCCTGCTGTTCAGCATTTTCTATTTCTCTATCGATTTCAGCAGCAGAAACAGCTTGCACGTTCCATTTCGATTCATGGGCAAAAATGTCATTTTCCACCGTGAATCCATCATGCAAGCAAACGGCATCAGCATGCCGGACAAGCGAATAGCCGATCCAGTCTAAATAGCATCTAGCAGAAGCTCGAATATAGTCAGGCAGTAGCCACTCGCTGTGCACACAAACAGACTGCCACCGTTTTTTCTCGTTTTCTAGTTTCTTCACCGTTCCTACTAAAAACAATTTTTCCTTCGCCCGCGTCAAAGCGACATATAGGATGCGCATCTCTTCGGCAAGAAGCTCCAGTTCCTGCTTTCGTTTCAATGCCAGCTGGGCAATGGTCGGATAGCTGACACGCAGGCGCGGATGAACAAAATGGGCGGCAAATCCCAAATCTTTGTCCATTAAATAACTCTTGCGCAAATCTTGTGTATTAAAACTTTTTCCTAAACCAGCCACAAAGACGATCGGAAACTCAAGCCCCTTGCTCTTGTGAATCGTCATGAGCCGTACAACATCCTCTTGTTCGCTTATAGAACGGGCGGCACCGAAATCATCCTTGCGCTCCTGCATCCGTTCCATGAAACGCAGAAAACGAAAAATGCCGCGAAACGAAGTTTGTTCAAATTGTCGCGCTTTTTCATATAAAAAACGCAAGTTGGCTTGCCGCTGTTTTCCTCCAGGCATCGTACCGACAAAATCATAAAAGCTAGTAGCGCGATAGACGCTCCAAATCAATTCTGCTAATGAATGTTGCCGCGCCATCGTACGCCACTCTTGTAGGTGTGCAGCGAAAGGCGCGAGTTTTTTTTGAAGCGCTGCTTCTTGATCGGTGGCCGGCCGTTTTTCTAAAAACGCTAAAAACGCTTCGTAAAAAGCTCCTTTCGGTCTTTCAAGACGCAAAAGAGAAAGCTCGTTTTCATCTAATCCAACAATCGGCGAACGAAGAACAGAAGCGAGCGGAATGTCTTGATACGGATTGTCAATGACCTTTAACACCGACAGCATCACTGACACTTCTGTTGCCGTAAAGTATCCCGTCGAAAGCTCCGCGTACACAGGAATGCCTTGCTTGCGAAATTCTTCCATCAATTGCGGCGCCCACGGCATGGAACGCAATAAGACGACAATATCTCGGTACATTACGCGCCTTTCTTGCTTTAGATGACGATCATAGACATAAAAAGGCGTTTCAATCATTTCTTTAATTTTTTGGGCGATCCAGCGAGCCTCGAGCTGAACATTTTCAAGCTCTTGCTGTTCATCCTGCTGCAATTCATTTTCACTTTCCGGCGCATGATCGTTATCTGCTTTATCAATCAACACCAACTCGACAGGCATGCTTTTCTCAGGGTAGTAGCTTGCTCCAAAGCGCAGTTCTGCGTCAGCCTCATACACAATTTCGCCGACAGTCTCCCCCATAATTTGTTTGAAAACAAAGTTCGTCCCATCTAAAACCTCTGGACGGCTGCGGAAATTTTGCGCCAAATCGATGAGAATGCCTCCATTGCCGCCACTGTTTGAAAAACGCTGATACTTCTTGAGAAATAAAAATGGCTCGGCCAAACGAAAGCGGTAAATGGATTGCTTCACGTCTCCCACCATAAACAAATTACCCGCTGCTTCATCATCATGAATCACAAGCTGCAAAATCATTTCCTGCACCATGTTAACGTCTTGATATTCGTCAATCAGCACTTCTGTAAATTGTCCCCGATAATCAAGCGCTGCATCAGAAGGAAGCAATTGATCGCTTGTCGATGACGGATGCCGTAAAATTTGCAAGCAATAGTGCTCCAAGTCAGAAAAATCGACAATTCCCTTTTCTATTTTCTTCGCCTGTAAACGATCGGCCAGCTCTTTAACAAGATCTACGATCGTTTCAACCACCGGCTTCATCTCTTGCAAATGGTGCAGCCATGTTTCCGGTTTAAAAGAAAAGAGCTCTTCCTTTATTTCCTTGACTTTTTCTTTCGCTTTATCGCGCAAGGCTTTCACTTCGCTAACCAACTGCTCATCATATTCCCCATTTTTCGGCTTCCGCTTTGCTGTTGCCCACGTCAATGAATGAATCGCCTCGTGAAGCCGCTGCCATGAATGCTTTTTCGCTTCCTCCAGATCGCGAATTTGTAGGATATCACTCGCAAGCGTATCGCGTAAATAATGAGGACCTGCCGGATGTTCTGCCATCACAAGCGCGCGCTCAATCATCTGTTTAGCCGCCTGCAGCTGAAACTCGATGTATTGTAGCAAATAAGGCGCAAATGGAAGCTCTTCAATTGCCGTATTAGCTGAAACATGATACATGTCCACAAGCCGATCAAGCCACTCTCTTGGATAAGGATGCGAGCGGGCAAATTCATATAAGGAAAGCACAACCGTCTGCAAACCAATATCAGTCCGGTCGCTCGTATAACGGTCAACGACACTTAAAAACATGTCGTTCTCCTTTTTCCCGTATTGTTCTTCAAACAATTCTTCAATGGTTTCCTCTTTGATTAGCTCGATTTCCGTTTCATCAGCAATGCGAAACACAGGGTCTAGATCGATTAAATAATAATATTTGCGAATAACCTCTAAGCAAAACGAGTGAATCGTGGAAATGGCTGCTTTTGGCAGCAGGCTGAGCTGTCTGCGCAAATGAAGGGAATGCGGTTCCTTGGCGATCGCTTTTTCGATCCTCTCAGCAATCCGCTGGCGCATTTCAGCCGCCGCTGCATTCGTAAATGTCACCACAAGCAGCCGATCAATATCAATTGGATGCTGCTCATCCAATATTTTTTGAATGATTCGCTCAACAAGAACTGTCGTTTTCCCTGAACCGGCAGCGGCCGCTACAAGCGTATGAGCTCCATTCGTGACAATGGCGCGCCACTGTTCATCTGTCCATTGCTCTCCTTGCGGCTTTGGCGGAAGGATGATGTCCATTGCGATTCCCTCCTATTCTTCCTTCATTTGTTCCATTTTCTTATTCTTTAAGATCCGGTAGCGATCTTGCTCAATCGATTCGTCAAACTGGCAGAACGTCCGAAATTCGCAATATTGGCAAGCTGTCTCGTTTTTTCGTTTATACGGAGCAATATCGACCACTCCATCGATGATTTGCAATCCAGCCTCTTGAAAAATGGTGCGCACATGCTGACGCAACAAAGCAAAATCAGTCTCTGAAATCACAGAGGAGTTTTTGGAAATAGAGCCATCTTTATTGATTTTTACTGGAACAACGGCTGAACCTTTTCCTGCATCAAGCGTTTGGTCCATTAATTTGATCGTTTCGTGGTCATCAAGCAACCAACCGTTCATTTTAAAGCTTTCAAAAATTTTTTGTTCTGCTTCGTCCTCTTTTAGAAGCACATTTTTGCTTTTGATAATCGGGTTATGGATATGAAAATATAGCACACCTGCCGGCAAAGCCTTCGATCCGACCAAATACTCTGCAAATTCAATCACAATATCCAAATAGGCAAGCATTTGCAGGGCAAGCCCGTAATAAACTTCTGTAAAATCTAGTTTTTGATTGCTTGACTTATAATCAATAATGCGCAATAAAATGCCTTTTGAGCTTTTGGCTTGGTCAATGCGGTCAATTCGCCCGACAAGCTCAAGGACCGTTCCGTCGGCCAACGGAAAAGTCAACGGAGGCAAGGGCCCTTTGTCGCCAAATTGCAGCTCCACCTCCAGCGGGGCAAATCCGCTCATTTTTGCTTGTTCATTCAACACGCTTGCCGTCCTTGACATAATGTGATGCAATTTCCGCTTCACATAATGGTAACGATGCGAACTAAGTAAAATTTCTTGCTGGATATACGGAGCGATTTGTTCGACCGCCTCATAGGATAATTGTTCACATTGCTCTTTAGAAAGCTGTGCCCAATCTAGATGCTCTGCGCGAATGCGCTCTGTCATCATTTTTAAAGCATGATGAAATAATTGACCAATGTCTGGGGCTTTGAGCCGGAAAACATTGCGTTCTTTTAAGCGCAGCCCGTATGAGGCAAAATGAGCAAATGGACAGCGGTTGAATTGCTCCACTCGCGAAACGCTTGCTCTTAATGTCCGTCCGTATAGTTTTCTGCTAATCTCTCTCTTTAATTTTTTCGTTTTGTTTTCATAGAACAGTGCTTGAATGACTCTGTTAGCCCGTTCATTCCAGTCGTTATGACCTGTATAAAGATTATATACATCCCACCAAATGGGCTCGATCGGATATTGCCGTTTCCATGCATGAAGCTGAACAGCAAGAGCTCCAAGCGTTGCTGAATAATTGGTAATGAGTGAGAGCTGTTCCGAAAGCGGCAATGTAAAAGGTTCGCCGCCCCACCTCTTTTCTTGCACATCAGGAAATATTTCTTTTATTCTTTTAATCAGCACAGATGGCAGCAACGTTCTTCCTTCTTCATCGGCAAGCGGATACGTAATATAAAGCCGTTCCTTTGGGCTAGCCAACGCCATATAGATCGCAAACGGCTCATCTAGCAGCTGTTGCCGGCTTGTCGGAGCGACATGTACCGAAAAATGATGCAGCAGCTCGCGGTCTTGCTCAGATAATACCCCATCCGCGCTTTTTCGTGAAGGAATCACCCCATCATTCGCACCAATGATAAATATACACTTGATATCGGTTAGACGCGAACGGTCAAAGTGAGCAATCAATACTTGGTCGATCGCTGGCGGTACAAGTGAAAATTCCAGGCTCTCAAGCCCTGTTTCCATCAAAGCGGCAAATGACTGAAGGGGCATCGGCTCTTCCCCTAATATTTCTACATACTGGTCAAGCAGTTCCATGACTGCCCCCCACGCTTGCTCATGGTGCCGGGCTTCCAGCAGCTGCCCTTTTGCCTCAGCTTCATCACGCAGCTTCTCCAGCTTTTTAGGAATCTGCAATTGTTCAAAATATAAATAAAGGGCTTCGCACATATCCCGCCCATTTTTCGCTTTTTGTAATCGTTTTTGCAGCGTCAGGAGCGGGGAGGCGACCATTTCTCTCCACACATTTAGCTTTTCCTCGTAGTTTCTTTCTTCGTCTGTTTGCGGCGCCGCGATCTCCTCAAGTCCCTGATAGCGCCGGTACACCCAGTTCTGCCTCCATTTCGCTCCATAAATTCCGTGTTCAAGCACATAATTTTCCAGCTGATCCATTGCTTCTCGCATCGTTTGCACATGGCTCTCCAGCGGAAAAAAGAAATCGGTCTTTACCGCCCGAAACACGGCTTCATACCGCCAGTTTGTCTGAATCACATCCAAGCTTGCACGAATCAGTTCGATAAATGGATGATTTCCCATCGGCTCCTTTTCATCAATAAAGTAAGGAATCTCATAATCAACAAAAACAGTTTGAAATAGATTGCGATAGTCATCAGAATTTCGTACCAATAGAGCCACATCGCGATATCGATACCCTTCCTCGCGCACAAGCCGAATAATTTCTCTAGCAATTCCTTCAATCTCTGCCCGGCGATGTGATGCTTGGTATAATTGAATTTCACCGGCCTCCCCAGCAAAGGGCAAAGAAGGGCGCGTATCATAATGCGCTTCTAAATGGCGAAGCGATAACGACTGATGCCTTACATTCTCTTGACAAAACTTGACCGGTTCAATGAGAACGTTGTTTAAAAGGGCTATATTCCGCAGCTCATAGTATGTTTTACCTGTCATTCGAAACAAGTGTAGCTCATTCGGCAGCTGTTCATTATAAGGCTCATCCACCGTTAAAGCGACCGTCACGCGCTTAGCGAAACATAACAATTGCTCAAGCACCATATATTCTTGCGGTGTAAAATGGTGAAATCCGTCCACGTAAATTTCCGCGTCTTGTATGTAGCGGGAATGCGGAATTTTTTCAGCCAAAAAGCGCAAGTAATCTTCCGAATCCACATACCGATTCATTAAATCTCGTTCGAATTGGCGATAGATAAGCTGTAAATCCTTTAGCTTATCCGCTAATACTTTTTCAGCCGAGGTGGCATTTTGGCGCAGCTGCGTTTCTGTTTCCAGCAGTTGCTCCGGTGTAATACAATAACGCTTGCACTCAATAAGCATTTCTTCTAGCTGCTCAATAAAGCCATGCTTATCAGCCGCGCGGGCAAATAAAATCAGCTCATCCTTATGCTTATCAATAATTTTCCTTAGCAGCATGCGCACTCCCGTTTGATTTAAATAATAGCGGCTCATTCCCCCAGTTTCTTGCAGCACGCGAAAGGCCAATCGCGTAAAGCTTAGCACCTGTGCGCGAATCATCCCGTCCAGTCCCGGTGTGCGAATCAACGCATATTCTGATTGAAACGTCATTTGCTCTGGCACAAGATAAATGATGGGAGAGCCCATCGGCTGCTCCTTCAGCTTCTCACGAATTTCGTTTAAACATGCTATCGTTTTGCCGGTCCCTGATCTTCCAATCATAAAGCGAAGCGACATGCTATCACCACCTTTATTTTCCATTCCCCTTCTTATTTTAGCACATATGTTCGTTTGTTTAAAAGAGGGAGATCGTGGGAAATCGTCATCTGTCAAAGTAAAAAAGGTATTCATTGAACGCTTGTTTCGATGAATACCTTTAAAACTGAATGCTAATCTCACGAAAAGGCCAGCAGCGCGCATTAACTTTTCCAACAATTCGGTTCATTTTCACATAGCCAAAATGGCGGCTGTCCCAGCTAACTAAACGATTATCACCTAAGACAAACACATAGCCAGAGGGAACCGTCTTTCTCCCGGTCACTTCTTGAAGCGTAAAATCCCCGGTGAGTTTTCCATTAACCAATTTACGTTTATATCGCTGCAAATACGGTTCTTCTATCGGCTTCCCATTAATGTATAACACATCATTTTTATACATGATGCGATCGCCAGGAAGACCGATAACACGCTTGACATAATCCTTTTGCGTATTGGCATGGAACACGATAATATCAAAACGCTGGATGCTGCCAAATTTCTTCACGATTAAGAAATTGCCGTCCTGCAGCGTGGGCATCATCGATTCTCCTTCAACTACATAGTTAGTAAATAATAAAAACCGCGCCAAAAAAACCAGTGTCAGACTAACTGTCCATATAACCGATCTTCTCCGATAAATTGGCTGTTTGCTCATCACACTGCCCACCCAGCTTAAGAGTCTTTTTTATCTGTTTTTTCCGTCAATGAAAACCTTGCTTCTACTTTCTTCCCTGCATACCATAAAAGGAAAATCGCGATAATGACCGCTACCGTGCGAAGCGGCTGTTTGGCCAAAGCCGCCAAATCATAGCCAATAAAGCTAATCATAAAAATCATCACCATTTTGCCGAGAAGTACGGCTAAAATAAACTGCTGGCGGCTAACGCGGGCTAGTCCAGCCACGACATTGATAATCGCCGATGGTGTAAACGGAAAACAAAACAGTAAAAACAATGGGCCAAATCCATGGCGTTCCACCCAATCCACCAGTTTTTTCACCTTTTGATGACGGCTCAAAAAATGAAAAAACCGTTTCTGGCCTATTTTTCGAGCAAGTAAAAAAACACAAATGGATCCGAGGCAAGCGCCAATCCACGAAATCATAATTCCTTGCCAAAGCCCAAAAGCAGCCGCGTTCGCCATCACAAATACAAACATCGGAAGAATCGGAAAAAACGACTCTAACAGCGTAACGATAACCCCGGGCAGCATCCCAAACGAGCGGTAATGTTCCAGTAATTCTAATACATGCTTTAATGTAAACCAGTGCTTTAATGCTTCGATGTCCATGAATACTCCCCATTTACATTGTTGCTAACAATCTTATTTTACACGGTTACGCGGGGAATATAAATAGAGAGAATTTTAACAACTTCTAAACGAATCATCACTTCTAGAAGTGAGTGTTTCTTGAGTCTCACGACGAAGCCTTTTTCGTCTCCCTCATCGTAACTTCCCGCTGCGTGATGATACATATTCAACCAATCGAAAATTTTGATACGGTATTACGCAAAGACTGAAGCGCTTGGTTTTCGTCTAGATTCTCTCTGCTCCCCCAGTTATTGGCAAAGAACCTTTGTTTCTATAGTAGTACAATAGTTCAGGGAATACAATCCATTTCACCTATGCCCACTGCCATTCATCCTGATCGTTGGAATTTTGCCCTTCACGTAATGGAAACCGGGAATTTTTCGAGGTTAATAATTCATGACAACCAGTCTTTTGTTTGATCCATTCTAAACAAATACTGCATTTTTCGTTCACGCGCTTCCATTCTTTCAGATAGCTTCGTGCGCAGCTGGGCTGTGCGATAAAGTTGATTGACAAACGAATAGTAGGAAATATCAAGGCAAACACTTTTATCGTTTTTAAAATATACGGTTGTTGTGTCGCCGCGAGAGGGTTCGTATTCGAGCACGTGCATATGCGAAATCCATACGCATCGTATATCATTTGGAGATGTTGTAGGAAACACATAAATTTCGTTCAGTGGTTCAATCGCAATGGGAGGCTTGTGGGTAATGCCTATAATTTCTTTTGTTCCTTCCTTTCTACCTTTTAAGCTTGAGCCGTAGTAATAGCAGCTGCGGGAAATAATCTCAATCGGCTTCATCTTGACGATGTATTCTCCGTCTTCTTCAATGACTTTTGTGTAATGATGGTCATGAAAATGATGAGGCAAAATGACCATTGTGTAGCGGCTCACAATGAAGTCATTTAATACAATAAATTCGTTTACTTTCATTGAAATCGTTCACCTCTCACATCGATTAAAATGACTTGTACATCTTCATCATACCATTTACATCTATATTTTTCTATATTTTCAAAAAATAAAGAGCGATTAAAAAATCGCTCATGAATAATAAAAAACGGGGTACCTCTCTTCCTCTGCCAAATACTCGTTTGCCTGTTTGATCGCTTTATGTTCTGCATTTGAGCTGTCTGCATATCCAACCTCATCGAAAAACGCTTGATAAAAATGAAAATCGGTGCTTATTCTTACTTCGGGATTGAGCACGGAATCAAGCGGCAATTCCTTTCGGCTATTCTGCATTTGTCAACACCTCCTGATGTTATCATGTTTCATTTTTCGCTAAACATGCAAAAGGTTCGCATCGACTGCGAACCTTTTGACTGCTGACAAATGCTTTCATCCTGCGTCACAGGCCTCGTACATCCACTCATGAACGTTTTGGTTCCATTCACGTCTTCACTCAGCTGTGTTCCTTATCTGCCAAGCGCTTTCAAACGAGTCCGATGTGAAACCATGCCATCAATAAAGGATATTAAAATGGTTGTAGACAAAGTCAATGATGACTTTGTCTACAACTTGAAGGCTCGCATAGACGCGAGCTTTTCTCTCTATTATTTTCTCTATATAATCCCCCGTATTTCCTTACATTTCTATGATTAAGCTGTTGTGAATTGTTCTTCTTCTGTCGATCCCTTAAGTGCCACCGTTGACGATTGTCCCCCGGAAATGACTTGGGATACTTCATCAAAATATCCTGTTCCAACTTCACGCTGGTGTCTAGTTGCTGTATAACCGTATTTTTCAGCTGCAAATTCTGCCTGCTGTAATTCGGAATACGCCGCCATACCGCGCTCTTTGTATCCGCGTGCCAATTCAAACATGCTGTAGTTGAGGGAGTGGAATCCTGCCAATGTAACGAATTGAAACTTGTAACCCATTTTTCCAAGCTTCACTTGGAAGTTCTCAATTGTTTCAGCATCCAATTTCTTTTTCCAATTAAAGGATGGAGAGCAGTTATACGCAAGCAGCTTTCCAGGAAACTTCTCATGAATAGCTTCAGCAAAACGGCGTGCTTCTTCCAAATTCGGTTCACTTGTTTCGCACCAAATTAAATCGGCATATGGTGCATATGCTAGGCCGCGAGCAATCGCTTGATCCAATCCTGCTTTTGTGCGGTAAAACCCTTCCGGTGTGCGTTCTCCTGTAATAAATTCTTGATCGCGCGGATCAATATCACTTGTAATTAAATCAGCGGCATTTGCATCCGTGCGAGCGATTAGCACCGTTGGAACTCCCATAACATCTGCCGCCAAACGCGCTGCAATTAAATTGCGTACCGCTGTTTGCGTAGGCAATAATACTTTTCCGCCTAAATGACCGCATTTTTTCTCAGAAGAAAGCTGGTCCTCAAAATGTACCGCTGCTGCTCCTGATTCAATCATCGCTTTCATCAATTCAAATACATTCAGCTGCCCGCCAAAGCCCGCTTCCGCATCTGCTACAATCGGAACAAAATAATCGATATCACCGCTTCCTTCTAGATGTTGAATTTGATCCGCCCGCTGTAACGCTTGATTGATCCGTTTCACGACATGTGGCACGCTGTTGGCAGGATATAAGCTTTGGTCCGGATACATTTGTCCAGCTAAGTTGGCATCAGCCGCTACCTGCCAGCCGCTTAAATAAATCGCCTTTAATCCCGCTTTTACTTGTTGAACAGCTTGATTGCCAGTCAATGCCCCAAGCGCATGCACATAATCCTCTGTATGAAGCAAATTCCAAAGCTTTTCTGCTCCACGGCGAGCAAGCGTATATTCGATATCGATCGAACCGCGCAACTTGATCACATCTTCTGCAGAATAAGGGCGCTCAATCCCTTTCCATCGTTCCTCCGTGTTCCAGCTTTCTTGCAATTGTCTCACTTTTTCATCACGTGTCATTTTCCCTTCCCCCTCTTTTTTTCAGTAAGATCCTCAAAATGGCCTTCTATTTTCAGCGAATAAAAATATGAACTAAGCCATTTTTGTTAAAGTTGAACTAACTTTTTTATAGAAAGTAAATTTCCATCAAGTGTGAGATGCTTTTCTTCAGAATACCAGCCGTGCGGACGAACCCTTCAGCACAGCCGTCTCTTCCCTCGTAAATAGAGTTTTCCTTCTGGAGATTCATAAGTGATCATACGGTGGTGTCTCGTAAGTGGGTTGGTGTCTTTGCTGTCCGTTTTCTTATGTCGGAGAATAAACATCTTCCAAATCAACCATAACCCCCTTAGCCCCGGAATAGAGCGCGTCAATCATCATTTGGCGATCCGCCGGCTCCGCAATTTCAATATGCTAGTCTAGCAGATCTTTAGAAATGGGTCTCACGGTTGCCGATATGAACAGTTTCTTCTGGGGAGTTTAACAATCTTTCCATCATCCATTTCTTGATGCTTTTTCTTTCTTTGCTCAAACAATTTCCTTCTTTTCCAACCAAAATCGCCCTCTTATTTCTCCGTACATTTGGAAGGCTCATCTGTCAAAATGGTTTCTACCTCTTTTTTATGCGTCCATTTGCATGAAGTCGCGATATTTTCGTCTCCATATCCCCCACCTTCCTTTTGTTATAATACAAATAATATTTTTTCTGTTGTTATTATATAACAGAACATCCGAAAAGAAAACTATTTTTTTGAAATTTTTTAAAAAAATAAGCAGAAAGTGTTTCACTTTCTGCCTGCAGATAATATCACCGAAAAATTCAAGACTCAGCAAAGAAATCAGTGGGTGATGTTTAAAAGAACACAAATTTCATGGAAGGACCAAGCTTTATCCATAAATAGAACTTTCATTTATGCCCATTCTCTGATTTTTGCTGTTCTAAAAACACAATCCTTTCAAAAATAGTCGGATGTGTATAGCGAAAAATTTTCACTAGATATGGTGGGTACACCTCGCTAAGTCCAGCTTTGGCCAGTTTTTGAAATGTGGAAATCCCGGCATCTGCATCTTCTGTTAATTCAACCGCATATTTATCAGCCGCATGCTCTTCATATCTTGACACCATATTAGTCAAAGGCGTAACAGAAAACTGGAGCAGCGACATGATGAGCAAAAGCAGCGGCAAGGAAGCTAATTCTCCCACCGCTTTTATACGCAAATGCTTTCTCCATTTAGCAAGAGCCCAGCTCATCAAGCGGCTGACCATCCATAGTCCAAAAAAAGCCAGCACAATGGACCCTGCTATGCCCCAGTATATATGCTTCATTACGTAGTGCCCCATTTCATGGGCCATAATAAACAGTACTTCTTCCTGTTTTAACCGTTCAACCGTTGTATCCCACAACACAATGCGCGCATGGGAACCGATGCCTGTCACATATGCATTCAGTGCATTGGTTTTTTCAGACATATTGACTTCAAATACATGGTCAGCTGGAATATGCGCTTGTTGTGCCAATGATAAAATTTCCGCCTCAAGCGCGTGATTCTTTAGTGGATAAAACTTATTGTATAATGGATCAATGACAACAGGTTGAATAAACATCAAAAAGATGGTCAATGGAATCGATATCAACCAAGCAAAAAACCACCATCTTTTTTCAAAGCGACGAATCAACCCATACAAAACCGTGATGACGAAAAACAGAAGCAGCGTACTGATCAAAAAATCAGTGACTTCATCTCGAAGCCAGCTAGACATGGATTGCGTACTGATTCCATAGGCTCGAGAAAAATGATAGCTTGCCAACTCCAATGGCAAGGCGGCAGCTGTGATGATCAGCGACAACCAAAATACATAAAGCGCGGTTTGCATCCAAAATGCTTTTGTGGCACGCTGCGCCCATTTCTGCAGCATGTTGGAGATTCCCAGCAGTAAAATCAATAAGTAAACAAACCAATCATAAGGAATAGAGGCAAAATATAAAAAATTTTTCAAATCGGAATACCGCTCGCTCAAATGCTGCTCTCCTGATGTTAAAAAGCTGGATGGATCTGCACTCGTTCCCCGCCATTCAGTCGGAATGGACGCATCAGAAAACCAAAATAAATACAGCGCGATACCTGCACAGTACAACACATAAATCAACACCGACCAATAGATCATTTTTTTCATCAAATTCCCCCTTCGAATGGACAACATTCCTTATCATTAGTGTAGTCTCTTTTGGATGAATTAGAACGTCAGATAAAGTTCAAAATCATTATTCGTTTTTCCTTACTTTTTCATGTATCATGGAAAATAAGGGAGGGTGAAGCTGTTGAAAAAAATATATTGGATGTTCGGCATCTTGCTTGCTGTATGCATTGGCATCGGGATTTTTTATGTTTCCATATACCGTCAATGGCAAATGAAGCTGCCAAACAACATAACCATGGAAACGGCATGGGGGGAAGAATATTCATTCAATAAAATGACACCAAAAATGCGGCTGCTCGAATTTATTTATACAAATTGTCCAGACATTTGTCCAAATACGACATTCGAAATGACGAAGCTGCGGCAAAAATTAGAGCAACAGCGTGTATTTCCAAATAAAATCGAGTTTATTACCATCACCATTGATCCGAAGCGCGATACAGCGGCAAAGCTTCAAGCATACGCTAAAACTTTTCACATTTCGCCAAATGACAAAGGATGGATTTTGCTTCGCGGAAGTGAACGCGATACAAAAAAAGTAGCCGACGCCTTTGATTTCCAATATCGCGACCCCGGCAACGGCATGCTCATTCATACAACTCGCACATACCTGCTCGATGAAAACAACCGTGTCATTGAGCAATTTGGAATGGGCAAAAAAGGATTTAAATACGAAGAAGTTTACGAGACCATTATGGACAAAATCAAATAGAGGCTGTCTCAAAAGGTCGTTAAAACGCCCCTTTGGGAACCGCCTCTTTTTTACTACTTGATTATTTATTTCTTTTTTGAAGCAGGAATGGCTCCTTATTTCTGAATTTGATCCTGTTTTTTCTTTAGTTGGATCGGTTGTGGCCGCCCACTTTCTCAAATGGTGGCCCTCATTCCAAGGTGGTTTTTGGGAGCCCTCTTAACCAAAATCGCTGAAATTGCTGGTTGTACTTGATTGGCCCAAACACCGGGTCCTTTTCGATTGTCCGTTTTCGGTACGTCGCCGCCTCTTCTTCCGTGGACAGCCGTTCCCGGATCCCCTGCCGTTGTTGCGGATGGTTTTCGTGTCTTTGCCTTTGGCGCCAATCCACTCATCCAGCTCCTCCTCATACATCATGTCCTCAATTCGGTGATCTCCTTTGCACACGCTTTCGTTGGTTCCCGATCCAACGTGCTGTACTCGATCAGGGCAACGATCTCCTTTTTCACAATACGTGTAGTTCTCCTCTTTATCCAAAAAAGGGGCCCAAAAACGAACGCTATACGAACACTTTCGGGACCCCCTCTTCCTTTTTTATAGGGCAGCATAAACACTTAAAACTAAAACAGAGGCAAGCACTACGATAATGATATTCGCACCAAACCACGCCACGACAACAGCACTGACAAAGCCGAGCACGCCGAACCAAGGATCCTCGTCAAGCAAAAAAATTCCCGGTACAATTAATGCTCCTAATATCGCGTATGGCACGTTTTTTAATACCCCTTGCAAAAACGGCGGGAGCTTCACTCGATGAAAAACAGCAAGCGGAAGCATGCGCGGAATATACGTAACCATTCCCATTCCAATAATCATCCAAATAATGTCATAGCGCATCGTCGCTTTCCTCGCTTTCTTTGGCAAAAGATTGAACGAGTACGGAAGCAAGCAAGGTGGAGATGACAATCGCCCAGCCTTTTGACATATGAAGCCCCAGCAACAAAATAGAATGGAACGCAGCGGCTAAACAAGCAAGCCAAATCACTTTTCGTTGCTTCTTTAAAGTCGGGACAAGCAAGCCGATAAACATGGCGTATAGAGCAACAGACATGCTTTCCTGAAGGCTTTTTGGCAGTCTCTCTCCCACTACATGGCCAACACCTGAGCTTATCACCCAACTCCCATAAGATACAAAAATTAAACCCAACATGTAGGAGGCATTCACTTTTCCCGGTTTCATCGCCGCTACGGAAAAGGTTTCATCTGTAATGCCAAACGCATATAACGCCTTTTTCCATAACGATTCCTGCTCCGCTTTTTCATTCAATGCCGCCGCCATCAAAAAGTGACGAATATTTAAAATAAAGGTGGTCAACACAATTTCAAATCCGCCTGTGCCAAGCGTCAACAAGTTTAAAGCGATATACTGCGACGCCCCGGCAAAGACGATCACGCTCATCATCACCGTTTCCCACAGCGTCAATCCTGTTGTTTTCGCCAATAGTCCAAATGTTAAAGCAATCGGCATATACCCGATTGCAATGCTCATCCCCGCTTGCATCCCTTGGCGAAATGAGGACAACGTTCGTGCAGTAAGTGCTGTGTCCATCTTCCTCCTCCTTTCTTTCTTTATTTTCCGTAAATGATTTGCGTTTTTCAATAAAAAAAGTACCGATTGATCGGCACTTTTTTCAGCCAAGCCCATTTACACCGCTTTCTCTTTCTATTTAAATCCATCACCCACGGGCTTGAATATCGCTTAGCGTGAAGTCAATTGCTCCTTCAATGCCCTTCTTAAAATTTTCCCGGTTGTATTTTTCGGAATTTCGTCTAAAAATTCAACCATGCTTGGCACCTTATACTTGGCAAGATGCTCCCGGCAATATTCGATCAGCTGTTCCTCTGTCAAATCGGCATTCTTAGATACAACAAAGCACTTGACTGCTTCTCCAAAATCGGGATCAGGAATGCCGATGACCGCTGCTTCAACAATGTCCGGATGACTGTACAGCACCTCCTCTACCTCGCGAGGATAAACATTATATCCTCCGACAATAATCATATCTTTTTTGCGATCAACGATATAAAAATATCCTTCCTCATCCATTTTCGCCAAATCTCCGGTGTAAAGCCAGCCGTTGCGAAGTGCATGAGCCGTTTCCTCCGGCATTTTATAATATCCCTTCATCACGTTCGGACCGCGCACAATTAATTCGCCGACTTCTCCGACTGGCACTTCCTCGCCAAATTCGTTCACCACTTTATTTTCCACATGTAAAATGCTGCAGCCAATGGACCCCGGTTTGCGCGGACGATCAAGCGGATTAAAACACGTAACCGGAGAAGCCTCTGACAATCCATATCCTTCTGATACAATCACTTTAAATTTTTGTTCAAAATTTTTAAGCAGCGCCACCGGCATCGAGGCTCCGCCAGAGATGCAAAGCCGCAATGTTTGAAAATCCTCCGCTTTTCCGTGTTCATATTGGTACAAAAAGTTGTACATTGTTGGCACCCCAGCAAAGATCGTCGCTTTCTCCTCTCTAGCAAGCTGAAAGATTTTCGCAGGGCTGAATTTTGGAACAATCAGCACCGTTCCGCCATTCATCAACGGCGCATTGAGCGCAACGGTCAAACAAAAAACATGAAACATCGGCAATGTAGCAATCACGCGATCGCTCTCGTTTATTTTTAAATAATTGGCCGTATCTTGCGCGTTGCTATACAGATTCTTATGTGTCAGCATCGCTCCTTTCGGCTTTCCTGTCGTTCCTGATGTATATAAAATAACCGCTGTATCATCCTCAGCAAGCTGCGGTCCTTGATAATCAGCCACACCAGCCTTTAAGACGTCTGTAAACGATTTCATTTTGCCGGTGAATGAAATAGGCTGATCTTTTCCTTGCGGTGTGTCACATACGATGACATGCTCAATGTTTGGTAAGCGAGATTCCATTTTCTGAAATAGCGGAACAAGCAAATCTAAGCCTATAACCGCTTTCACATCGCCATTGGTTAAAATATAACCAATTTCATCAGGCGTATAAATCGGATTGACCGGTATGACCGTCGCTCCCGTCCGCAACGCTCCATATAATCCAATAATGAAGTATGGCGAATTTCCAAGCAATAGCGCAATGTGATCCCCTTTGCCAACTCCCATGCTGGCTAGTCCGCTCGCAAACCGCGAGATTCGTTCATGCAATTCTTGATATGTACAGCTTTCTCCTTCAAACACATACGCTTTCTTCTGTGGCAGCTGCTTGGCCACCTCTGCCAATCGCCACGATAAATTCATAAAACCCTCTCCCCTGCTTAATTAATGAATGAATCATCATTCATTTAATAATAAAAAAATTCTAAATATATTATATTTTATAAAAAAGAGAAGCGCAAGAAAAAAGCCCCACTCCTCCATTTTATCGATCTGTTTTTTCTTGTTATTCTAATAGCGGCATTCACAAAGATGCTAGCCACTATCATTCAATTGTTTTGAAAAACCGTTCAAATGATCCGCTAGATTGTATACGATCATCAACAAGATATATGAATCTAGGCTGTCGTGAAATCTCAACAGCCTAGAAAGCCTGCGTTTTTTTCTTCTATCGCATTCCAAAAGCTAGTCATTATTTACTGCTTGTTTTTCATTTTATGATGGAATCAAAAGGGAGAAAGTTCGTGCGTTTGTTTATCTTTCCCATACAAGCCCTGTCGCTGCAAGCTTTACTGTTCCGGCAAATATCGTTTTTGCTTCCTGAACGAGCTGCGCGTGATCTCCGAAATGCGGCAAATGCGTTAATAACAAGGTTCCTACGTTCGCATCGCGGGCGATGGCTGCCGCTTCTTCACTTGTCATGTGACCAGCTGGAGCCGCGTTTTGTCCCGCATAAAAGTTGCTTTCACAAATGAATAGGTCGGCATTTTGCGAAAATGGCACAAACTCTGGTAAGTAGCTGGAATCCGCCGTATAAACAACCGTGGAGCCTCCCACTGTGATGCGCATGGCGTAGCAAATCACCGGATGCGCAGTTTTCATAAATTGAATCGCAAACGGTCCGATTTCCAACGGTTTCTCTGGATCGTACGCGACCGCTTTTGTGATCTCTTTGTGAGCGAGGCGCGCAAAATCCAACGAGTCAAATGGATGACCGTAAATAGGCAGTTCTGGCAATGAAAATCCGAGATTTTTCTTAATCAGCCACGCATATTGGAGCGGTCCGATATCGGCCACATGGTCATGGTGATAATGCGACAAGATGACGGCATCTAGCTTTTCCACTGACACATAATTTTGCAATTTTGAAAGCACTCCGCTCCCGCAATCCACTAATAACCGAAATCCATCATATTCCAATAAATATCCAGACGTTGCTTCATTGGCGGCTGGGAACCCGCCCCAATATCCAATGACCGTTACTTTCATCATCACTCACCTCTACATATGTAGTCTTTTTTATATCATACATAATTCTCCAACATTTTTCACGATTGTGGAATTTTGTTTTAAAACAGTTATTGACTTATTGAATACTGTTATAATACAATATAAATAACAAATCAACGGAGGCGATTCCCATGCTAATGAAAATTTCTGAATTTTTCAGAAACCTTCCGCCTAAAAAATGTACAGATTGCGGAAAAGAAATCGAAGAGCAGCATGAATGTTACGGCAATAAATGCAACGACTGTTTAGGCGTGATCCATCATCATTAATAGAAAAAGGATGCTCGCTAGTAAGGAGCATCCTTTTTTTATTCTTTTACAGATCCAGATGTTAATCCAGAGACAATCCGCCGCTGAAATAATAATACCATGATCACGAGCGGAACCGTCACAATCACGGTTGCAGCTGATAGTTCTCCCCATGGAATCGTATATTGTCCTTGGAACATCGCAATTCCAACCGGAACCGTTTTATATTTTTCAGCTGTGTTGATCGTCAAAGCAAATAGAAATTCATTCCAAGCAGCAATAAATACAAGAATCGAAGTTGTAAATACCCCTGGTACTGCCAGCGGCAAAATGACTTTAAAATACGTTTGCATCGGCGTAGCTCCGTCCATTTTCGCTGCTTCCTCTAAATCAAATGGGATTTTTCTAAAAAACGTAACAAGCAGCCAAATAGACAATGGTAAAGCAAAGGTAGTATACGGAATAATTAAACCTAAATAGCTATTCGTTAAACCAAATTTTTTAACAAACATGTAAATGGGGGAAATCGTCGCAATTTGCGGAAACATTGACACGGCCAAGACCAATCCGAGAATGACGGCCTTTCCTTTAAATTCAAGACGTGCAATGGCATAGGCAGCAAATGCCGCCACAAATACCGTATACACGGTGGTAATGGTCGCAACCACTGTGCTGTTCCACAAATATCGCAGAAATGGATAATTGACAAACACAGAAACGTATGATTCAAAGGTAGGATGGCTCGTAAACCATTGAAACGCATGATCGCCAAACAGCTCGCTCAACGGTTTCACTGAACTAAGTAAAATCCATAAAAATGGAAACATCACAAAAAAGATAAAAACGGCTAAACAAACATAAAATAATGGTCCAGCTTTTTTAGACATCGTCTCACCCCTCCTTTATTTTTTTGCGCCATCCGAGAGCAAGTCCGCGCCTAATAGTTTAATATAAATCATGGAAATAAGAGCAACACATATAAAGACAATAACGGCTAATGCAGAGCCTTCTCCAAAGTTCGTTTGCGAGAACATCATTTTATAAGCCAAAATGGAAATCGTTTCTGTCGAATTCGCTGGACCTCCGCCTGTCAGCACATAAATGAGATCAAAAACACGGAAGGCATCCAGTGTGCGGAATAGTAACGCAACAAGAATGCTTGACTTCAATAGCGGCAGCGTAATTTTTGTGAACTGCTGCCATTTGGTCGCCCCATCAATGGAGGCTGCTTCATATAAGGAGCTTGGTATGGTCTGTAATCCGGCCAGCAAAAGTAGGGCCATATAAGGAGTTGTCTTCCATACATCAGCAAAAATAACAGCAAACATCGCTCCTACTTCTGTTGTCAATAAATCCCCCATCCGATGAACAATTCCAATATCCTCAAAATATTTCGCGACAATCCCATTCTGTCCATCATATAAAAATTTCCACATTAATGCTGACACAGCTGTCGGGATTGCCCACGGAACAAGAATGGCGGCCCTCACTAATCCGCGGCCAAAGAAGGTTTTGTTAATTAAAAGGGCAATTCCTAATCCCAAGACTAGTTCAATCGCTACAGAAATGATCGTAAAAGAAGCGGTATTCCACAATGCTTTCCATGTACGCGTATCACCAAGGCTGTCCTTGTAATGCTGCCAGCCAATAAAATTCGGTTCCACAACCACTCCCTTTAATCCCTGAGCAAGTCCGACAATTTTATCTGCCTGTTTTAATTTCCCCTCTTCTTTCATTTGAGAAAGTGTTTTGATTACTTCTCGGACGTTATTTTGGAACTGCCGGGCGGCTTCCTCATCAATCTCCACCATTTTAAGCTCATCGCTTGGTGACTCGAAATTATTTAAAGCCTCATCCACTTGATCGTAGCGTTTGGCTACTTCCTGATCTGCGCGAATCGTCTGATCCATTTTTTTCAGCTTTTCCTCGACATCTACCAGCGCTTTCTTCGCGTCAGGATTTGCTTGTGCCATTTCCTGTGTTAAAGAGCTTTTTAAAAACGGATAATTTTGTAAATAACCTTCGAGATCAAGGCTATAATTCAGATGAATGGAAGATTTAGTCGGATCATTTAACCGATAATCAAACAGGCTGTAATAAAATGATTGAATAACCGGCCAAATGGCCACCGCTAAAATAAGCAGCAGCGCTGGAGCAACAAGCGAATATCCTAATATTTGTTCTGCGCGTTTTCCGTTCCTCATGCGGTTCTCCTCCTATGCCATAAAGGATAATTAGCCTTCAGCGCTGAACAAACAGCGATCTGAAGGCTAACCAAATCGTTGAGCAACAATTATTTGTTTAAGGCTGCCTTAATTTCTTTTTCCATGTTTGCAGCTGCTTGCTCAACCGTTAATTCTCCGGCAAGAGCTTTTGATACATTGATTTGAATGATTTCTGACACTTCCGGATAGTTTGGCACAACAGGGCGCGGTACCGCTGCATTAAGAGCATTAACGAATCCTTGCTCACCAAAGAATGGATTCGCTTTGAGCACATCCGCATCTTTATACAACTCTGGAAGCGTTGGAGCAAGTCCGCCGTAAATAGCTGAAATTTTTTGCCCCTCTGGTCCCGTCATAAACTTTACGAATTCCCAAGCCTCTTTCGGATGTTTCGAATATTTGTTAATGGCTGTCATCCAACCTCCTAAAGTAGCGGCAGATCCTTTATCACCCGCTGGAAGCGGTGCTACGCCAACCTTGCCGACGATTTTCGATTGAGTTTGGTCATTGGCCAGTGCATATTGGTAAGGCCAGTTGCGAATAAACGGGGACTGTCCTTCAATAAACGCCGTATGCGATTCAGGCTCTGTGAATGTCGTAATATTGCTTGGCACGGCATCTGATTTTACAATTTCGACCATTTTCTTCAACCCTTTGATCGCTTCTGGGCTGTTTATAACAACGTTATTATTTTCATCCACGATTTTGCCGCCATAGGAAGCAATAAACTCGACTGCGTTACATACTAATCCTTCATATTGCTTTGCCTGCATTAAATAACCAAACTTGGTGCCTCCTGTTCCTTTTAATTGCTTCGCCATGGCTAATAATTCATCCCATGTTTTTGGCACTTTGTCCTGAGGCACAAGATCGGTACGATAAAAGAGCATTCCAGCATCAATAAATTTCGGTAACGCCCACTGCTTTCCGTTGAAGTTACCGGCCGCTAACGCCCCTTGATTGTACTTGCTGAGATCGATACCATCATTATCAATAAAACGGTCAAGTGGCAGCGTATAGCCCGCCTGAGCAAACTCAGCAGGCCAAACCACATCAAGATCCATCACATCAATTTCCGCTGATTGAGCATTCAGCATCGTTACATATGAGTCGTGCTGCTTGCCTGTATCAGCGGGCATTTCGCGGAACTCTACTTTAATGTTGGGATGAGCCTTTTCAAACGCTTCAATCACCTTTTCCGTCGCTTTCGTAGAATCTTGGCCACGCGCATACACAATGGTTACTTTTTTGTCTGATGAGTCTCCTTTGTTTGTTTTCTTTTGATCAGCCCCTTGATCGCTGTTGCCACTAGAACATGCCGTTAACCCGAATGTAAGCGCTAACAAAGCAGAAGATAGTTTGACCGTTTTTTTCATACGTGTCCCCCCGTATCGTACTAAACAGCTTCAGAAATCGATTTCAAAACCTTGAAGGCTTATAATGTCACCAGTTTATTCGATGATACCGTCGACTCTCTGACGATCAATTCAAGCGGAAATTCATATACTTCACGACATCGATATTTGCGGGAATGAATTTTTTCCACCATTATTTCAAGCGCCTTCTGGGCCATTTGCTCAACCGGCTGGTATACAGTCGTAATCGTCGGCTCTATTAATTCCGTAATTTCTTGATTGTCAAAACCTACTACGGCAAGCTGCTCAGGGATGCTGCAGCCATGCTTATTTGCCTCAGAAATAATTCCAGCGGCTACTTCATCGCTGCCTGTGAATACGGCGGTCGGAGGTTCAGAGAGCGCCATCATTTCATGAAACACGCGCCGGCCGCCCTCGCTGTGAAACACATTGCGGAATGCGTATTGTTCATTAAATTCAATTTTATATTCCGCAAGCGCTTTGCGAAATCCTCTTTCCCGATAGCTGGCGACATTGCTGCGCGCTCCGCCTTGGCAATACGCAATGCGGCGATGGCCTTGTTCAAGCAGATGCTTTGTCGCTATGTAGCCTCCTTCTACTTGATCAAGCATCACGGATGGAACGTTCGCTTGTTCGTCAAACTCATTGCACAGAATGATTGGACCATAGTTTAAAAACGGTTCAATGACGTTCCAATCATTTTGCATAGATGCTAAAATGACGCCGTCTACTTGTTTCATCTTTAATAAATTCATATAATTTAATTCTTTTTCCGCCGAATATCTCGTCTGGCAAATAATAAGCTGGTAGCCATGCTCAGCAGCAGCAATTTCCATCGACTCTACTAAATGGCTAAAAAACGGATTCATGATTCTTGGAACAAATAATGCAATCACATCTGTTTTCTGACTTCTCAAACTTCTTGCCGAAGAATTCGGAACATATCCGAGCTGCTCCATCGCTTCGATGACCAATTTCCTTTTATCTTCTGACACATATGGATGATTGTTAATCACTCGTGATACAGTTGTCCGAGAAAGCCCTGCCAGCTTCGCTACATCTTCAATCGTTGGCATCGCTGCATACCCCCTTTCTTGTTGGAGTGCCGCGCCTTTCGCGGTAATGAAATCGTTTTCATATTTGAATTATAATCAACTTTCCAAAAACATTCAACTAGCAATCTCAAAATTTTTTGACAAAAGCACCTCGGCCGTTACGCCTGAGGTGCTTCTGTCATCTGTTTTGCGGTCTTATGAAATTTCCGTTTATGCCAATATATGAAGTATAAGGCTGTGCTAAATGCACCGAATACTAGATAAATCGCAAGAATAGCCGCGTTTTCCCACATGAAGGAAAAATCTCCGCTGGAAATGACAGATCGGAACCCTTGAATGGAGTATGTCATTGGTAAATAAGCCGTTACATGCTGCAGAGCCTTTGGAACTAATTCAATAGGGAACGTCCCTGCGCTCGCTGACAATTGCAAAATGAGAATGATAATTCCAATAAATCGGCCCGGGTCCTCTAACGTTGTGACAAGAAATTGGATCAATGCCATAAACGCAAAGCTGACAATGATACTAAAAATGATAAATCTCGGGGCGCTTTGTACATGGACTCCTAATCCGATAAGCAGCACCAGATCCGCAAGCAATGCTTGCACTGTCCCAATCAGCATCATCACACCAAATTTGCTAATGAACCAGCTTAATCCAGAACGCGGCACGCCCGCTGGTGAACGTAGCGGAAATACAATAGTCGAAAGAAGCGCTCCTACATATAATCCAAGCGATAAAAGATACGGAGCCATTCCTGTTCCATAGTTCGGCACATGGTGAATGGATTCGGTTTTTAGCTTTACTGGTTCCGCAAACATATGATAAACTTCATTATTTGCTTTAACATTTCTGGATTCTTTTGCCCCGTCTGTAAGCTTTTGCGCAAGTTCTCCCGATCCGTTATCAAGTTTTTCCATACCATTGACTAATTGATTCGATCCATCCGTTAATCGATTCATTCCTGTTAGAAGCTGGGAAGCGCCATTTTCTAACGCTGTCATACCGCCGGCAAGCTGGCTAGATCCGCTGGCTAACTGGCTTGCTCCATCCTTTAAGCGTCCTGAACCATCCGCAAGCTCTTGTAAACCATTGGAGAGCTGATGGCTTCCATTGGCGAGATCAGCCGTTCCCGCTTTCGCTTCTCCCGTTTTTTCTTCTAATACCGCTAAGCCTTGAATCACTTTTCCTTGACCTTCTACAAGAGCGCTCGCTCCTTCTGCCAGCTTCTGTTGACCGTCTATCACTTGCTTAAAGCCTTGGTTGAAGGCATTCTCCCCGCTATAAAGCTGAAGCGCTCCCTCTGCCAGCTGATCGGCTCCAGCTTTTAGTGCCGTGGCGCTAGCAGTGAGCTGGCCGATTCCCTCCGTTGTTCGTTTGCTTCCTTGCCATAAAGGCTGAAGCTGATTTTTTAGCGTTTGTAATTTTGCTTTTTCCTCCTCAGTTGGTGCTTGAGCAATCATTCCATCTAACTCTGTTACCACTTGCTCCAGTCCGTTGCTGACTTGCATCGCTCCGTCCTTTGTGCTTTCAGCCCCTTGCTGCCATTGTGACAATGATGCAGAAAGCTCTCCGCTTCCCTCCTTTAACTGTAGAGAGCCGTTAGTCAACGATGGCAGTGCTTCTTGTAGTTGTTCCATCCCTGACAGTGATTGCTGAATTCCTTCCAAAAGACTCTTTGTGCCACCTTCTGTTTGCTTCGCTCCATTAAGCAGTTGGGATTGACCTTCATGTATTCTTCCCAATCCGCCATTTAGCTGCTGAAGGCCGTCATTTAAACGCTGGGAACCTTCACTGGCCGATTTCACCCCGTTTTCAAAGGCAGCTGACTTCTCCGCTAAGAAAGTTAAGTTTTGATTGATGGCTTCTGCCCCAGTCTTGGCTGATCCAATCCCTTTCTGAAGCTGGCTGCCTCCTGTTTGTGCAGAATGAAGGCCCTTCTGCAATTGAACGGCCCCGTCCTCCGCAGTTGACATCCCATTATTTAATTGTTTTGCACCAGCGCTCGCTTCCTGTAATCCTTTCGCCATCTTCTGTACATTTTCAAGCATTGCTTCTGCATAAGTCGCCGTTACCGTGCGGGAGATTTCCTCTTTGATTGCTTCAACCGCTTTATTTCCGATTTGTGCTGATAAAAAGTTCATCCCTTCGTTCGGCTTATAAACAATCTCCATTTGCTTCGGATGTTCATTTTGTAAGGTTGTGGCGTTTTCTGAGAAATTTCCAGGAATCTCGACAACCATATAATACTTGCGCTGCTTTAACCCTTTATTTGCTTCTTTTTGTGACACAAAGTGCCATGCGAACGTGTTTTTTTCTTTGAGCTTTTTCACAAGTTCGTTGCCAATCTCCAGCTTTTCTCCATTTAAGACAGCGCCCTTATCATGATTAACAACAGCAACCGGCAGTTTATCTAACTGCCCATACGGATCCCAAAACGCCCATAAAAACATTCCGCTGTACATTAATGGAATAAAGAGTATAGCAATAATCGGAATCAATATTTTTCGATTGGTAGCAATCGACTTAATTTCCTGAAGCAACAATGAAAACTCTTTCATTGTCTCCCTCCTTTTTAGACACCTGACCATTTTGTTCATTCAGTCATATTTTCAAAAAAGAAGAAGGACCATCATTTTGATAATCCTTTGAAAAAATATAGCTCAAATAATTCGGCAATTTTTTCTTTTGAGAGCGGCTCGTGCTTTTTTTCCCATTCAAACACAAGCGCAAGATACATTTTCAGCATTAAAAATGCCGTGATTTCAGCATCACATGGACGAATTTCCCCCTTCTGCATGGCCTCTTCAATTTTATCGCGAATATAGGCAAGAATCGCCTCATCTAGTTTATGCAGCACCTCTTGAACCGTAGGAGTGCCGATATCACGTACTTCCTGCAAAAGCTTAATCGTCAGCTGATGCTGTTTGCGAAACTCTAAAATGCGGTATAGCGCACGATGAACATTTTCAAAAAAGGAACGATTTTCATCAATCGACTGCTCAGCTGCTTCTTTAATTTCAATAATAACGGATGAAATAATTTCTTCGAGCAGGTCTTCTTTGCTATTAAAAAAAGTATAAATCGTTCCCTTTCCGACATTCGCCATCTTTGCCACTTGATCCATCGTCGTCGCCTTATATCCAAACAGCGAAAAAGATTGCGTAGCAGCCTCAATAATTTGCTGCTTTCGATTCACTGACATTTTCCTTCCTCCTGCAAATTGACTAAATGAACATTTCAGTCATATGGTATAAGGAATGTTACCATAGAACAAAGAAAAAGTAAAGAGGTTAACCTTGTTAGTTAACCTCTTTTAGCGCTTTTCTATTCATTTCTAAATAATCCAGTACTTTTTTGACCGCTTCCTCCCCTTGATCAATACAATCGGGCATTCCCAATCCTTCATAAGAACTGCCCGCTAAAAATACGCCCGGAAGGTGTTCAGCCATTTGTGATTTTATGGTCTCGATTCTTTCTTTATGGCCAACCGTATATTGCGGCATCGCTTCCTTCCATCTAGAAACAATCGAAAATTCCGGATTGCCATTAATGCGCATGATTTTATTTAAGTCATCAAGTACAACCTTGACGATTTCATCATCCGATTGCTCCACGATTGTTTCGTCTCCTGGACGCCCGACATAGCAACGCAATAACGCTTTGTCTGCCGGAGCGGTATGCGGCCATTTTTTATGCGTCCACGTGCAGGCCGTTATCGTATAATCGCTGCGTCGCGATACAACAAAACCTGTTCCGTCTATATCTTGTTCAATCGCTCTCTCTGGAAAAGCAAGCGCTACTGTCGCAACTGAAGTGGACGGAACCGCTTTAAATGGCGCAAAAAACGAATAATCAGAAAGCATGGATGGCACTGTTTGATGCGGAGTGGCAATCACGATGCTATCGGCTTTCCATACATCGCCATTGCTTAAATATAGCGAATAATTCGTATGTTTTCTTTCAATTTTTTCAACGCGAATGCCTTTGAGTACGCTTCCGTGCTCCAATCGTTTTTCAATCTCATCGACTAGTGATTGCAGCCCCGTCGTTAACGTCTGAAAAGCCCCTTTTTTGTTTTTCTGTCCTTCTTGTTTTGGAGTTGTCCGCTTGGTTCCCAGCACAAGGCTTCCATATTTTTGCTCAACATGGAAAAATTGTGGGAATGTTGCCATCAAGCTCATTTGGTCGATATCTCCAGCATAAATTCCTGATAAAAGCGGTTCAATCAAATTCTCTACTACTTCATCCCCGAGTCTTCGTCGAAAAAATTGTCCCAGTGATAAATCTGCGTCTGTTTTGGTCGGCGGCAAAATAAAATCGAATGCCGCCCGCAGCTTTCCAACCGGTGAAAATAACCCTGTTGTCACAAAAGGGCCTATCTTCGTAGGAATTCCCATCACCGCACCGCCAGGGATTGCATATAATTTTCCATTCACTAATATATACGATTTTCCTGTTGCGTTGTGCACGATTTTATCTTGAAGCCCCACTTCATGGACAAGGCGAGACGCGCTTTGCTTTCGCGCTAAAAATGAGTCAGGCCCCCGTTCAATCACAAAACCGTCATGAATGACCGTTTGAATTTTTCCGCCAAGTCGGTGTGTAGCTTCAACCAGCTTGCATTCAATCGGTAGCTGCTGTTCTCTAATCGCTTTTTGTAAATAGTAAGCAGCGGCTATTCCGGCAATTCCTCCTCCAATGACAATGACCGTTTTCTTTTCCTCACTCACCGTTTCATCGCCTTCTTTTACATAAGTTTCATATGCTTTAAAACCACTGTTGCTAACGCATCGATAAAGGAAGGATGAGCATTTGGCATTTCTGGACGGTAATAGCTCGCTCCGATTTCCTCCGTCACTTGCTTACATTCAATATCATTATCATAAAGCACTTCTAAATGATCAGCAACAAATCCAACCGGTAGATAAACAAAGGACGTGTAGCCTTTTTCCTGATGCAGCTGTCTTGTTAAATCTTGCACATCTGGTCCAAGCCATGGCTCTGGCGTATTGCCGGCGCTTTGCCATCCCACTGCATAATGAGTGACTCCTGCTCCTTTGGCAATCATCTCTGCCGTTTCTTGTAACTGACTTGGGTACGGATCGCCTGCAGCTATAATTTTTTCCGGCAAGCTGTGAGCCGATACAATCAACACCGCTTTCTCTCGTTCTTCTTTACTCATTTGGCCATATATTTCTTTTACTTTTTCCACCCAATACTCAATAAATTTCGGTTCTTGATACCAGCTTTCAATCGCATGGATGATTGGACCGTTCAGCTTTTCGGCCTCTGCCTTGGCGCGCGTATTGTACGATTGAATGCTAAAAGTTGAAAAATGCGGTGCGAGCACAAGGCTCACAGCCTCCTCAATCCCATTTTCGTGCATTTTTTTGACCGCATCCTCGACAAATGGTTCAATATGCTTTAAACCTAAATACATGCGAAAGTCGATCTTATCTTGGATTTCATTTAAATGCTGTTCTAACGCTTCAGCCTGCTCTTTCGTAATTTTCGCTAAAGGAGAAATGCCGCCAATGGCTTCATAGCGCTCCTTTAAATCTTGAAGCTGTTCAAGAGGCGGCTTTCGCCCATGGCGAATATGCGTATAATAGCGTTCGATATCCTCTTCTTTATATGGGGTACCATATGCCATAACAAGCAGACCCATTCTCTTTTTCGCCATTTTGAACACCTCATTTTCTATTTTGCGATGTATATTCATGTATAAACGCGGTTAACCGCTTCAGCGTCTCTGGACGAATCTCTGGAAAAATGCCATGTCCTAAATTGAACACATACCCGGATTGCTCCATTCCCTCATCTAAAATTTGTTTAACCCTTGCTTCAATGATTTCCCAAGGCGCAAGCAGCACAGCAGGATCTAGGTTTCCTTGAAGCGCTTTTGTAATTCCTTGAGCTCGCGCCTCTTTAATCGATAAACGCCAATCCACCCCTACGACATCGAGCGGCAAATCGTTCCACTCTTTTGCCAAGTGGCTAGCACCCACACCAAACATGATGAGCGGAACATTTTCCTCGCGAAGCTCCGAGAAAATCCGTTGCATGGTCGGCTTAATAAAATAACGATAGTCTGGCACATTGACCGCCCCAACCCACGAATCGAAAATTTGAATGGCTTTTGCCCCTGCTTTAATCTGAGCTTTCACGTAGCGAATGGTCATATCCGCCAGCTTGTCCATCAACGCAAACCATGCTTTTGGCTCTGCATACATAAACGCTTTTGTTTTATTGTAATTTTTTGAAGGTCCCCCTTCAATCATGTAGCTTGCTAGTGTAAATGGTGCACCGGCAAAACCGATGAGCGGAACTGTCAGTTGTTCGGTCGTTAACAAGCGAATCGTTTCCAACACATAAGGAACATCTTCCTCTGGCTGGATCTCTCCCAGCTTCTCTACATCTTGAAGGGAACGAATCGGATTAGCGATGACCGGACCGATCCCCGCTTTAATATCCACTTCCACTCCGATTGCTGGAAGCGGTGACATAATATCTTTATAAAGAATGGCTGCATCAACCTGATATTGTTCGACAGGCAGCCGAGTGACATAGGCGCACAACTCTGGCTGGTGCGTAATTTCAAACAAAGAGTACTTTTCTTTTAGAGCCCGGTATTCCGGTTGTGAGCGTCCTGCCTGTCTCATGTACCATACAGGAACATATTCTGTTTTTTCCCCAAGACAGGCGCGCAAAAATGTATCATTAAATGGTAGTTTCGTTGTCATCATCATCCGCCTTCCTTTATGACATTTATGCCGTTACATAAGAAAACTTGGCCACAAGCCAAGCTGTGTACAATTACAACTATACAAGTTTCTCTCTTTAATGTATAGAAAACATAACGAAGTGTCAAAAAATTGACGATTTATTTTGTCAAATATGACAGAGCAGCTGTTCCAAGCATTTTAGCAGCAATTAACATCGCTCTTTCATCAAAATCAAATCTAGGATGATGATGCGGAAATGGGGAACTAACCTCCTCCGCTTTCGCTCCAGTAAAGAAAAAGGTTCCCCTTACCTTTTGCAAATAGTAGGCAAAATCCTCTCCGCCCATACGCGGCTCCACTTCTTCAATCATCGTAACCTCAGAAACCTGCTTCGCGATGTCTACAATCAGCTTCGTTTCTTCTTCATGATTGACAAGTGGCGGATATCCCTTTGTATACGTATACTCATACAAACAATCCGCAGCTAAACAAACGCCTTTTGTAATCCGCTCAATTTCTTTCTCAATCTCATCGCGCACAGCTTCATCAAAGGTACGCACTGTTCCAATCAGCTTTGCGGTATCGGCAATGATGTTAAAGGCGTTATCTGCGATGAATGATCCAATTGACACGACAGCTGGCTGCAAGGGATTCACACGGCGGCTGACAATTTGCTGCAAAGCAAGCACAAGCTGTGAGGCTACAACGATCGCATCTTTGGTGCGATGCGGTTCCGCACCATGGCCGCCCATCCCTTTGATCGTTATTTCGAATCGGTCAGCAGCAGCCATAATCGGCCCTGTTCGATATTGAATTTTTCCTGTCGGTTCTGTTGCCCATAAATGCGTGCCAAAAATAGCATCCACTCCTTCCAAGCATCCCGCTTCAATCATGGAAATGGCCCCGCCTGGCGCATATTCTTCAGCATGTTGATGAATCAGAACAATCGTTCCAGCTATTTCCTCCCGTATTTCGTGAAGCACTTTACCTAGTACAAGCAATGACGCCGTATGTCCATCATGTCCGCACGCATGCATCACTCCAGGAACTGTTGATTTGTATGGAACGTCCTTTTCATCTTGAATAGGCAGCGCATCAAAATCAGCTCGAAGCGCGACCGTTTTCCCCGGTTTTCCCCCGTGAATTTTGGCGACTACTCCATTACCGCCCACCTGTTCTTGGACAGGAACGTGTAACGCTTTATAATAATCAGCTATGTACTTGGCCGTTTGATATTCTTGAAATGATAGCTCGGGATGCTGGTGCAAATAGCGGCGAATCGACACCATTTCATCATAATAAGCCTCTAGGCGTTCATATAATGGAATATTCATTTTCTCTCCCCCTGTTTTTTTCCTTATTATATCATGATATGACAAAAGCTGCCTCTTTAATCAAAAGGCAGCTGAAATAGATGCAAACGAAAAATCTCCTGAACCCTCATGCCTACATTTCTTTTAGGGGCGGGGCAGTGAATAGGTCAAATCAAAAACATCGCAACAATGGTGGTTACGACTAAGCCAATCGTAACAGGCACCAAATTCCGCCGGGCTAGCTCAAATGGATCAACTCCGCAAATCGCGGCAGCTGGAATTAAAGCCCAAGGAACAAGCGTGCCTCCTCCCACCCAAATGGCAGAAATTTGTCCAAGCGCTGTCAGTGTAGCAGCACCTGTGCCGATGGCCGTTGAAAATAAATGCGCAATCGAACCGGCTAATGAAATGCCTGAAAATCCAGAGCCGTCTAATCCTGTAATGGCTCCCACAATTGTTAATGTGACCGCGCTAATTCCCTTATTTAGAGGAACAAGATGAGCTAATGCCACTCCCAAATCATTGACAATCCCATGTGAAGAATTTGGTAAGTACTCACCGATAATCTTCGCAAATCCTGTATCACCAAGATAAAAAAATGCAGCAATCGGAATAACGGCGCCAAATATTTTAAAACCAAATTGAAAGCCTTCAATAAAATAATTCGTAATCTCTTCAAAGCTGTTTTGCTTATGAGCAAACAAAGCGATTAAAATCAAGATAAAAATGGAGGTGCCTCCAACTAAAGCGGTAGCATCTCCTCCTTGCAAATGCAAGTAGGACATAGCCACAACATTGAGTGCAAATAAAAACAAGATCATAAAAGCAAACGCTATTTTCGCTTTTTTGGATAGCAGAGAAGGAGGCTGTTCGGCTTTTGCCGCGGTAACGTTTTCATTAAGAGGTGAGCGTAGCTTCCCATTTTTCATATCACGGCGCAGCAATATAAACGCCGTTACCGTTGTTACGATCCCCATCACTAAAACAAGCGGAACGCTCGCAGCCACCACCTGTGAAACCGGGAGATTGGCGGCATCCGCTGTCAGCTTAGGCGCTCCTTGAATGACAAAATCACTTGATAATGCAATGCCATGTCCAAACAAGTTCATAGCCACCGCTACTCCTAAAGCTGGAAGCCCTGCGCGGATAGCAACAGGCAAAAGGACTGCTCCCATAATCGCTACTGCCGGTGACGGCCAGAAAAACCACGAAATCACCATCATTAAAAGTCCGATCGTCCAATATGCTCCACCTGGCGTTCGAATCAGCTTAGCAAATGGAGAAACCATCATATCATTGATGCCCGTGGCCGTTAATATTTTGCTCATTGCCACAATAACGGAGATTACCAAAATCGTTGGCAATAGCTCGGTAATCGCATAAATAAAACTGTTAAACACCACGCTAACGGCAGTGCTTAGTGAATGTGTCGCCACCATCCCCAGCAAGAAAATACCGATAATACAAACAAACGATGTATCTTTTCGTGCGACCATAAATCCAATAATCAGCACGATAAACAGCAAATACATCCAGTGTAGCGCTGTTAGCTCCACTCCCATACCTTATTTCCCCTTTCCGTTTTCCCCATCACGATAAACAAGGCGTTTACCTAACGGATGTGCTTACATGATATGAAAAACGGAAAAAGGTGTGACCGCCCCATTTCCTCGGAAATAGTCGAAAAAACAAAAATGCCGCTATAATTTAGCGGCATTTGAAATTTTATTCGATAATGCTATAAGTTGTTACGTAAGAAGGGCGGGGAAAGAGCTTAACTTGCTGTCCCTTTTCTTCTTTCGCTGTTCGTTCGTGATGTGCTTTTTCAAACGCGCGCGAACGCTGCCAATTTTGAAAATGCTCTTTTCCTTCCCACAATGTCATAATGATATACGTATCGTTTGATAAAGGGCGTAATACACGAATAGCGACAAATCCTGGTTCTTTTTCAATTAATCCGGCCCGCTGACTAAAGCGGTATTCAAATAATGGCCTTCCTTCATCTGTCACCGGAATATGATTGAGCACGGCAAATGATCCTCCTAAGTTTCCAACCGCATCAATCACTTCGTAATGACGCGGCTCCTGAAAAACCGTACTGCCATCTGTTTCATGAAAAAGCGTGGCTCCATCTTCTCCTTCAAGCAATAGCATCGTTTCATGAGCATAGCTGTCTTTCAATTTTTGCAAATAATCTCTTGTTCCTGTGGTCACATATATCTTTTTCATCTATTCACCCTCCTGCGCCGATTGAAATAAAAAAACAATAGCCAGTAACTAAAAACCCAGCCAATAAACAGCAATAATAGAACATGCACCACATAGCCGAATACAAGCATAAAGAGCGCAAACACGATATTTTGTCCAAGCAAAAGCCAAAACAAAAGCTGAAGCACGGTTTTTTTCTTCAACTGATCAGACAATGGATATAATTTATAAAAAATATTGGAACGATGGTGCTGCTGAAGCCTTAATAATTGAAATCCAGTGGCATAAAGGAAAAATAAAGCAGCGATTATTTTCCCGTAGATAGGCGGTACAATATAAAGGACGAGGCAGGAAATACAAGTTAACCGTATGTAAAGTCCCAAATAATCTCCTGCTCTTAAAAACGTCCGTAAATATAAATAACGAAACGCCTGCTCTTGACGATACGGGACAAAGGATAAGACAAAATCCATCCATTTACGACGCTTCGCCCGCTCTTTCAAATGAGGAACATCTGTAAAAATGTTAGCTAGCCGATAAAATGATAGTTGTGCCTTTTCTTCTTGAAGGATCAGATGTTCCCAGTTCAGCCCTTTTCGCTTCGTTGTCTGCATAAAGTAGAAAGACAAAGCCGCCATAATAAGCAGTAGCATACCCCAAAATAGTATGGATACGTTTTTTAACAAAAAATACAGAAAGACCATATTAAAAAGCAGTCTTGTTCCATAGCCGAAAGAACGAGCCCCCGTCGTTGCAAAACTTTGCTCTTTCCAACCAATCCACATATTCCATCCCTTTAAGGATAATAAAATGATCCACAGCAGCCATATCGATAATGCCGAAAACTCGAGATGTAACGGAGCCAGAGCCAAAACAGCTAAAGAAAGCAGAGACGCCTGCATCCCCCAGCTGAATACAAAGGCGCGGCGAAGATAAGGCGTAAGTTTTGCTTCAGCCGGCAATAAAAAGACAAGATCCGCTTCTCTAAAAAAAGTGCGGACAGAGCCGTATGTAAGAAACATCGAAAGAACAACAGCTTCTACCATTGCATAAGGAAAACTGCTTGTTAACGTTTGTAGCCATCGCTGATAGACAAACGCACCAGCTCCCAAGCCAATCAACACCACAAACAACAAATGATCATTAAGCATATACCGCAAATAACGCCTTCGTTCAGAGCCGTAACGAACGAAGCGCTGCTTCCACAGTAAGCGGCTATCAAGCATATTCCTCTTCCTTTGTTAATTCAATATAAATCTCATCTAATGTCGCGGTCGGGAGCTGAAGCTGTTGGCGCAGTTCTTCTAATGTTCCTTTTGCCTTTACCTTGCCATGATGAAGAATGACAAATGCATCGCAATATCTCTCAGCAGTCGCTAAAATGTGGGTTGACATTAAAATACCGGCTCCTTTTTCTTTCATGCTTTGAATCAGCTGAAGCAGCGATTGGATACCAAGCGGGTCAAGGCCGACAAAGGGCTCATCAATAATATAAAGAGACGGCTCAATTAAAAAGGTGCACATAATCATGACTTTTTGCTTCATTCCTTTTGAGAAATGAGCCGGAAACCAAGACAGTTTTTTCTCCATGCGGAACTCTTTTAACAGCAGAGGCAGCCGCTTTTCATATTCCGCTTTTGGCAAGCCATACGCCATCGCCATTAATTCTAAATGCTCTTTTAATGTTAATTCATCGTATAAGATCGGTGTTTCCGGTATGTATGTAAACTGACTGCGATACCATTGTGGATCATCGGCAAACGTCTTTCCATTGATCGTAATCGTCCCTTTCCTCGGCTCCATTAATCCAATAATATGCTTAATCGTCGTGCTTTTTCCTGCGCCGTTTAAACCAATCAACCCGACAATTTTGCCGGTGTCTACCGCAAACGAAACATCCTCAAGGACATTTCTGTTCGTATAACCGCCATGTACATGTTTCACTTCTAAAAGCGCCATGATTCGTTTTCCTTTCTTCCTAATTCAATCGCGTTACCGTCATTTTATCAAAAAAACTTGATTTTTTCCAAAAATGAGAAGCATATAAGCGGCTGATTAGGAGATGATAAATAACGAAGAGGGGATGAGGAACCGCTTAAACAGCTATTGATGATCATTGTGGTTTGGTGAATCGTCCAAATTGAAATGAGGTGTTTACAAAAGATAACACCGCTTAAAGCAAAAGAGAAATCTCTTGTAAATGAGGTGTTTGTCGGAGATCATCCAATGATATCCAAGGCTTTGGTTCCTTGTGAAAGAAGATGATCATTGTGAACAAAGAAATGTTCATGAAGTAAAAACCCATAAGTAAATGAGGTGTTCATCAAACGCCATTTCATTGAATAAGTCCTTACCCCTTTTCATGACTGACAGGATGTGGCCATTCCGGCTTACATCCTGTTCTTTTTATGGTAAAATGTAATTAAAATCGCGAGAAAGGTGGCCGATTTTATGAGTGATTGCATTTTTTGCAAAATTATCAATGGCGATATTCCCGCCGCAAAAGTATATGAGGACGAGCATGTGTTAGCCTTTCTTGACATCAGCCAAGTCACAAAAGGGCATACGCTCGTCATTCCAAAAGTACATACAAAGGATATTTTTGAACTTACGTCCGATACGGCAAGCCACGTTTTCCGCGTTGTTCCGAAAATCGCCAACGCCATTAAACAGCAGCTTGCCCCAGTGGGTCTAAATCTGTTAAACAACAATGGTGAACAGGCTGGACAAACGGTTTTCCATTATCATGTTCACCTTATTCCGCGCTATGGAAAAGGCGATGGATTTGGCGCTGTGTGGAAATCACATGCCAGTGATTATACGTTTGCGGATTTACAAACCATTGCCGAGACGATTCAAAAAGGAGTGCAATAATCAAACAGGGAAGCGATCTGCTTCCCTGTTTGATTATTGAATGGCATCTTTAAGATCCTCATCTTCAATTTTCACGTTCGCGTCTTTAATCACTTTCGCTACTTTTGACTCAATCTGTGAAGCGTCAACCTTGCTCTTTTTCACTTCAAATTCGATTTCATCCTTCATTTGTTCGTAGGACGGCTTTTTCTTCTTATCCGTCACTTTAATAATATGATAACCATACTCCGTTTTAATCGGCTGGCTAATTTCCCCAACCTTCAAGGCGTATGCGGCATCCTCAAACTCCTTCACCATTTTGCCTGTACCAAACCAGCCTAAATCGCCGCCGTTTTGTGCAGAGCCTGTATCCTGCGAATACTCTTTAGCGAGCTTAGCAAAGTCTTCTCCTTTATCCAGCTTCGTCTTAACCTCTTGCGCTGTTTTTTCATCCTTGACTAAAATATGGCTTGCCCGTATTTCCGGCTTGTATTGATCGTAATATTGTTTTAATTCTTTTTCGGTTACTTTGACATCCGCTACCGCTGCTTTTTGGCGCAGCAAGTCCAGCTTCACCATGTCACGGATCGCTTTTTCGCCGTTTTGCTGAACAGCTAAATCATATTGCGTTCCGTACATCTCCTTTAAGTTCTCAATTTGCTTATCAATTTCTTTATCCGTCACTTTATACTTCTTGCTTAACACCTTTTCATACACAAGGTCGCGGATGACTTCTTTACCATACCGCTCTTTCATTGCGTTATAAAATTCTTCCTTCGTAATGTCGCCCGCTTTCGTCTCCGCAATGATTTTTGAATCTCCATTGCTACAAGCAGATAGTGCAAGAACAGAAGCTGCTGTCGCAACAGCAATTGTCCATTTTTTCATCCAATTCACAACTCCTACTATCAAAATTTTTTGCAAAAAACTACAACAATTAATATAACACATTTTCCCATAATACAAAAATGTTTTCCCCTATTCCACCATTGCGATTAAGATTTTTTTTCCTAAATATAACGATCTTATGATCCTTCTTCTTCAAACAAGAATAGCAGATGAAGAAAAAATCTATATCACAACTAGAGGCGTCAGCATGTGCCTGAAGCAAGCATTTCGACAGCCTTATGACCGAAACAACGCCGCTTTTCCAGAACTGAAAATGAGCGTGAATGAATATAGGGCACGTGCCTATACACACTTTATCGCGGCTGCATAAAATAAACTATCCAAAAACGAGAGCCCCCTTTTTGAAAGGAGGTGTTATAATGGGTGCACCTGTTCCTTACGCTGGTGGATTCGCGTTGATTGTCGTGTTGTTTATTTTATTAATTATTGTCGGGAGTGCATGGTGGTTCTAAATGCCTAATAAAAAAGCTGGCAGTCATGGCTGTCAGCTTTTTTTATGTAAATAACATTTCAAAATAAGAAGAAATAAGTAAAATAGTGATAAGTACATTAATGGTGCGGAACACGACCGGCTGTTTGTCCTCGGGAATTTCTTTTTGAACACAAAGCGTATTGGTAAGCTGATTAATAGAAAATAAAATAATGACAGCAAGGGGTATGAAGTAAATCGTCATGTTTAACTCCCCTCCTATTCCTTACAAAATTACTTTATTTACTTTACAATTTTTTTCTGGATAAATCAATATGTATTTTACCACCTTTAATTTTCCAGCATCAATAAAGAAATGTACCGATGTTTATGTAATCGTTGTCACTCGACATATTCACATTGACAAAAATATGAAGTTTGCGGTATTTTCCGATGGCCGCACAACCCAACAATGCCGCTTACAGCCAAGTTCATTTACGAGTAAGCAGCTTGTTAACCGACGCTCAGCCATGCTTTGGCGCAGCCGGGCAGATCGGCGACTTGCCTTCCAAGCTTGGATTTTTACGCATAACATTCGCTCATATTGAGCACAAAGACAACAAATGAATCAATTAAATCTGACACGCAAGTGTTGAAGCTCCCCCTTCCTAACTAAATGGAGCTAATAGGAGGAAAAGAATGCTAAAAATTGATGGTTGCCAGACTGTTATGCATACAAAAACTTATAGTTGGTTATTTTCTATTATTTGAATAAAATATATAACAAGGGGGAAGACGACATATGGAAAAACGAATGGCAAAACTTGAGTATCACCGATCACTGCTATTACAAATGGTGGATGAGTCCAAAAATCCTTTTTATTCTCTCGTTATCGCCGCTGATTTGGCAAAAGAAGAAGTAGAAGAAGTTCTTTCCCTTTGTGAAGAATTGAACAAAGAATATGAAAAACAAAAAGCGGAAGGCTTGACGATTTTCACTCCGCTTTTGCTTCATTTTGCCGGCATGCTCCATCCTCGTCTTCCGCTTGAAAAAACTATTGATGCTTTGCTAAAACAACGTTTGTTTGTTCCGCTGATGCAAGAATTTAAAAAGTTGATCGAAACGATTCCTTCCTCATGATTGGCTCGCTACTTCCTTCTCAGCTTCTGGCAACGTCTTTTTTATCAGCTTTCCTTCTTCCTCAATAAAATCTGTTTGAATATTTTCAAACGATTTTTCGAAAATCTCCATGAAATCATCCCCATAAATATTGCGGATAATACACATCATTTCTAAAATTTCTGGAAATTTTCCGTATAGCTCACGCAAAGGCAGCGCTCCATTCAACACAGCATTTTGCTTTGGATCATATGATTCCATCAGCTTCAAAAACACTTGCTCCCCTTTTTCTGTCAATTCAATATATGTGTTGCGTTTATCATCTTGTTTTTTCGAAAAGGACAGCAGTCCTCTTTCTTCTAGCTTTTTGGAAAAGTTAAATGCGGTTGATACGTGCATGACCCCAAATTTTGCGATTTCTGAAATAGAAGCTCCTTTAAAATGATAAGCAATCCATAAAATATGATGTTCATTAATGTTTAGATCGAACGGTTTGATCCACTGCTGCCAATCCTTTTCGATTGATTTCCAAAGCGCTTTGCTTAATTGTGCAATCCGCTGGCTAAACATCATTGCTTCTTTTATGGAATAATGTTGTTCTCCATGTTTCATCGTTCCACCCACTCTTCCCTCACCATTATTATTTTATTCTATTATGCCAGTAAAATAAAAATTAATAAAGATACAAATGTTAGAATTTTTAAATAAAGAATAACACATCTCGAGACTCATAGTTAAAGAACAAGGTACATATAGTGAAACATAGGAGGAGAATATGATGGTTTATATAATGTCCTTTTGTTATATTCTTAATGTTGTTTTTCTCTGTCTTGCAGCAGCCACATTTTTTTCGCTACATAAGGCCAAAATGTATCCGCCCAAAAGAATATTGCAACAAAGGCTGCTTTTATATATACTTGTCGCTGTTTTTTCTTTTTTGCTGGCCTGGTCGCTGCAGCACTTTTTATAGCAAAACCCGACCTGGAGCGATCGGGTTTTGTTGTTTTACGGTTGTGCCGCCATATTCGTCCGCTTAAAAATGGACGATACAAGCGGATATACGAATAGAATAGCAAGGGTGTTAATCAAGGCTGTTGGCAACACAACCGTAACGAACAAGCTTGAAAAAGCAGCACCTCCAGGCAGGCCGACAACAAGTAGAGCAACTGTCAAAAAAATCGTGCCAGAAACGATCGTTCCTATCGCTGTTAAAACAGCGGCCCCCTTCGTTGTTTGTCCATATTTTTTCATCATAAGCAACAAAGCCAAAAATATAAAGGCTGTCGTTGGTTTATCAAGCAGATTGGGCAATAGCCCCCCTGGAAAGCTTGTCGTAATCCCAGAAATGATGCCGGTTGCCATTCCCAGCAGACCGACTGACTTTTTATCAGGAAACAACAAAATGCCCAAAAACATCATCAGCAGCATCATATCTGGCTTCATGCCAAAAAAGAATCCAGGAATTGCACTGTGCAGCACCGCACCAATCCCCACAAACAGTGCAAGAGAAACTAAAACTTTTGCTTTCATTTTCTCATCTCTCCTCATCTCAGCTTTTCTAACCTTCTCTTCTCTAGTACCTTTTGCCTATTACAAGATTTTTTACATTATACTACTTTATCGCATAAAAGTGAAGAAAAATTTTTAACCAAAATATTTTGGGAACTCCTTCATAAATTGCGCTAACGCTTCACATGCTTCCAAAGGAACCGCATTATAAACAGAAGCGCGGCAGCCGCCAACAGAACGATGTCCCGCCAATCCAACAAATCCGCGTTCTTTTGCTTCAGCCAAAAATCTTTTTGTTACTTCCTCGTTTGGCAATGTAAACGTAATATTCATTAAAGAGCGGCTGTCTTTTTTCGCGTGCGGCGCATAAAACCCATCGCTTTCATCAATTGCGGCATAAATAACCCCTGCTTTTTCTTGGTTGCGTTTTTCAATCACTCCCACTCCTCCCTGCTCTTTGACCCATTCAAGCACGAGCGAGAGCATATAAATCGCAAAGGTCGGCGGCGTATTATATAAAGAATTACTTGTGCTATATGTGCGGTAATCAAGCATGGTCGGCAGATTTTCTGGAATTCTTTCAAGCAAATCAGTGCGGATAATCGCTACTGTCACACCGGAAGGCCCTAAATTTTTTTGCGCTCCGGCATAAATGAGGGCAAATTTCGCCACATCGATCTCTCGGCTTAAAATATCGCTCGACATGTCGGCAATTAAATCGGTATCCGCATCCGGAAACTCGTTCCATTGCGTTCCAAAAATCGTATTGTTGGATGTGATATGTAAATAAGCGGCCTCTTCGGAAAGCTGAATGCTTTCATTCGCTGGAATGTACGCGTAATTCTCTTCTTTACTCGATGCGGCAATATGCGTCTCTCCTACTTTTTTCGCTTCTTTCAACGCTTTTTCCGACCAAGCCCCCGTTAGCACATAATTGCCCACTCGGCCATCTGTCAGAAAATTCATGGGCACCATCGAAAACTGCAAGCTTGCTCCTCCTTGCAAAAAGAGCACATCATGCGTATCGGGAATATTCATAAGCTCTTTTAATAATTGCTTTGCCCGATTATGGACCTCATCATACTCTTTGCTGCGATGGCTTAATTCCATCACCGACATGCCGGTGCCGCGAAAATCAAGCAGTTCCTGCTGTGCACGCTGCAATACAGCAAGCGGAAGCGCTGATGGACCTGCATTAAAGTTGTATGCCCTTTTCATCTGCTAGATTCCCCCTACTTTATTTCTTTACTGAATAACAGTTATTTATTATCCTAACATGAAACCTAAAAAAATAAAGCTTATTTTTTGGAAATTCTAAAAAATAACTTTTGGGATCAGATACAATCGATTTGCTGATGGTCCTTGTGCTGTTATAAATATGAGTGATCGCTATTTGTAAATCCCCGTCTCTTGATCGCCGACATATCGGAGCACCATAGGCTTATATGGACCAAATGTTGATGTTGGTACATCAAGACTCCGCGGATAAAAAATAAAATCCTTGTGCCTATCACAAGGATTCAAATGGTTGATAAAGTTCCTTTTTGCTTTGTCTACAACCATTTTATACAATTATACCCATTCATAGCAGCATTTTTCTTGAAAACGCTTGACAGACAAGGAACGCTGCCGAGTGAAGGCGCTAATCGAACATAGCGTTCATAAGCGGACGAACGGATGAAAGCGTTTGGCAACTGTTTGAAGCCTTGTGCCTATCATAAGGATTGCTGCTGCCGGCGCATTTTTTCCTCTCGAATGCGCTGCATATAAATTTCTCCTTCTTTTTCAATGAAGGCTTCATCGATTTCTCTCTCTTTAGCCGCCGTTCTCACCGTCATGTACCCGCTAAACACAATTCCAGCAATGACAATATAAATCCACCATGGCAAAGATAGCACATTCTTCCCCCCCTATCTACTCAGCTTGTCTTATTTCCACTATATGATCCAACGATCGTTTTTATGCACAAAAAACAGAAGCGATCTGCTTCCGTTCTGTTATTTTTGAAATGTCGGCTTATAAAATGAACGGTTGTCCAACGCAAAAATCCGTTCTGTAAACTCTCCGGGCTTCACTTTTTCCAATGCGCGATCAATCATATTCATTTTCGCATCTAAATTATCAATATAATGAAGAATCTCTGCCTCTTTCACCATTGGCGGCTTCGGACTCCCCCACTCTGCTTTTCCGTGATGGCTCAGCACCATATGCTGCAGAATGACGACTTCCTCGCCAGCAATTCCAAGATGCTCAGCCGCCTTGCCAATTTCGCCTACCATAATCGAAATATGTCCAAGTAAGTTTCCTTCAAGCGTATAGGTCGTAGAAATAGGCCCTGATAATTCAATCACTTTACCAAGGTCGTGCAAAATGACTCCCGCGTATAAAAGATCCCGATCCAGCGACGGATAAAGGCGAGCGATCGCTTTTGCCAAATCAAGCATCGAAACAACATGATAGGCAAGACCGGAAATAAATTCATGATGGTTTTTCGTGGCTGCCGGATACTCCAAAAATTTGCTTTCATATTTTTTGAGCAAATGCCTCGTAATGCGCTGGATATTCGGATTTTTCATTTCAAAAATATACTGTGTGAGCTTCTCCATCATTTCGTCCCGCTTCATTGGCGCAACTTCAAGAAAATCGGCGATCCGTACCGGGTCCGCTTGATTGGCCGGACGAATATTGCGAATTTTAAGCTGTGTACGCCCCCGATAATTGCTAATATCTCCGAATACTTTGACAATGCTTTCCGGCACATACACATTTTCATCTTCTGATGAAGCGTCCCATAGCTTTGCCTCAATTTCGCCTGTTTTATCTTGCAAAATAAGAGTTAAAAACGGCTTCCCGTTACTTGCGATCCCTTTGGCAACAGATTTTATCAACAAATAAACATCGACTTGTTCTCCGACTTCGTAATGAATAATCCCTTTTGCCAAGCCATTCTCCTCCGTTTCCGTATTTGCCTATCGTCTAGTATACCATATCCAGCTTAGGCAAAAAATAAGACCTTGCCTAAAGCAAGATCTTATTTCTTCGTTAGCTCAAGCGCTTTTTTCATATCTTTAAGCGAAGTCGATTTCCCATACATTAAAACGCCGCCACGGTAAATTTTCGATCCTAAAAAAGCAAACAACACAATCGTGCCGATTAACAACACAAGGCTCAGCGCTACTTCCCAGAAAGGGATATTCAGCATGCCGATCCGCAGAAGCATAATCATCGGTGTAAAAAACGGGATAAAGGAAGTCACCGTAATAAACGAAGCTTCAGGAGCATTCAAGCCAAACATGGCAATTAAAAAAGCGACAATGACGAGCATGGTGACCGGCATAACGACCTGCTGCACTTCTTCCGCACGGCTGACCATAGAGCCAAGAACAGCAAATAACGTGGCATATAAAAAGTAACCGAGCAGGAAAAGGACGACAGCATAAACGAGCGTCGAAACCGGAAGATGTTCAAAGCCTAAAAGCTGCAATAGCTCTTTTCCACTGCTTTTCAAGGAGCTAAAACCAATCGCAAATAAAACCAAAAACTGTGTCAAACTGAGGAGAGCCACTCCAATAATTTTACCGAACATTTGCTGAACAGGAGGAACGCTGGAAATCAGAATTTCCATAATACGTGATGATTTCTCGGTCGAGACCTCTGAAGCGATCATCGATCCATACATAAGCACGAACATATACATGGCAAACACTAAAACATAAACAAGTCCTCTTGCTTGATTCAATTCCTCTTCCGTTTTCGCGTTTTCCTCCAACGCGATTTTTTGGAACGACACCGGCTCATACAGCTGCGTTATTTGCTCCTGCTTTAAGCCGATTTTAGCCGTCGCCATCGCCGTTTTGATTTGCTGAAGCGCTTCTTTTACTTGATCGGATGTATCGCTATCAGCAACCGTCTTCGCATAATATACCGCTTCAGGCAACTGCTTATCATCATAAGCAATTTTTAAAAAGGCTTCCCATTGACCGCTCTCTACCTTTTGCTTCGCCGCTTTCTCCGATCCTTGAAAGAATTCCAGGCTGATCTTTTTGTCGCCGCTTTTTTCAAGCTGCGCCTTCAACGGCTTATACATCTCCTCTGTTTGATCCATCACCGCAATCGTTTTCTTTTCATTTTTGTTAAAAAAGTCAATAATGTGGGTGATATTCGTCACTCCAAGAATGAGCAAAGAGGTAATCGCAGTCGTAATAATAAACGATTTCGATTTCAGTTTTGTGATATATGTATGCCATAGGACAATCCAAAATTTATTCATATGCCGCACCTACTTTTTCAATAAAAATGTCATTCAAAGAAGGTTCCTCTAAAGCAAATTTCCGAATAAACCCTTTGTCGGCAATATGGGCCAGGATGTGTTGGGAAACGTCTTCATCTTCCACCTGCAGATGAATTCCTTCCGCTGTTTGCTTTGCTTTCATGACTCCCGGAAAATGGCGCAGCTCATCAAGCGGAAAATCAGCATGAATAATAATATTTTTTTTGCCAAAGGATCGCTTAATCTCTCTCAGCGCCCCGTGGACTACCGGCTTGCCGCGATGCATAATACACAAATATTCACACAACTCCTCCACATGCTCCATGCGGTGGCTTGAAAATACGATAGTAGTGCCATTATTTTTTAAATCAAGCACCGCCTCTTTCAACAGCTCCACATTCACAGGATCAAGGCCGCTGAACGGTTCGTCCAAAATTAACAGCTTCGGTTGATGCAAAACCGCAGCAATAAATTGAATTTTTTGCTGATTTCCCTTTGACAATTCTTCTACTCTTTTTTCCGCATATTCAGGCACTTTAAAACGGTCGAGCCATTTTTCCATTTCTTGAATGATCGTTTGCTTATCAAGGCCTCGCAGCCTTCCTAAATAAATGAGCTGTTCCCTCACTTTTAATTTTGGATACAGGCCTCGTTCCTCCGGCAAATACCCAATTAAATGGCTTTTAGCGTATGTAATGGCTTCATCGTTCCATTGGACCGCTCCCGACGTTGGCTCAAGCAATCCTAAAATCATGCGGAATGTCGTTGTTTTACCCGCTCCATTTGCGCCAAGAAATCCAAACATCTCTCCTTCCGGAATACTTAACGTAAGGTGATCAACCGCAGTCACATTTCCAAAACGTTTCGTTACCTGCTCGAGTCGTAAGCTCATCGCTACTTCCCCCAATTTTGAAATAAAAGATAAAATTTCCACATTATATTACACGTTTTATGTTATCGAAAAGTTTCACATTTGAGAAGGAAATTTTCAAAAAACAGCAAAATATTTAATGTTCATTCATTATTCAGCAAAGGAGGAGCGATCGTGCCGACATTTACTTTAACTGCTTTTGATAAAAATGGAGAGACCCTATTAAACGAAACATTTGAAGCAGACAATGAAGAAGAAGCTAAAAAAATAGGCGAGCAAAAGCTGCGTGAACATAACTGTTACGATAAAACGCATCGTTGCACGACCTCAAGCGGAAAATTGATTTTGTTTCATCGTTAATGACAAAAACCCCGAAACATTCGGGGTTTTTTCCGTTTCATACCACTGTCCATCGTGTTTATTTGACGTGAATCGTCACCGTCCGCCATGACGCGTTCATGTTATGGTTCGACAGCTGGGCCGATCCTATATTCCCGTTTTAACAAATCGCGCGGGCGAACGATACGTTTGTTTTGAAGTGTGTGTCCGGGCCGCAAGCGGACGGTTCTTGCCCCACAGTCGCAAATATAAACAAAAAGCGGGTTTCCGATTTTAACGGATGCCCGCTTTCCGCCATATTTACGCAGAACGTTTAACGAAACAACTCGTCCATCATTTTCAGTTTTTCCTCTGTATAGTGTACAAAGTTTTCATTATATACTTTCGGTTCTTTCGGATTAGCAAAACGGGTAATCGCTCGCGTTTTCGGGTGGACAAATTTGCTTGATGCCCCACATCCGAGACCGATAATCGATTGTTGCTCTTCCATAATCATAATGTTATAAAGGCTTTCTTGTCCCGGAAGCGCATACCCTACATTTTCTAGATTACCGAGAATATTTTTCTGGCGGTACAAATAATAAGGTACATAGCCATGACGCTTTGTCCATGCTTCGGCGTTTTTCATCATCGTCTGAATCTCTTCACGGTCGGCCACTCTGTATTTTTCTTTGTTTTTTGTCATTTCTGACGCCCGTTTAAACGACAAAGTATGGACCGTCAATGACTCAGGCAGCAGCTTTTCTGTTTGCGCAAGTGTGTAGTTAAACTGTTCGATTCCTTCTCCCGGAAGACCGATAATTAAATCCATGTTAATGTTGTTCATCCCCATCTGGCGCGCCAAATGAAATTTTTCCACCGTCTCTTCAACCGTATGATGCCGGCCGATCGCTCTCAGCGTTTCCTGAATATAGGATTGCGGATTGATGCTGATGCGGTCGATGTTCCACTTTTTAAGCACCTCCAGCTTTTCCGGAGTGATCGTATCCGGTCGTCCTGCTTCTACTGTTATTTCTCGGACGCGTTCCATATCTGGGAACGATTGATACATCTGCTCGTATAATCGATCCATTTCTTCAGCAGTTATACTGGTTGGAGTACCGCCGCCGTAATAAATGGTCGTAATATTGACGCCGCGCTCCTTTAAAAACTGTCCGACTTCTTTTATCTCATAATGGAGACCAGCTAAAAAGGCATCAACCGAGCCTTGGCGTCCATTAATCGCATAGGCTGGAAACGTGCAATACGCACACTTTGTCGGACAGAATGGGATGCCGATATAAATGCTTACTTCATGGGCAAGGTCATATAAATCGGGGACAACGGTTAGTTGCCGATCCACAATTTTTTGCATCAGCTGAATTTTTTCTTCGGTTATTAAATAATCTTCTCGAAGCTGGCGATGCGCTTCCGTTTGTGACAGACCTGACCGCAATTTTTGGTGCAGCAGCTTAATCGGGCGCACTCCGGTTAAAATTCCCCATTGCTGAATCATTCCCGTATATTCTTGAAAAAGTGTTAGATAAACATGAAAAACCGCCTGTTTCCATTGTTTCAGCCGCGCTTTCTCGTCGTGGCACAAACGCAAATCTGTTTGATAATCATGCTTCCATTCATGCCCGCTGGCCGTTTCAATGAGCATCCCGTTCACGATGCCCATTTCTTCTCCATGCAGCGAAAAGGTGACAACTATATCAGCAGCGGAAGAAGCTGGTTCAAATAATAACTCATATTCTTCAAAAAATAATCCTGTTATCACTTCAAGCGGGCGCTTAATTTGTTCCAAGGCATGTAATCCGTAAATTTGAATGCGCAATGATATCACCTTTCTACGTCAAACTTATTTAAGTGTACAGAAGGCCGTTTATGCTCGTCAAGTGACGATTATTTCCGAACATCATAAAAGGCTGAGATTTCATCTCAGCCCCCTTTCATCGCTTCATTTTCAATTTATGCAAAAACTCTGGACGCTGCTGCTTGCGAAAATGCTCTTTAATCATGTAAGCAACCCCGAGCTGTTCGTTAGAACGCGTAATCCAGTCCGCTGCCTTTTTGACCTCAGCAGGCGCATTTCCCATTGCCACTCCTAATCCCGCCGCTTCAATGGCTTGAATGTCATCGATTCCATCACCAATGACAACCATTTCTTTTAATGAAATTCCTAAAACATCCCCAAGTCTTTTGAGTCCATCTAGCTTGGAGACACCGCTTGGCACAATTTCTACTTTTCCATTCGGATGTTCAATCATATCAACCGTTGGAAATTCCTGTCCTAGAAGAGAAGTCACCTCTTTTTTCTCTTTTTCATTGGCAAAATATACGTCAATTTTAGGAACAGCAATTGGATCATCGCGCAGAACATCACTTAGCGAATCAACAAATTGAGTTGGATAAAAAAACGGATCTCCAGAAGACAGCACGGTTTTTACCACCAATTGCTTCTGAACCTTTTTACGATTTCCAAGCGAGTATCGTTCATGCATGAGTCGAACATTGCATGAATAATTTTCCAAAATTTGCACAATATTAAATGTCCGTTCCTCTGGAATGGTCGCCTCATATAATTTCTCATTTAACGATTTTCCGATGATCGCTCCTTGAAACGTGATAATCATCGTATTTAATTTTAACGATTTCGCTATTTTTCGCGCTGATAGCAAATTTCGCCCGGTCATTAATGTCACATATACTCCTTTTCGTTTGACAAATTCCACTGCTTCCTTTGTTTCCTTTTGCAGACGCCCATTCTGTTTTAAAATCGTCCCATCGATATTAAGAGCAAGTAATTTATAAGACAAAGCAGCTTCCCCCTTTTCATGTTGTCACACTTGCCTATCACATAGCTATGACAAGTAGGATAAAAAAAGAACACTCAATTGAGTGTTCTCCCTTATTCAGCAAATGAGCGATATAATTCTTCAAGCGGTTTCATGATGATTTGGTTCATGTCGGCAATTGTCATGCTCATGCGCTGTTCAAGCGCCATAAGAGTTGATAATTTTTCATTTTGCTGTGTCAGCGCCATTGCTTTTTGTGCTTGTTCCACTTCTTCTGGAGAAATGGCCGCTCCCGTAAACTGCTTTTCGTGTAGCTGCAGCTGCAATTGCCGGAAATGATTAAACATGCGATAGGCAGTTTCATCGCGACGCACCGCTTCATACGCCCGCTTGAGCTGCTGGAAATCCTCGCTCGTGCGAATCGCCTGCTCTAATTGTTGAGCCAGTGTATACAATGAATTGGACATAAAATAGCCTCCTAAAGATAAAAATTACGGTTATTCCTAAACATATGCGCTCCTAAAAAACAATATGACACCAAGTGATCAAGCGAGCTCCTCAGCCCATATATAACGGATGAATGAGTGGGGCGTCCGATCCCTTGCCGAATGGATGGCGAGAAAATGAAAACATATCACTACTGTTGGGGATTCAATTCATTTGCTAAAAAACAAACTGATAGGGCTTAACGTCAGCTTTTTTGCTTCTTCCTAATATTAACGCGACCTGCTAAAACCACAATCCGACAATCGCTTGAAAGATTCCGATGATTCCTCCCAAGAGCGCTCCTAAATACGTAATCATCTTAAATTCGCGCTGTGAAATTAACAGAATCATTTGCTCAAGACGTTCAACAGGAAATTTTTCCACTTCTTTACGAACAATATCAGCGACTTGCAAGCGTTCGATAAGCGCTTCTACTTGACCAATAATCCATTGCCGCGCTTTCTCTATTGACTTTGGAATCCATTCATTGATAATAGGCTCACGATACATAGCTGCAAGATCTGCTACTTTTTTCTCCCATATTTCATTTTGATGAATGGCTTTTATCACCCAATTGCGCAGCGACTGCTGAATCCGTTCTTTCCCAATAAAAGCTTCCGCCTCTGCAACAGAAGCGGCGGACCACTTGTGCCACTCATCCAATAAAAGCTGGGCTAGCATTTGTCTTGTCCCTTGATGTTTAAGAAATTTAATCACTTCTGGCTGGACTTTGTCAACAAGATTTACATTGCCTAGAAACATTTGCAGCATGTTTCCAAACATGCCACGACCAATAAAAAATTCGTCAATCATTTGGGCAATCCGTTGTTTTCCATCCTCACTTTGAAAATAGCTGAGCGCCCGATCTGCGATATAATCGGCAAAAGCACTTACCCTTTTCTCTACTTGAACGCGCACCTCAGCTGGCAGGACATCATAAATCCTTTTATTTCTTAAAGGAGCTAGTGAGCTTTCATACGTATCTTCGAGCCATTGTGCTATTTTGGCATCAATCCATTCTTTCGGGGCTCTCATGCCAAGCTGGCGAAGCAGCCCGTCCACTGTTTGCTCGCTGCTCAGCCAACGATCGGCCAACTGTTGTCCCCATTGAATCACACCGTCTATCAGTTCAGCCTCCATCAACTTGCGGCGAATTCCTTCCGCTGTCAACAGATGCTCTACTACCATTTTCCCTAACTGATGCGCCAGTTCTTCACGCCGCTTTGGGATTAACCCTGGTGTAAAAGGAAGGCGTTTTCCATAGACATAAATCGGCTTATACGGACGAAATAGCATTTTTATCGCTAGCGCGTTAGTGACTCCTCCGATAATCGCACCAGCAGCAACCATAAACAGCACATACAAAACGGTTTCCATCTTCCTTCCTCCGCTCTGATGTTTACTTATTTGCCTAATGTCTCATTATATCGTTTGTTCGGTGAAAGCGCAAATAGGTGACAACGGAGGAAAAGATGGTCGATCATTTCTTGCACCAGCTTTATATAAGCTGTGCTTGTTCTCTCTCTTTCTGCATCCACTGAAAAAAACAACGGCTATGTTCCAATGAATGCGTTAGTGCTTGCTCTGCCGCATATTTCGGTGCTTTCGCGAGCTGAGTGTACATGCGATAATACAGCATGTTTTTTTCTATCTCACGAAAAAACAAAGCTGCCACCATTTCTTCAACGTGCTGCACAGCTTGACCTTTATCATTTAAGGCTCTTTCATACGGAATTCCTCTTGATACCATAAATAAATATTTCCATATTTCATGCTGTTTTTGTTCTTTCGCGATATATGAAGTCAGCCATGACTGCCATTGTTCATCACATAGTTTCTCTAACAATTGCTCCGCTAATTGCCATGTCACAAATGTAGCTCGAATCGCTTGTTCTAGCATATCCAACATATTTTCCCTCCTACTATGCTTGTCCATTTGCCTTCATATATATGAATGAAGGAGTTTATATATGACAAAATAAACTTAACAAGCAAAGGAGGGTGGGAAGATGGATCACAAGCATCAAAAAGATTCCTGTCACGAAGGACGCGATAAATATTACATGGACATTGATCGCATGATTAATGAAGGAATGGCAGGAGGTTACGTACATGCGCGCCATGAAGCAACAAATATTGAAGAAGCACATGAGCTAATAGAAGAAGAACCGCCACATGAAATAAGCTAAAAGCAGATGCCGATTTTCCTTTTTACAGGGAAAATCGGTTTTTTTGTATAATAAACAATAGAAGACTTACGGCGAAAATAAGGAATCGGGCCAAGATAAAATCAGAATATGACCATAGCTGTGGGGTTTTATCATTTTCCTAACATTGCGATATCACTTCAACTGGCAACTAAAATAAATCTTCTCCGGAATATCGATGGTCAGAGAAGTCAGTTCCATTATCCAAAGACCGAAACACCATTACTTTCATTCATCCGACTGTGAAATGGCCCATTGTTCCGCCATAGGTCCGTCAAAAACAATAGGCTCCATCCAAAGGTTAAAACTATGACAAAGAAAGGAAGGCGCACAATGCTTGAACAATTAAAAGCTCATTTTAAAGATGCGCTGCTCATCAACGAACAAACAGAACAAATGGATAAATATGAATGGTTTTATACAAAACAAGGAGATCGAATCGGTATTTTAAAAAAAGCACTAACTGAGCGGGAAAAACAACTGTTGTCCATCTTCTTTATCCCTATGCTCCAGAATCAGCAGCTACTGACAAAAGAGGAGTTCGCTTGGCATTGTTTTGTTATCCAAGGAGATGATACACCACTTCGCCTTCTTGATAACCACTCTCCTTATTACCGCTTTATTCACTTTCAAACCAAACAAATAGCAATAGATCAAGCGGACTTCCACGAAGCAGTAGCCGGTTTGCTTGATGAAACATTTATGATTATTTGGGAAAATGAATATGAAGGAGTGATTATAGAAAAGCGATTCAGTCAAGTGGAAGAGCATCTTCCGTTTCTTGAGATGATCGATACCCTTTCAAGTGATTTTTATGTAACGCTCCATGTATTCATTGGCCAAACACATCCAAATAATCATGAGCTTTATCGCCATTTTCACCTTGAAAAACAATATTTCAACTGGGCTAAAGCATACATTCAAACACAAACCGTTTATACGATTGAAGATATATTGCCGATCGCATTGATTCATCATCATCCAGATTCGGAAACCATTCAACATCTCCGCTCCATCGTTCATAGCATTGATGATGAATTGCTCGAAACCATCAAAGTATTTTTTCAATGCGATTTAAATGTTTCATCAGCTGCCAAAAAACTTTATATGCACCGCAACAGCCTGCAGTACCGCATCGATAAATTTATTGAAAAAACAGGAATCGATATTAAACATTTTAAAGGCGCGGTCGCTGTTTATTTAGCCATCTTAGCAACTGAATCCATAAAGAAACACTAGTTCATCACGCTGCCTAAAATCTTCGCTATTTTTTGTGCACATTGTCCATTTACGCCTTCCGCTATTTTCCGTATGATGAAGAAAAAGTGAAAACGATTTCGCGGAGGGATTCAAATGGCTGAGCTTCGTTTAGAGCATATTTACAAAATCTACGATAATAACGTAACGGCTGTAAAGGATTTTAATCTCCATATCCAAGAAAAAGAATTTATTGTCTTCGTTGGCCCATCAGGATGCGGAAAATCGACGACGCTTCGGATGATTGCTGGTCTTGAGGAAATTTCAAAAGGCGATTTATATATTGACGGCAAGCGCATGAATGACGTAGCTCCAAAAGATCGCGATATTGCCATGGTGTTTCAGAACTATGCGCTCTATCCGCATATGAGCGTTTATGACAATATGGCATTCGGATTAAAATTGCGCAAATTCCCGAAAGCAGAAATTGACCGTCGTGTTCGTGAGGCTGCCCGCATTCTTGGACTGGAACAATATCTTGATCGCAAGCCAAAGGCTCTATCCGGTGGTCAGCGTCAGCGCGTTGCCTTAGGGCGCGCCATTGTCCGCGATGCCAAGGTGTTTTTAATGGACGAGCCGCTTTCTAACCTTGATGCTAAGCTTCGGGTGCAAATGCGCTCAGAAATTGCAAAATTGCACCAACGCCTAGAAACAACTACCATTTATGTAACACACGATCAAACTGAAGCCATGACAATGGCTACCCGCCTTGTTGTCATGAAGGATGGCGTCATTCAGCAAGTAGGCACTCCAAAAGAAGTCTATGAAAAGCCGGAAAACATTTTTGTCGGCGGCTTTATCGGATCGCCGGCCATGAACTTTTTACGAGGAACACTGGAAGATGGCAAATTCGTAACCGGTTCCGTCACGATCGGCATTCCTGAAGGAAAAATGAAAATGCTGCGCGAGCAAGGATATGTAAATAAAGAGGTCATCTTAGGCATTCGCCCAGAAGATTTCCATGACGAGCCCGTGTTTATTGAAGCTTCACCAACTACAAAAATAATCGCAAACGTCGAGGTGGCCGAATTGCTCGGTGCCGAAACGATGGTTTATTCGCAAATCAACGGCCAGGAGATCGTGGCTCGCATCGACGCTCGTACAGAAATTAAACCAGGCGAACAAATCGAGCTGGCTCTCGATATGAATAAAGCCCATTTCTTTGATATCGAAACGGAACAACGCATACGGTCCAGCAATGAATAACGCCCTTCAACATCTGCAGCATCAATAGGGAATTTAAGCGGTCTTTTAGCCGTCAAATGTTTCAGCCCAATCGCATGATGAATGAAGCGGCTCAGTTGCGGTCATGAGAAACAGGCCAAATATCCAAGGCAAGCCCGTCACTTGTCTCCAGCTATTGAAACCATTCCTCATCATATAGTCAGACGGAAGACAAAGCCCACATAAACTTTGTCTTCCGTCTTTTTACGCATCATCCATTCATGCACTTCGCTTGACAAACAAGGACAGTGGTACAGAATTCAAATGTTGATTATCAGTCTGCCCTCTTCATGAAGCAGATGTCACTCTTTTATAAAACGGACCTCCTCTATTCGACATTGAGGACAATAAAACAAATGAACACATTCATGATGTTTCAACGTCATTGGATATCCATCCACTTTTTTCATCGTATCAATCTCCATATATGGGCTATAATCATCAAAGTAGTCTGTTATTTTACCGTGATCCTCCAAATCTGTCCCACAGTGGGAACAAAAAAAGATTCGTTCTCTTAATCCATTGCAAAGCGGACAAATATTCATCTGTGCATCCTCCTGTTGAAAAGCTACCTCTTCTCAATATTCCCAAATAAGCATAGATAGATGTACTCGTGCTGCTAGTTAGCCATTGAACGCAACAATGATCGATATCACTTTGATCTCTATATTTCTCCTCTATGTGAACAGAGGATGATTCGCTTTTAGTACTCATGGCATCAGCGAAACGAGCACAAACCCGTGGTTTTTTACAAATTCTGTCCATTCATCATATATGCATAGCACAAGAAGCAGCAATCAGTCGATTGGAATTGGCACCATGATGATAAATGTTTTTTGGTCAACTTGACATTTTCACATTTATATAGATCCAGCGTCTGAGTCTGTTTTTTTGACAGCCGGATCAATGGAAAAACGCCGCTTTACAGAGCCATCAATAGGTCTGTGAAAGCGGCGTTTTTCCGAATCTTCGTCACGTGAATGTGCGGTGATATTTCAAGCTGAATTGATACAAGTGTAAAAATACCAAAAATTACTAAGAATGAATGAAGAATAATAATAAAAAAATGTTTCAAACTACTAGTACTACTTTCACATTCACTACATTGGGGTTCGCCAAGTTGGGCAGCATGCATCAACAGCATGCGGCGCTGGTGCAAATCCAGCCAACCCACCATTTAAATACTTAAATTAATAAGGAGATGATTTAACATGGCTCGTAACAACAACTCTAATCAAGTACTAGTTTCTGGTGCTCAACAAGCGATTGATCAAATGAAATACGAAATCGCACAAGAATTTGGTGTAAATCTTGGAGCTGAAACAACTTCTCGTGCGAACGGTTCTGTTGGTGGAGAAATTACAAAACGTTTAGTTGCTATGGCACAACAACAACTTGGTGGCCAGTATACTCGATAAAACTGCATATACATGGCAAAAAGCCCCGAGCAATGAATCGCTTGGGGCTTTCTCATTATTCGATAAGCCGCAAAAACTGTTTGGTTCGTTCATGTTGAGGGTTTATAAATAATTGTTCCGGTTTTCCCTGCTCAACAATGCGTCCATGATCCATAAAAATAATTTCATCTGCTACTTCTTTTGCAAACCGCATTTCATGCGTTACAACAACCATTGTCATCCCTTCGGCGGCCAAATCTTTCATCACCTTTAGCACTTCTCCTACCAGTTCAGGATCGAGCGCTGACGTCGGCTCATCAAAAAGCATGACTTCCGGCTCCATCGCAAGTGCCCGAGCGATGCCAACCCGCTGCTGCTGCCCTCCCGATAATTGAAATGGATATTGATCCGCTTGCTGAACCAATCCTACCTTTTTCAGTAAGTCCACGGCTTTTTGGCGCGCTTGTGCTTTCGCTTCCTTTTTCACCGTTACCGGTCCTTCCATTACATTCTCAAGCGCCGTCATATGAGGAAACAGCTGATAGTTTTGAAAAACCATTCCCGTCAACCGCCGGAAAGCATGAATCTCCTGCTTGGCAACGGATTTAGCAAAATCAAGCTCCTTTTCTCCGATCCTAATCTTTCCCTTATCAGGTTTTTCTAGCACATTGAGGCAACGCAGCAAGGTGGTTTTTCCAGATCCAGAAGGTCCGATAATAACAACAACCTTCCCCTTTTGAATCTTCAGATCGATTCCTTTTAGCACCTCAACTTCGCCAAACTGCTTATATAAGCCTTGTACAGAAATCATCATTTCTTATCTCCTTATCGAGCAATGTAACGATTCAAACGTCTTTCGATCCGATCTTGAATGATCGATAATCCAAAGCATATGACCCAATAAATCAAGCCTGCTTCCGTATACACCAGCAAAAACTCGTAGTTAGTCGAGGCAATTTCTTGCGCTTTTCGAAACATTTCTGTTACAAGAATTAAGGAGGCAAGCGATGTATCTTTCACTAAGCTCACAAACGTATTCGAGAGAGGCGGAATCGAGACGCGGGCCGCTTGTGGAAAAATCACACGCCGTAAGACTTGTCCATAGCTCATGCCAATCGAATAAGCAGCTTCCCACTGTCCCTTTGGAATCGATAAAATCGCCGCACGAATAATTTCAGAAGCATAAGCACCGACATTTAATGAGAACCCAATGACAGCTGCTGGAAAAGGATCAATGGTCACCCCTAAATTCGGTAAGCCGTAAAAAATGATAAACAGCTGAACGAGCAAAGGAGTTCCGCGAATAGCCGATACATATACTCTGGCCATTCCATGAAGCAGCTTGATGCCGGAAACGCGGGCAAGCGCCGTAAGAATCGCTAATAACAATCCGATAAAAAATGTAATAATCGTTAACGGAATCGTATTATATAAAGCTCCCTTCACTAGAGGGAGAAGGGAGCTTTGAGCGATTGATGCAAGCCGCTCCAAACGATCATGATCCATCATTATGTTATTTAGATAACTTAGATACATCTTGACCAAACCATTTCTCTGAAATTTTTGCGTATGTTCCGTCCTTCATCATATCTTGTAAAGCTTGGTTAACAGCTTCCACCAATGAATCATTTCCTTTTCGGAACATGAGACCGCTTTGCGAAGCATCTTTGTGTGTAGCGACAACTTTAATCGGCGCATTCGGCTTTTGTTTTAAGTAATCAAGCACAGACAATCTATCATTAATCGTAACATCTACCCTTTTTGAGCTTAACAATTCCACTGCCTGATTAAAGCCTTCCACTCCGACTATTTCCGCGCCGTATGAACGTGCCAAGTCGGCAAAATTGCTTGTCATGGATTGGGCGGATTTTAATCCTTTGATGTCCTCAAACTTTTTCACGTTGTTGTTATCCTTATGAATCAGTAAAACAGCAGCTGATGTCGTATACGGAATAGAGAAATCGTATTTCTCTTGCCGATCTGACCGAATGCCCACTTGGTTGGCGATCATATCAAACCGCTTCGCATCTAACCCGGCAAACATCGCATCCCATTGCGTTTCCATAAACACTGGTTTCACACCAAGACGCTTGGCCACCTCTTTCGCAACCTCTACATCAAAACCTGTTAATTCCCCATTTTTGCCATGGAAGGTGAATGGCGGATACGTTCCTTCTGTACCGATGCGAAGCTCTCCGTCTTCCTTTATTTTTGTCAATAAATCCGTTGAATTTTTTGCTCCATTATTTTTCGCTCCATTATTCGCTTCCTGGTTGCCGCATCCGCTTAACAGCAACGCAGCAATAATGAGCAATAAAGAGCACATAGTAAACAGTTTTTTCATTGATGAACCCCCATTATTCCTATTGGCTTTATAACATATGTCATCATAAAAGAAATAAAAGAAGTTGTCAAATCCATTGTTTTTTGACAAAGCTGATGATGAGGAAGAGAAGCTAGCAGACTGCCTTCGGAACGCGTAACAAAGGCTTTCTTTTTAGAATAAATCAGTAAAATATACCATTTATATTACAAATGTTGATGATCTATTTATTATAGCTGCCAATAAAAAAAGAGTGTTCATCACTCTTTTCAAACTGTTGCCAAGCGCTTTCTCGACCGTCTTGATTATGCCTAAAATAGTTGTAGACAAAGTCCAATTGGACTTTGTCTACAACTTACTCCATTACGCATTTTCAGCAATCGGTTCATTTAATGAAACAAGTACCTTGCGGATTCTTCGGTTTTCCACTTGACGAACCGTTAACGTAAGAGGGCCATATTGGAGCGTTTCTCCGACGTTTGGAACGCGCTCAAACATTTCGAATATCCATCCGCCCAGCGTATGAGATAAGCTTTCCGGCTCATCAATCTCCATCAGTTCACAAAACTCATCAAGCGGCAACTCGGCATTTAACTCATAACTGTATTCATCAATTTTATGAACATTTTTTACCGCCTCGTCATGTTCATCCCATATTTCTCCAACAATCTGTTCAATAATATCTTCCAATGTAATCAGACCAGCTGTTCCTCCGAATTCATCCACAACAATGGCCATATGCACTTTACTTTTCTGTAAAGCCGGCAGCAAATCGGAAATTTTCATTGACTCCACAACAAAGAGAGGCTTTCGCAGCAGTTCGCGAATATTCACATCCCTTTGCTGGACAAGCTGGCTAAAAAAATCGCTTTCGGACAGGATACCGATCACATGGTCAATATCTTCCTCGTACACAGGAATGCGCGAATACCGCTCCTCTAAAAAAATATCGCGGATTTTTTCGATCGGCATGCCGGCCTCGACAGCGACCATATCAATGCGGGGCGTAAAAATTTCGCCAACTAAAATATCATTAAAATCAAGAGAACGATGGACAAGCTCCTTTTCTTTATTATCGATAATCCCTTCTTCTTCGCTTAAATCAATCATTTCTTTAATCTCTTCTTCTGTTACAGACGGACCTACGATGCCATGTGTCAACCATTTTGTCAGTTTTCCTTTTAAACGAGCGAACAGCAATGTGATGGGAAATAGCATTTTGATAAACACGTACATCACACTTGAATATTTCAAAGCGACCGATTCAGCGTGTTCTTTTGCAATCGATTTCGGTAATATTTCCCCAAAAATTAACAAAAGAAACATCATCGCGATACCGCTGACCAACAGACCGACATCTTCTCCTAATAAAGGAAACGCCATTTTGGCAGCGATCAAGATAGCGGAGATATCGACAATGTATTTCGCTACAATCACGGTAATTAACACATGGTCTAAATGCTCTGCAATATAGAGAACTCGCTTGCTTCCGTTCCGCTGCTCGTCTGCATCATGCTTAAAGCGCGCTTTATTTATCGAAGAAAACGCCGCTTCTGCTGAAGAAAAAAAGGCTGACAAAAACATCAATAAAAGAAGTGAAATAAGAAGGCTCAGAGGCAATTCTCCCAAAGAATATTCACACTCCTAAACCGTTTCCTTGTTATTATTATCCATTCTATTTATATGTATTATCATATCAAATTTTTCACAAAATGCCTATAGCATAAACAGTGCAAAAAGCTGCAATCATACGACTGCAGCTTTACGAATCTAAAATCACAGCGCCAATCACAAAAATCAATGTTAACAGCGAAGCAATATTTAACGTAACCGATAGCTCCTCCATTTTTTCCCCCTCCTTATTCATCGACAAAATCCCCCACCTATAAGGTAGCACTTTCTTTGGAAACAAACGAAATAAAAATCGTACAATTTATTGACAGATTCAAATGGTTCAAACCAATCCTATGACCCGGCGCTTTTTTATTCCTTGATTTGAACACCATCTTTTAGCCTAAGGAAGAAGGGAAAACTTTAGCCGATCACCGAATGCTTCACAGCGCCACGAAAGCGACTGAAAATCGCATGGTTCAGACCTTTGCTACACATTTGTACTACACCGCAGTTGACCTCTTCTCTCTTTATTTCACCTTCAAGCCAGCTGATTATAGCGCTTTTCCTGCATAAAAAATCCCTCTGAATAATCAGAGGGCGAGTTATCCTAAATAACGATAATAAATCGTTTTGGCTGTTTGAATATCTTTCGTCCCATGAATGAGCGCACGCCCATCCTGAAAGATGACAAAGCGATAGTCTCCAAGAGAAACCGACAGGAGATACGGGTTAGCTTCCGCAACCAATCCTTGTCGCAAAAACAATTGCGCCAGCTCCTGCAAATCATAATTGCGCTTTGTAGCAGGGCGAATTTGCACGGAATCCCGTCCGCATAATACGGCCGTTTTCGTTTGCATTTCATACGATAAATAGGGATAAGTCGGATGTTGACCGCAAGATGGACAATGGCTCTTTTTCACTTGATCCACACGAATGGCGGCATATTGATTATTCCAAACATCAAAAGAGACTAACTTCCGGCGAAGTGAGCTTTTATCTCCGACTAATAGCTTCAGCGCTTCTGCCACTTGATAAGCAACGACCATTTGTACGGCTGGGCTGATAATTCCGGCTGTATCACATGTCGGACCGCCCGCAGGCAGCGTTTCAAGCAAGCATTGGAAGCATGGCGTCTCTCCAGGGAGAAACGTGTAACTTAATCCATAACTGCCGACACAGGCTCCATAAATCCAAGGAATGCGATATTTGCATGACACGTCGTTAATGGTCATGCGCGTTTCAAAATTATCGGTCGCATCAATGATGACATCTGGTTTAAGCTCGCTTGCTATTCTTTCCAATTCCTCCGCGTTGGCATCGCCAATGATCGCTTGAATGGAAACGTCCGAATTAATTCGTTCCAGCCTTTGCTTAGCGGCAATCGCCTTCGGAAGACGTTGTTTCGCATCCTCCTCACTATATAATTGCTGGCGCTGCAAATTGCTCCATTCTACATAGTCGCGATCGATCAACGTTAATTGGCCAATGCCTGCCCTTACAAGCGCCTCGGCACTTCCTGTTCCTAATGCTCCCGCTCCAACAATCAGGACATGCTTAGTGGAAATCCTTTGCTGTCCCTCTTTGCCGATAGGGGCAAACAACTGTTGGCGTGAATACCGTTCATTCAAACAACGCTCATTCCTTCCGTTGGGCTGCTTGCTGTCGCATACCGTTTCCGCGGAATTCTTCCTGATTCGTAGCCAAGGCGTCCTGCTTCAATGGCCAGCTTCATCGCCTTAGCCATTTTTACCGGATCTGCTGCGCCAGCAACAGCTGTATTTAATAAGACGCCATCGGCTCCCATTTCCATAGCAAGCGCCGCATCCGCTGGGCTGCCAATACCTGCATCTACGATCACAGGAACTGTTGCTTGCTCAATAATAAAGCTTAAATTGAGGGGGTTAATAATTCCCTGACCTGAACCAATTGGGGATGCTCCTGGCATGATCGCATGGCATCCCATCTCTTGTAATCGTCTTGCCAGCACGACATCATCCGATGTGTAAGGAAGTACAATAAATCCTTCCGCTAAGAGCTTTTCCGCAGCTTTTAGCGTTTCTACCGGATCAGGGAGCAACGTTTTATCGCAACCGATCACTTCCACTTTAATCATATCACATAGACCAGAAGCTTTGGCTAATCGGGCAATGCGTACAGCCTCCTCTGCCGTTTTCGCACCTGCTGTATTAGGAAGCAGCTTATATTGGGTTAAATCTAACTGTTCGAGAAAATTAGGCTGGTTGGGCTCAAAAATATTCATCCGCCGTACAGCGAATGTTAAAATTTCAGCTCCCGACACTTCAACTGCTTCTTTTTGGATTGAAAAATTCGGGTATTTTCCTGTCCCTAATAAAAGCCGTGATTGAAATTCATATGGTCCAATTTTTAACATCATCATCCGCCTCCTACAAAATGAACAATTTCAATGCGATCTCTATGACACAAAGATATTTCAGCATAACTAGGCTTCTCGATAATATCCGCATTCACTTCAACGATGACAATCTTTTGATCTAATTGAAAATGAACAAGTAAATCAGCAACTGTTCGAACATGGTCAGGCACATGAACCATTTCTCCATTAATTAACAATTCCATATTTATTCACCTCTACACTGTGCTTATGGCATCGTGATGTCTTGTCACAGCAAAAGGGGTGATATCAAGTTCTCCGCTTCCCTTCCCTTCGACAAGATCCGCGATGAGCACCCCTGTAAGCGGGCTTAATAAAATGCCATTCCGATAATGTCCAGAAGCAATCCAAACATTTTGATAATGAGGGTGCTTTCCTATATAAGGCAAGCCATCTTTTGTTTGCGGTCTGATACCTGCCCATGATTTCTCCAGCTCGGCTCCGCCAATGCTTGGAACGAGCTCTTGGGCTTTTTCAAGCAAGTGAGTGACTCCTTGTACGGTTACCTTTTGATCAAAGGTATGCGGAGTGGAAGTCGCTCCAATTAATATTCTGCCGCCCCTCTTCGGAACAAGATAGCAGCCATTTTTAGCAAATAACGTTGCTTGAATAAGCGGCTTTTCTGTTTTAACAAGCAGACATTCTCCCTTAACAGGATAAATGGAAAGCGAAAGACCCGTCTTTTCGAGAAATAACGCAGACCAAGCCCCGCCGGACACAACCACAGCGTCTGCTGCAATCACTCCTTGATTGGTGCGGAGTTCATATAAACCTCCCTGCTCTTTTATATCGATGACTTCCGTAAACTCATGCCACTGCGCTCCATATGCCATGGAAGCTTTAGCAAAAGCAAGCGAGAGATGCGGGGCGCTTACTTGTCCGTCTTCAGCGATGTACATAACTCCCTTAAGCGTTGGGTTCACATTCGGTTCAAGACTTGCCAGCTCCGAAGCGGACAGCCATTGAACAGGCTGTCCCATCTTCCTCCAAAACTCATAGTGTTCTTGAAGCGATTTTTGCTCTTCCTCTGTCACGGCTACTTTTAGCATGCCTTTTTGCACATAGCCAATATCGATGCCGGTCAGCTGCTTTAGCTCCTCTGCAACTTGTCCAAACATGGCACGGCTTTTCAAAGCCAATGAAATCAGCGGGCTATCGCTTGCAAATTCCGACTGCGCTCCAAGCATCCCTGCAGCCGCACTGGATGCTTGACTCGCGATTCGCTCCTTTTCCAGTACGACTGTGCGTACATTTCGTTTCGCTAACTGAAACGCGATCGAACCACCAATGACTCCGCCGCCAATAATCGCAACATCATAATGATTATGAGCCATCCTTACCCCTTCCTTTATTTACATGCCGATCCTTTCGTATCAGGATCACATGCTTGCATAGCATAACGTTTTACCTGAGCCAACGGATCCTTCGCTAAAAACACACCGGACATCACGGCTACTCCGGCAGCACCTGCGCACCATACTTGTGAAACATGATCAGGTTGAATCCCGCCAATAGCGATGACAGGAATGCGAATGGTTGCAGCGATTTCCTGCAGCTCGCTGACTCCTCTTGCCGGTATCCCCGCTTTACATTCTGTCGGAAAAACATGTCCATATATACAATAATCGGCTCCATCCCGCTCCGCTTCGATCCCTTCTTCTAATGAATGAATGGAGCACCCAACGAGAAGCGACGGAAAATGAGCTTTGACCGCTTTTACTGATAAGCTATGATACGCCAGCTGTACTCCTTTTACCCCGCAGGCAACGGCTACATCGACCCGGTCATTTACAATGATCTTTTTGGCTGGCACACCAGCATAAAGTAGAGCCTCAATCCATTTCACCAGCTCTTTTGCTGTTTTGTTTTTTTCTCGTATATGAATCGCATCCACATGCGAATGAATGAGCGAAGAAATGGCAGCAAACTCTTCAAGCGACTGAGTTCCCGTTGAGATGACATGAAGCGCTTTCTTCATCAAAATCCCTCACTAACGCACATCTGTTACTGGAATATACGGCAAAACGATTCCTGTATAGCAGGCAAGGGCCGTTATGCCAATGATGATCAGCAAAAAGATAACATCATATTTGCTAAAGCCAATTTGATAATAAAACGTTCGATTGGTCTGATTAGAAAACCTCTTCGCCTCCATTGCCACCGCAATGCGCTGTGCTCGGCGAATGCTTTGCGATAAAAGCGGAATCGCGTATCGCTTTAGCTTGGTGTTGAGCCCGCGCTCCGCATCCGCTCCACGTACTTTTAAAGCATTACGCACGGTCTGAAATTCCTCCAGCATAATCGGCAGCAAGCGAATTCCTGCCAAAAAGCTGTACGCATATTTGGGCTTCAGCTTTAACTGCTGCATCAGCGAATAAAACAAGTAAACAGGACGCGTGGTTAAGGAAAAAAGCAAGCCTAAAAGCGCAAATGATAAAGCGCGAAAACCGAGATGCATTCCCCTTAAAAAGCTTTCTTTCGTAACATGCACAAGTCCCCATTGAAACCAAGTCGTTGTTCCCTCCCCAAACATCGTCATGGAAGAGGCGGTCGAAACAAAAATCACGAAAAAAGGGACAAAGAAAAGCAACAAGTATTTAAGCGGATAACCAGTATAAAGGAAAAACAACAGCAAAAAGCCAAGCGAAAAATTCATTAATACATTTGGGTTATGCACGAATAACACAGCCACAAATAATGCCAGCATCACGAGCAATTTTAAGCTCGGATTCGTTCGGTGAAGCCATGTTTCACGATAGCTTATATTCCATCTCATGGCTCGCATCCTCCTTGCCTAATTCTTCATCAGCTGTCGTTTTCCTAATGATCGGTTCATCATGAACGAGCTTTCCTTCAGCAATGGTCCATCTTCTTGTGGCAAAATGCTGCACAATTTGTTCATCATGAGTGACCATCATAATCGTTGCTCCTTGCTCCCGGTATGATTCAAGCAATTCTAATAGCGCGAACGTATTTTTGGCATCTTGTCCAAAAGTCGGCTCGTCCAATAAAAACACTTTTTGGCCGCCAATGATGGAGGCCGCAACACTCAAGCGACGCTTCTGCCCCATAGACAGCTGATAGGGGTGCTGATCTCGTTGTTTTTCCAAGTGAAAGGTCGCCAACAGCTGTTCAACCTTTCTAGAAATTTCTTCTTCCGTGCGCTTTTCTAAGCGAAGAGAATAAGCCATCTCTTCCCAGACGGAATGGGTCACAAACTGAAACTCTGGGTTTTGGAAAACAAAAGCCATATGGCGAGCGATTTGTTTCGTTTTTTGCAGCTGTTTGCCATAGAGTTCATATGTGCCCTCGGTTGGAATCAACTTCATGAGCGCATGCAGCAGCGTGCTTTTGCCCGCTCCGTTTTTCCCCGTTACCGCAATCCACTCTCCTTCGCAGACACTTGCTTGGTCGATGTGAATTTTGGCTTCTTTTTTGCGATATCCTTTCATTTCTTTTAGATAAATGATTTCATGATCTGATGCAGAAGCTGGCTGTTCATTTCTCCGCTTTTTCCTATAATCCTCCCAAACTCCCGGATACCAAATTCCTTGTGAAGCAATCACAGATTTATAGGTTTGAAAGATCGAAGCCGCATCGCCGTCCGCGATCATGTCTCCGCTTTCATTAAATAAAATGATGCGGTCCACGAAATCCAGCACATGTTCAATTTTATGTTCGACGACAATCACCGTTTTATCATGAGCAATTTGTTTTACCGTCTTCCAAATTTCTGCGGTTCCCTCTTCATCAATCATCGCTGTCGGCTCATCAAGAAACAGTACATCAGGCTCAAGCGCAAGAACCGAAGCAAGCGCCAGACGTTGCTTCATTCCTCCCGATAGCTCATGAATATTTGTATGTGGCTGGATTGATAATCCAACCATTTGCAGCAATTCACAAATGCGATCATCCATTTGTTCACGGGGCACCCTGATATTTTCTAACGCAAAAGCAATTTCTTCATCCGCAAACGGCATGCAAAATTGCGAATCAGGATCTTGAAACACATATCCCCAGTTATCAGGCACCTGAATATGTTTCGCCTTCATAGGAATGTCCACTGAATGCGGAATTAATCCGCAAAGCACTTGCAACAGCGTCGATTTGCCGCATCCAGATGGACCTAACAGCAATACTTTCTCCCCTCTTGAAAAAGAAACTGACAAGTCTTTAAACAGCAAGCCTTCTTTTCCGGGGAATTTGAGCCGCAGCTGGTCAACAAAAGCTACGAGTTCCATTTTCTTCACCCTTTAACGGTCTAGCTGATCATAATCTTCTTTTGATGCGGAACGAACCATTTGCGTCACTCCAGTGGCTTCAAGTGCTTTCACTAAAGAGGAAGCAAACACGCCGGAAATTAAAATCGCGCCAACAAACCGCGCAACAAAGAACAATGTTAAATTCCATGGAGCCAGCGCTTCAATGTATCCTTTATAATAGTCCATAATTAACGAACCAATGGTTGAGCCAATCGCCGCAAGCGACACAACAAACACATCAAATCGCTTATAGCGGAACGCAGCGAAAGCAAGCTCTGCAAACAATCCTTGTACGACACCGTAAATCAATACTTCAAGTCCCCACTCAGAGCCGGTCACAAATTCGCTTGATGAAGCAGCAATTTCCGCCAAAAGGGCAATACCAGGCTTGCGAATAATTAAAAAGGCAACAGTAGCGGCAATGAACCACATTCCATAAATGAGTTGATCAAGATGGAAGCCAAACGGCTTAACAAAATAGTAGAATGGTCCCCATAGCTTATACACAATTCCAAATACAATGGAAATGACAATTGTAATTAAAATATCAGCTAATTTCAATCCCTTGGTTGTCTGCATCCTTTACTTTCTCCTTTCCTTGAATTGGCCATGTTTCTAAACGGTACGCCATTTCCCAAAATGAATATTCGTATTGGCTGCTAATGATAAAATGCTGTTCCATTCGCTTGCGATCCGCTTCCGACACGTTTTCTGCTACCGTATCTAATCGCTGAATTTGTTCTTCCACTAACTGACGGAACCATTCCGATCCATAAGCGGCAATCCATTCTTGATAAATCGGCTCCTGCGGCGTACAATGCTTTAATCTCTCACCAATTTCGTAATAAAGCCAATAGCATGGTAAAATAGCAGCAATCACATCGCCTAAATGACCTTCATACGCTGCCCTGTACAAATGAGAAGTATAGGCGTAAGCCGTCGGTGCCGGAACGAACGAAGCTTTTTCCTCCTCCGTGATTCCGAGCTGCTTTGCAAACTTCTCATGCAAAGATAGTTCCGCTTGCTGAGTATTTTGCGCATGATGCGCCATGCGCGCTGTTGTTGCCAAATCAACCGCTCGTGCAGCTCCAAGCGCTTGTACTCTAGCAAAATGGCTTAAATAATAGGAATCTTGCAAAACATAATAGCGAAAGCACGCCAGATTGAGCGTTCCCTCACCAAGCTCCTTGACGAATGGATGATGAAAGCTTGCCTCCCAAATAGCGTCTACCTTTTGACGCAATAACTGTGAAAATGACATGTCAATCCCTCCTTTATTTGGAAACACATCCATGCTTGAATCAATAAAAAACCACTTTCTTTCGCAAGCGCAAAGAAAGTGGTTTACAAACATTTATAAAGCGAGTACGCCACTTCCACTTCCCTACGCTGGCATAATCCAGATCAGGTTCTAAGGGTCTCAAAGGCACACTTTGATCTCAGCCTATCTAAAGGCACCCCTAGTGGATGATTAAAAGCATGGATATAAAGTTATTTAAATTTATCATATCACTGTTCATATGATTGTCAAGTCTCCCCTCCTATCATTGCTTCCTGATCGTCAATTCTGTATGATAGAGAAGGCAAATAACTTAATTTAATGGAGTGAAGAATGTGGCAAACGTTTTTTTGAAGCGAAAGCGCAAAAAGCGGCTGGAGCAAGGCCATCCTTGGATTTTTCAAAGTGAAGTAGACTACATTGAAGGTGATTTTGAACCAGGCGATTTTGTGAACGTCTATAACCATCAGCGTTACTTTCTCGCAAAGGGATCTATTAATCCTCGCTCACAAATGATTGTGCGCGTCTTAACTCACCATGCAGACGAAGAATTGAACGAAACATTTTTCGTGGAAAGGATTCGTCAAGCATGGGCATATCGGGAACGAATGATTCCGGGTGTCCGTTCTTGTCGCGCCATTTATGGTGAAGCCGATTTTTTGCCGGGGCTTATTGTTGATAAATACGAAGATGTACTTGTTGTGCAAATTCTTTCCCTTGGAATGGAAAAGCGAAAAGACTGGATTTTAAAAGGCTTGCTTGAAGTATTTCAACCAAAAGCGATTTACTTGCGCAATGATGTATATGTCCGCGAGTTAGAAGGACTTGAGCAAGAAAAAGGATTTTGGTACGGCACATGCGATACAGAAGTGATCATTGAAGAAAACGGGGTAAAATACATCGTTGATATTGAAAACGGGCAAAAAACAGGGTTTTTCTTTGACCAACGGCAAAACCGCGCCGCCATTCGTCCGCTCATCGACACGGATACAACCGTTTTGGATTGTTTCACCCATACAGGCTCGTTTATGCTCAATGCTTGTTTATACGGAGCAAAGCATGTCACCGCTGTCGATATTTCCGAGCACGCGATTGAGACAGCGAAACGAAACGCAGCACTAAACGGTTTTATGAACGTTGATTTCGTTGTCGCCAATGCGTTCGATTATTTGCGAGAAGCCGTTCACGAAGGAAAGCAGTGGGATGTCGTGATTGTTGATCCTCCGGCATTCGCCAAATCGGCCCACGCTGTTCCAAAGGCCTTGGGCGGATATAAGGACATTAACTTAAACGGTTTAAAATTAGTAAAGGATGGGGGATTTTTTGTTACAGCCAGCTGCTCCTACCATGTCCATGCTGATATGTTTCAAGCGATGGTGGAAGAAGCAGCGTTTGATGCAAAAAAAATTTTGCGCCAAGTCCATTGGAGCGGAGCCGGCTATGATCATCCGAAGTTGCTTGCTGCCGATGAAGGCGATTATTTAAAATTTGCCATCTACGAAGTGCATTCACGCAAATGACGGACATCAAGCACGATGTCCGTCATTTCACCATCCTTTTTTCTGGCGCAATTGTTGAATATGTGCAGTATGATGCTTCCCATGCCAAGCATACATAGCCACAAATGTATATAAATCGATTTTCGTTTTGGTCCCTTCATGATAGAACGTTTTTTGAAAATCTTCTGTTGCCAACGATTCAAGCAGCTGTGTCCAACGTCCATGAACCCCTTCAAGCAAACGCAAAGAAAGCTCGACTGACACCGAACGGGCATCGGCCGTTTCGGCCCAAGCATTTTCATCAAATGGTTTAATGGAAGGAGCCGCTTCGGTAAGCGTCCATTTTGTGCGCAAAAACGCATTCATGCTGGCATCCGCCATATGATGGACCACTTGCGCTACCGTCCAGCCCCCCTCACGATAAGGTGTGTTCAACTGCTCTTCATTTAATCCACTGACAGCTTCACGCATCGCTGTTGGCAATTGACGAATATCAGCGATCCATCCCTTTATCTTCTCTTCTTGAAACAAAGCTGGCTTTTCAAATTTTCCAATCGGATAGCGAATATCATTCATTTCTTCATCCCTCCCACTTAACCATTCGCTCTATCACTAAGTAAATCCTTTGTTTGTTACTAACAAAAAATACACCGTATCTATAAAGTATAGATCTTCCCCCCTCCCCTTTGTTTAGAGATGGGAGACTTCTCCATAGATCTGTTATTGACCATTGAAAAAATAGCGCTTCTTCTTTCCAATCAGCTATCAATTCCATTTTCTATATCAAACATAAATGCAAGCGATGAACAACCAACCGCTTCCAGAGAATTTCGTTCGTCTGAAAGCGGTGCTGTTCGGTTGGACGGACTGAAATCGATGATCAACCGCCCACTTTGAGCAAATGTTGACTCATCAAACGATAGATCATTGCGTATGATCTAAATGCTAAATTTGATTTATATAAACACGCGCTTCGTACGGCCGCAGCTTAAAACGGGTCGCGTTTTTATGCGGCTTGACCTCATAGTTTTGCAGCGCTAAATGGTCTGAAGATAGTTTGATGGCATCATAGCGATAAAGAACCGATTTAGCGCTCAAATTGACAATCACAACCGCTTGTTCATGCCCAAGTGTCCGCGTATAAGCGTAAATCGCTTGATCATTTTCTAAAATTAGATCATACGCGCCGTAAACCAATACTTCATGTTCCTTGCGCAGACGAATCATTTTTTTATAAAAGTGAAAAACCGAATGAGGATCGTTTTGCTGCCTTTTTACATTGATCGTTTTATAGTTTTCATTGACTCCTAACCATGGCGTTCCTGTAGTAAAGCCGGCATGAAGCTCGTCAGACCATTGCATCGGCGTGCGGGAATTATCGCGTCCTTTTTGCCAAATCGACGGCATGATTTCTTCATGTGAACGTCCCTTTTCCCGCTCGATCCGATAAAGGTTTTTAATCGCAATATCACGATATTCATCAATCGATTGAAAACGGACATTGGTCATCCCGATTTCTTGTCCTTGATAAATGAACGGAGTTCCTTGCATGAAAAAGTAGAGCGCCCCCAGCGCCTTGGCACTTTCGTTAAGATATTCCTTATCGTTTCCCCATGTTGAAACAGAGCGAGGCTGATCGTGATTTTCAAGGAACAAAGCATTCCAGCCGCCATTTTCAAGCCCTTTTTGCCATTTCGTCAACACACGCTTCAATTGGCGGACATCCACTTGATGATTGATGGTTTTCTCCCATAATCCCAGATGTTCAAATTGAAAGATCATATTAAAAATGCCTTCTTTTTCTCCTACCCATTCCCCCGCCTGCTCCACCTTTACGCCATTCGCTTCTCCGACAGTCATAATATCGTATTGCGCAAACGTTTGCATTTTCAACTCTTTTAAATATTCCATAATGCCTTCTTGATTCATATGGCCCGCAAAGGAAGGAACGTAATCCAACCCCTTGGGATTCGGCAAGTCTGGCAGCCCAGGCTTTTTCTTAATATGAGAAATCGCATCAACACGAAAACCGTCAATCCCTTTATTCAGCCACCACTTAATCATTTCATACAACGCGCGGCGCACCTCATCATTTTCCCAATTTAAATCAGGCTGCTTCGCCGCGAAAACATGCAAGTAATACTGTTTTGTCAACGGATCATATTCCCAAGCCGATCCGCCAAAAATACTTTCCCAGTTATTCGGCTCTTTTCCATTTTTACCATCGCGCCAAATATACCAATCGCGTTTCGGGCTATCTTTTGCAGAACGTGACTCTACAAACCACGGATGTTCATCGCTTGTGTGATTAATCACCAAATCTAAAATGACTTTCATGCCGCGGTTATGCGCTTGCTGCAACAGTTCGTCAAAATCGTTCATATCTCCAAACTCTTCAGCAATGGCATAATAATCACTTATATCATATCCATTGTCGGCATTTGGCGATGGATAAATCGGACAAATCCATATGATATCGATTCCAAGATCGTGCAAATAATCAAGCTTTGAAAGAATGCCGCGAAGATCCCCGATTCCATCTCCATTGGAATCCATAAAGCTTCGCGGATAAATTTGATACACAACCCCTTCTTTCCACCATGCTTTATTCAAAGTAGTACCTCCTCTATTCATCGACATGCAATATCCTAATTATTAAGTTACATGATCCGCTATCGAGATACAATACACTTTGAGAAAAAAGTAAAAACGCTCCTGAATGATCCCCAATCATAAGCATACTCAAGACGGACAATAGCCTTTTTCGTAGCGCCATCGGATACCAGGATTTTTCACAGGAAGTAACAGCCATCATCAAACAAAGGAATACTTGCCGATGATAAACCGAAAAGCAAATAATCCCACCATTCATAACTTAAAGCCTGTAAAAAACATGGGCGGAGACAAGTCGGTGAACTTGCCTCCGCCGCACCAAAACGCAACCAAGCGGCGAACAACTAGCTGCTTTCGACTGCTCCCTTTTCAATTATTCATTCCGTCCACTGAAACGTTCTTGCTTCTCGCTTCTGTCCATTTTTTCCATTTGAAGCTATCCATATCAAGCAAATCAAACATCGTCCCTTCTCAATCTATCCTCTTTGCCGCTCATATAACTTTAAATGATGATACACAGCTTTAAGCAACGGGGTAGTGATTTGATGCTGCTTCGCTAGTTGAAGCAAATATCCTTGCAAATGATCGACTTCGACCATTTGCCCTTTTTCCATATCGCGCTGCATGGAAGATTTCATTTGCGGCGGCATGCTATTCATTTGCGCCCATTGTTTTTCCTCAATGCCGTCTTCAATTGGGGCCCCGTGCGCTCTCATAATGGCTCCGATTTCTTTCAATAAAGCTAAAAGAATTTCTTGCCCGTATTCTCCTGAGCACACCAGACCCATCGGAACACGGAATAATGTCGTCACACCAGACATCGCTGCAATAAATAAATATTTGTGCCACATATCAGTGACAATTTGTTCACTCAACTCAAATCGTGCATTGCATGATGAAAACAGATCATCAAGTCTTTTCACCCGTTGGGTAATCTCACCTGACCATTCACCGAACTTGACAGTGTGAGTAGGACTTGATTGAATAATCGTTCCATCTTCTGCAAGGGTTGTTTCAATAAAACAAAGTCCTCCCAATACGTTCTCTTTTCCAAACTCCTGCCAAAGCAAGTCCATGTGCGCAATACCATTTAATAGCGGTAAAATAAGCGTTCCTTCTCCTACATATGGCTTGACATCGCGAATGGCTTCAGGCAAATGATACGCTTTGTTAGAAAAAATGACAACATCAAACGGTACTGCTTCCTCTGCGGCAACAAGCAGCTTGGGAGTTAGCTGTGCGTCACCATGGACACTGCGAATGACAAGCCCTCGTTTTTCTAATTGCTGTTTTCTTTTTTCGCGAACAAGAAACGTGACATCTACTCCTTTTTCCAGCAGACGACCGCCAAAATAACCGCCGACTGCTCCAGCCCCCACTACTAATATACGCATCTTTGATTCCTCCTTAGCAGATTGGATGAAACGTCCCTAAACCGACAATCCTTCACCGATAAAACAAAATAAAGGCTCCATAAAAAAATCCTATCATGTTCTCTGGCATTTCTAAACAGCAAAGAAAGAGAAAAGGGAGATCAGAATCCCCCTTTTTTCAGCAACACCGAGATACTTTTCCACCTTTGGCGTTATATCTTGCATCTTGTGCCTCGCAAAAAAACTCCTTTCGCGACTTAATCGGTTCTCCCGGGTGATGCGTTTTCATATGTTCAACATAACGTTCATAATTCGGCACCCCAACAAGCAAATCGAAAAATTGCCGCCGATATTTGATCATATTTGCTAGAAGCTTACGCATAATGCTTAACCCCATTTCCATCATCCCGTGGAATATAAGGAGCTTCTTTAAGAGGTGTTGCTTTATTATTCAATACTTTAATCCAAATGTTAATCGACGAAATGAGCACAGCTAAAACGACGAGCATAAAAATGCCGCATAACGCTGCATCTACATAATCATTCATAATAATTTGCCGCATTTGCGCTTCTGTCGTCGCTGGTGCTAAAATATTGCCTTCGTTTAGCGCATTTCTGAATACTTTCGCATGTGATAAAAATCCAATTTTAGCATCCGGATGGAACAATTTTTGAAATCCAGCTGTCATCGTTACAACTAATAGCCACACTGTTGGCACTAACGTTACCCATGCGTATGCCTTTTTCCCCATCTTAAATAAAAGAGTCGTTCCTAATAAAAGGGCGATACCAGCAAGCATTTGGTTGGCAATACCAAACAGCGGCCATAATGTATTGATTCCGCCAAGCGGATCAATGACTCCTTGATAGAGGAAATATCCCCATCCGAGTACACATAAAGCCGTTGCAATAATATTGGCCGGCAATGAATCGGTTTTAGCAAATGGTTTATAAAAATGTCCGATAATATCTTGAATCATGAAGCGGCCAACACGCGTTCCCGCATCAATCGTCGTTAAAATAAATAGCGCTTCAAATAAAATCGCAAAATGGTACCAAAAAGCCATAAATGCTTTTCCACCAATCACTTTTGAAAGGATCACTGCCATCCCAATAGCCAAAGTCGGTGCACCGCCTGTACGCGATAAAATCGTTTGCTCCCCTACATCTTTGGCCAACTCTGTCAATGCGTCTGGGGTAACGACAAATCCCCAAGATGAAACCGTTTGGGCAGCCTGGACTACATCTGTGCCAATAGCAGCTGCTGGACTATTAATCGCAAAATAAACCCCTGGTGTTAGCACGCATGCTGCGACAAGAGCCATTACCGCTACAAACGACTCCATAAGCATCGCCCCATATCCGATTGGGCGGGCATGACTTTCGAGTTCGATCATTTTTGGCGTCGTTCCGGAAGAAACAAGAGCATGGAATCCAGAAACAGCTCCGCACGCAATGGTGATAAATAAAAATGGGAATAAATTTCCTGAAAATACAGGTCCTGTTCCATCCACGAATTTGGTCACAGCAGGCATTTGCAAATCAGGTGCAACAACAAGAATACCAAGCGCTAGACCAACGATCGTTCCGATTTTAAGAAAAGTGCTTAAATAATCGCGCGGCGCTAGCAATAGCCATACAGGCAACGCCGAAGCCACAAATCCATAAGCAATCATTAAAAGAGCAATTGTCTCCCCTTTAAATGTAAACATATTGGCTAATGTCGGATGTTCAGCCACATGCTGTCCCGCAATAAGGGAAACAATCAGCAGAACAAAACCGATCAATGAAGCTTCCCCTACGCGGCCTGGCCGCAGATAGCGCATGTAAATTCCCATAAAAATCGCAATCGGAATCGTTGCCGCAATGGTAAACATTCCCCACGGGCTTCCTACAAGCGCTTTCACAACCACCAACGCTAACACGGCTAATAAAATAATCATGATACCTAAAATCCCAAGCATAGCAACAAGCCCTGTGAAGGAGCCCATTTCTTCTTTAATCATTTCACCAAGTGACTTTCCGTTGCGGCGCATTGAAGCAAACAAAATGACAAAATCCTGTACCGCACCTGCTAGTACCACACCGACTACAATCCAAAGCGTGCCCGGCAAATATCCCATCTGTGATGCCAAAATAGGGCCAACAAGCGGGCCAGCTCCTGCAATAGCAGCAAAATGATGTCCGAATAACACCCATTTATTCGTCGGCACATAGTCTTTTCCATCATTCATCACTTCAGCTGGTGTTTTGCGATTATCATCCAGCTCAAATACTTTCTGCGCAATAAATTTGCTATAAAAACGATAAGCCACTGCATATACACACACCGCTGCCACAATGAGCCAAATCGCATTAATCGTTTCGCCGCGGTGCAGAGCCAATACCGCAAAGCCAATGGCTCCAATGATCGAAATCAATCCCCAAATCACGATTGATTTAACCGCTTTCAAAATCCTCTCCCCCTTTGCACTAAAAAATTATACTCTACTCACAGCGATTATACTAACTATTCTGAAAAGTTACCCAAATATTTTCTTAACATGAACAAAACTAGACATAACATGTCAAATTACACACCTAACATGCACCATTTTCAAATTCCCGATCTCAATAGGAACAAAATGTATATTTTCAATAAAATGTAATTATATAAACTGTAAAAAGCGGAAATGATAAAAATAAGGCAGGGCTCTTTTTCTATATACGAGGCGATATAGGATATAGTCGATGATCAACAAATAAAATCCATTAGTAAAGGGTTAAGAAAACGTGAAAGCAATTGAACGGTTGTTATGGAGTATTGCTTTACCAGGATTCGGACAGCTTTTGAATCAAAAGTATTTCAAAGGAACCATCTTTATTTTATTAGAATTTATTGTAAACTCTCAATCCCGATTTAATGAAGCCATTCGCCTGAGCTTTTTGGGAAAAACAATCGAAGCAACCCAAGTCATTGATTTTCAATGGCTTATGTTTTATCCGTGTTTGTATTTTTTTGCAATGTGGGATGCTTATAAAGATGCTGACGGTGGTCGCTCTCCTTACGCTTTTCTTCCATTCGTTTTTTCAGCTTATTTTGTCACAGTTGGACTGATGTACTCTTCCCGCGTTACCATCTTCGGCATTTTTTTTGGACCAATTTGGCTGCCAATGCTCTCAGTTATTCCTGGTGTGCTCACCGGTTTACTGATTCGCTCGCTGCTTATTAAATTTCTCCCACTTCAAAAATAAACGCGCCGATCGAGCGCGTTTTTTATTTTTCCACTTCAGAAATATTATAGTTGAATTTTCCATTGATTTATTATATGATGATACCAGTGCAACTAACAAACACAATATATTGTATCGAAGAATAAAAACAAAAACTATATATAGTAGAACAAACCACAAGTAAAGGTGTCCCTTAGGACTTAATAGGGAATCTGGTGTAAATCCAGAACTGCCCCCGCAACTGTATGTGCGGACGAAATGGAAGCTCCACTGTATACGAAAGCTTATACGGCGCGTATACGGGAAGGATCCAAAGTAGGAAGAAGCACAAGTCAGGAGACCTGCCTTGCTTGTTTCGTTTCACATTCTTCGGGGAGGGAGAAGATGAAGCGATGGTTTAAGAAGGGAAGTTTTATTCCTTTTTATACTATCGTTTCATCCACTCAATCCGGAGTGGATTTTTTTATTGGAAAGAGGAGGAGCCGATAATGACGTTTACTTTTCAAACCGTTTCTCAAGAAGAATTGATTGCCTGGATTCATGATCTTACAAATGAATTTCCTCATCTAGACACATCCGAATATATCAAGCGTGTGCTTCGCATGATTCAAAACAAAGACACTGCGTCCTTCGAACAAATGGCAAATGATTGCATTCTTGAGGGACTTTCATATATTAGCGAAGCAGAACCAGACTGGACCTTTGTTTGCGCCCGCATTTATTTACAGAAGCTTTATCACGAAGCAGCTCAAAATCGCGGTTATCATCCAAAAGAACGCTACGGTGATTTTTACGAGCTGGTCGCTTCTCTCGTTTCCAAGGGAGTTTACAACCATTCTTTGCTTGATGATTATGAAAAAGAAGAAATTAAAGAGATTGGAGCGATCATCAATCCAGAAAAAGACAAGCTATTTACCTATATCGGTCTCCGCACGCTTGCAGATCGCTATCTTGCCCGTGATTATGAAAGAAATTTATATGAACTGCCGCAAGAGCGCTTTCTCATCATCGCGATGACATTGATGGCCAAAGAGCCAAAAACGCAGCGACTTGCCTTTATCCGAGAAGCATACTGGGCATTAAGCAATTTATATATGACGGTTGCCACTCCGACTTTAGCCAATGCAGGAAAAAACTATGGTCAGCTATCAAGCTGCTTTATCGATACGATTGATGACAGCCTGCAAGGTATTTACGACAGCAATACCGATATTGCTAACCTTTCCAAGGCAGGGGGCGGCATTGGCGTCTATCTCGGAAAGATTCGCAGCCGCGGCAGCGATATTAAAGGATTTAAAGGGATTTCATCCGGCGTGATTCCATGGATGAAGCAATTGAATAACACCGCTGTCAGCGTCGATCAGCTTGGCCAAAGAAAAGGAGCCATCTCTGTCTACTTAGACGTGTGGCATAAAGATATTTTTGCTTTTTTAGATGCCAAATTAAACAATGGCGATGAACGGATGAGGACACACGATTTATTCACAGGCGTTTGCATCCCTGATTTATTTATGGAGCAAGTAGAAAAACGCGGAGATTGGTATTTATTTGATCCACACGAAATACGACAAATCATGGGATTCAGTCTAGAAGACTTTTATGATGAAGAAAAAGGGGACGGCAGTTTTCGTCAAAAATATTGGGAATGCGTTCAAGAAAAGCGCCTTTCAAAAGAGAGAGTTCCAGCTATTGAAATTATGAAAAGCATTATGCGCAGCCAGCTAGAATCAGGCACACCATTTATGTTTTATCGCGATGAAGTGAATCGAAAAAATCCGAACTCACATCTCGGCATGATTTATTGTAGCAACCTTTGCACTGAAATTGCCCAAAATCAAAGCCCGACCGTGATGGAAAAACAATATGTAAAAGATGGGAAAATCATCATTGAAAAAATCCCTGGCGATTTTGTCGTCTGCAACCTATCATCGATCAATTTAGCTAAAGCCGTTATGGACGATGTGCTTGAACGGCTCGTCCCTATTCAAATGCGCATGCTTGATAACGTGATTGACTTAAACCAAATCCCTGTTTTGCAGGCACAGTTGACAAATCAAAAATATCGGGCTGTCGGACTAGGCACATTTGGATGGCATCATTTGCTCGCTTTAAAAGGCATTCGCTGGGAATCAGAAGAGGCCGTTTATTATGCGGACGAGCTTTATGAACAAATTGCTTATCTCACTATTCAAGCAAGCATGGAGCTTGCTCAAGAAAAAGGCAGTTACCCAGCGTTTTCTGGATCTGATTGGCAGACAGGGGCCTATTTCGATAAACGTGGCTACAACACTTCCAAATGGATTCATCTGAAAGAAAACGTAGCTAAACATGGAATGCGCAACGGCTATGTGATGGCGATTGCTCCCAATGCTTCGACATCGATTATTGCCGGCAGTACCGCCAGCATTGATCCGATCTTTTTGAAGATGTATGCCGAAGAAAAAAAAGATTATAAGATTCCAGTTACAGCGCCAGACTTAAACGAAAAAACAACTTGGTACTATAAATCAGCCTATCATATTGACCAGTATTGGAGCATTCAACAAAACGCGATGCGACAGCGCCATATTGACCAATCCATCTCATTCAATTTTTACGTAATGAACACCATTAAAGCAAAGGATTTATTAGCCCTTCATCTTGCCGCTTGGAAATCCGGTTTAAAAACAACCTATTATGTTCGTTCAACATCAAGCAACATTGAAGAATGTGAATCATGCGCAAGTTAATATAAGGAGGAGTTATGATGACATCTGCTTTAACGAAACGAATCATTATGGACCCTGAAGCGCCCAACCGTTCCACGCGAATCATCAACGGACGATGCTCGAATGTGCTCAATTGGGACGATATTGCCTATCCTTGGGCATATGCTAAATATAAACGAATGCTCGCCAATTTTTGGACACCATTTGAAATTAATATGTCCCAAGATGTCAAGCAATTTCCATTATTAACCGCACGTGAACAGGATGCTTTTTTAAAAATTATCGGCCTGCTAGCCTTACTTGACAGCATCCAAACAGATTATGCAGGAAAGGTTGCTGATTACATTACCGACTCAAGCATCAACGCGCTGATGATCATGCTGGCTCAACAGGAGGTCATTCATAATCATTCTTATTCTTACGTACTTTCTAGCCTCGTTCCAAAACAAAAGCAAGATGAGGTATTTGAATTTTGGCGAAATGAGCCTATATTGCGGAAAAGAAACGATTTTGTCACAAACGGATATAAAGAATTTGCCGAGCAGCCAAATGTAGAAAATTTATTAAAATCCATTGTCTATGATGTCATTTTAGAAGGCTTATTCTTCTATTCCGGCTTTGCTTTCTTTTATAACTTGGCACGCAATCAAAAAATGGTGGCCACAAGCACTATGATTAATTATATTAATCGCGATGAACATATCCATGTCGACTTATTCGCAAAAATATTCCAAGAGGTTCTGCGCGAATATCCAGAATATCGGACAGATGACTTAGCGGCATTTGTTCAGCAAACCTTTATTCAAGCGGCCGAATTAGAAATCGAATGGGCGAGCTTCATGATCGGCCATGATATTGAAGGCATTCATCTTGAGGATTTACATGATTACATTAAATTTTATGCGAATGTCCGCTGCCACCAGCTTGGCTTCGAGCGTCCATTTGAAGGCTATCGGACAAATCCGCTCCGCTGGATTAAAGCCTATGAAGAAGTAGATCTAGGCAAATCCGACTTTTTTGAACAAAAATCGCGACAATATACAAAAGTGAATGTCGATAATGGCTTCGATGAGCTCTAACAAAGCATCCGCCAATCATTCATGGCCGATGAGCCGGCAAACAAAATCCATTAAACATCCCGTCATTTCTATTTCTGCATCAGAAGGACTGAAAAACGCTTGGCAGACAAGAAACACAGCCGAACGCAAACACAAATCAAACCAAGGCGTTCACGAATAGACAAATAAAGCCTCCCTGCCGGATAAAAGCGTTTCGGCAACAGTCTAAAGCCGCCAATCATTGATTGGCGGCTTTAGCTTCCCCTTTATTATTTTCTTTTCCCTTTTTGATCATGCCAGCGCAAACGACTCCAGCAACGACAAGCAGCTCAAAACCATATTTAATCACAGGATTAGCAAAGTATCCTTTTAAAAACGGCTCATCAACAATCATCTTTGAAGCGGTCCACGCAAGAATGGCACCACCGATTGTAATAATGATTGGAAAACGCTCCACCCATTTCAAAATAAGGGTACTGCCCCACACAACGACTGGAACCGAAATGAGCAATCCCAAAACGACTAATAAAAAGCTACCATGCGCAGCTCCTGCTACTGCTAATACGTTGTCTAAACCCATTAACGCATCAGCGATAATAATGGTTCGAATCGCCTCCCACATGCTTTTCCCTGCCTGCACTTCATGCCCTTTTTCTTCCACCAATAGCTTATAGGCAATCCAGATGAGTAAAACTCCACCGACTAGCAGCAAACCTGGAATTTTTAATAACCATACAACAGCCAGGGTTGCCACGGCGCGAATGACAATCGCTCCAACCGTCCCCCATAGAATCGTTTGCTTTTGTTGCTGTTTTGGCAAATTGCGTGCCGCCAGCCCGATTACAATCGCATTATCTCCAGCTAATACTAAGTCGATAATGATAATAGATAAAAGAGCGGACCAAAACTCCATTGAAAATAACTCCATTTAGCATTTCCTCCTTCCATTACACTCCGTATTTACGCTTTAAGTGATGTGGCGATGCTTCTATCATTTTCTGCAAAATCCACATAAAAATTGCCACATCATCAAAAATACCAAAAATACCTAACCAATCAGGGAGCAGATCAAACGGAAAAACAAAGTAGGCAAATATGATCAGCACATATGTCATCTTTTTAGAAAGCGGTATTTCATGAGAACAAAAAAATCCAACTAAAAATGGGATCAAGCGATAAGTGTGAAAAAGCAATCTCGCTTTTTTCCAGGCTTTTCTCATTCTCTTCCTCCTTTCTTCATGTAATGAAAAAAGACCTTTACCGTTATGGTAAAGGCCTTCTATCAAAACAGACCTTTACCATCGTTCGGTAAAGGTCTTGCTAACAACATCACCGTTGCCAACAAAGCCGAGGGTATATGCCACCCTGAACTGACGACTTTGCTGTAAAAGCTACTCCCCTTTTACGCGCATTTTTCCTATATGCTTACACCCTTATAATAGTCGATTGGCTATAGACTGTCAATATGTACTTGGCTCAGTTAGCATTTTTTGGACAAATTGCTTGCCAAACTGTTTGCAACTCTCCCTTTCTTCACTAGTCGGTGCCAATTCAATCTTTAATCCTTCCAGCACAACAGCTGCCCCTAATTCCTGTAATTTTTCCACTAAAATATCAACCGCGGCTCCGTATTTTTCATAGCCGGAATCACACGAGCCAAATACAGCTGCTTTTTTTCCTGATAAATGAATGGAATCCATTTCATCATAAAAATCAAGAAAATCGTCCGGCAGCTCTCCATCTCCCCATGTATATGCTCCCAATAAAATGCCATCATACGCTTCCAGCTCATCTGCGCTCGCATCCAGCACCTCTTTTACCTCCACTTCTATTCCCTCTTCTTGAATTCCTTCTAAGATGGCATTTGCTATTTCCTCTGTATTTCCTGTCATGCTTGTATACACCATGATTACCTTCATCATGACAATCTCCTTTTCTAAAAACGAATGATAATCATTATCAATAATCATTCTATTTGATAAAGATTATCATTGTCAATTATATTTTTTTATTTCGGTTCAATGAAAATTCGTTTCCACAAAGTAAGGGAGGCTCTATCAATAAATCCATGCTGGTTTTCCGATATTCACTAACCGTTTCGATGATTCTTTCGGTTCATTAAAACGGCTTTCTTATAGCAATTTTTCAACCCGAACGCCTTAACAAAATAAAAAAGCAGGTAGCCTCTGCTTTTTTATTCCTATTTTCAACATCATGCTTTCTGGACTCTTAATTGAATTCGATTTCCAAACGGATCGACTGTTACTGCTTCTGTTCCTGTCCATTCAACTTTAGCCCCTATTGCTTTCAAGCTTTCAATCGCCTTTTCAAGCTCCTTTTCATGCGGAAAAACGATAGAAAACAAGCGCAAACCAAGCGCGTTTTCCGGCGGTTTCGGAGCTCCTACACCTATCCATGTATTCAATCCAATATGGTGATGGTACCCTCCAGCTGAAACGAATAATGCATGATTGTCCATGCGAATTGTAATATCAAATCCTAAACCTTGGTGATAAAATTGTTCTGCTTCATGCATATGGGCAACATGTAAATGAATATGACCCATTTTCGTTTTTGGCGGCAATCCTGTCCAAGGAGCGTGATCTGCCTCTGCTAGCAATCCCTCTACATCAAGTGACTCGGTCACCCCTTTGTATTCGCCGTTTTCTGCTTTTTCCCATTGCTCTCTTGGCCTATCAGCATAAATTTCAATGCCATTTCCATCTGGATCAGCCAAATACACCGCCTCGCTGAATTGATGATCTGATGCGCCTTGCAGCGGATAACCTACCTTCAGCAAATGAAGCAGCACACGTGCTAGGGTAGAACGATCGGGAACTAAAATGGCAAAATGATATAAGCCCGTCGTTCGCGGCGGTTTCCTTACTGTATCGCTGCTTTCCTCCAATACAATAAGCCGCGTGATCCCGTCAGCTGTTAGCACCGCTAAGTTTCCTTTCTGCTCTAATAGTTGAAGCCCTATCCATTTCGTATAGAAATGAATGGAGCGATCGAGCTTTGCGACACGTAAATGAACATGGCCAATCTCTACTTTCGGATGAATCGTAGATCTCATGAATGAAGACTCCTTTGATTTATTTTAATTTAATAATATTTAAATTCGAGATAAATAAGCAAGTGGTTAAATAAAAATATTTTACTTTTTATCATAAATATCAAATAATAATTAATATAAAAAATATAAAAAAAGAAATAAAATGGATATTTATCCATTTTATAAAAAATGAACAAAGAGGCAATCTCATTGTCCCGTTATAAAGGGAAAATCCTTTTAATTGTTAATACGGCAAGCTGTTGTCATTTACGCTTCAAAGCATCCACCTTATCCAACTGCCTTTTTTACAAAATTTCTCCCCAAATTTTAATAGCTGTTCCTAAAATTAAAACCGCTAAAATGATTTGAAGCGCTTTTGTATTCATCTTTTGCCCTGCTTTTGCCCCCAGCGGAGAGGCGATTATACTTGCTATAACCATAATCAGCGCCGGGATAAAGTCAACTTGTCCTGTCACAATTTTACCAAATGTGGATCCAATCGAAGAAATAAAAGTAATCGCCAACGAAGAAGCGATCGTCATTCTTGTTGGAATCTTGAGCACAACAAGCATAATGGGAACTAGCAAAAACGCACCAGCTGCCCCTACAATGCCTGACCCGATTCCAACCATCAATGCAAGACCCGCTGCAAGCCATTGATGAAAAGTAACCTGATCTAGCGGAACATCATCAATTCCTTTTTTAGGAATAAACATCATCATTGCAGCAAGCGCTGCAAGCACTCCATAAACAAGATTAATGCTTGCGCCTGTCATAAATTTTGAGCCGTATCCACCAATAAAGCTGCCAATTAAAATGCTAACACCCATATATAGAATAAGCTTTTTATTTAAATAACCACCTTTTCGATAGGCCCATACACCGCCAATGGTGGCAAAAAACACCTGCACCGCACTTACTCCAGATACTTCATGAGCGCTGAACGCGGCCAACCCAAAAAGCGGCGGAAGGTAAAGCAGCATTGGATACTTAATAATCGAACCGCCGATCCCCACCATTCCTGAAATAAAAGAACCGATAAAGCCAATGAGAAAAATAACAATAATAAAATTAAGCGTAATGTCCACTTGATAAATCCCCCTTTATCAAAGAAAGAAAGGGTACTTTATGCGTACCCCCATGCGTTTTTACCGCTTAATGTGTATGGTGTAGCGCGCAGCGATTAGGTCCGATCTCAAGTTCTTGCTGTTGTTCAGCATCCGCTTCCTTTAAACCACGATTAATGGCTACAATTTCCTCGAAGTTTGGCGGTGTTTCATTATTGGCGTTTTGTACTACCATTTCCACAAACTCTTCTTTTGATTGATTCTGCATCATCTCATTGCGGGCACGAATATTCCCAAGTGTATCTCCTACAAAGCCGGCACCATTCATCTCATCATCCAAACTCGCATAATGGCCTGGCAACACCACAACATCATCCGCAATAGCCGCTACTTTTTCGTAAACCGTATCATATAAATCAAGCGCCCATTCCGCGGCTTTTCCTCCTAAATCCGGTCGTCCCAATCCGCCTACGAAAATCGTATCTCCTGAAAAGAGCAGCTTATGATTGACAAAAAACGAAACACTCCCTGGAGTATGTCCCGGTGTTTTCACCGCCAGCACTTCTAATTGAACCTGTTCAAAATCAATCGTGTCGTGCATTTCTAACGGTTCAAAATGATAGACCGCTCCTTCGCTTTTCATTAAATAGTATTTCGCCCCTGTCCGCTCTGCTAGCTCTCTACCTCCAGAAATGTGATCGGCATGCAAATGTGAATCGACAATATGGGTAATATTCACTCCTTCTTCCCTCGCTACATCCTCGTACACATCAATAAAACGAGAAGGATCGACAACTAAAGCTTCTTTTCCAGAAATAACCATATATGACAAACAACCTTTACCGACTCGAATAAATTGATACACCTTCATGTTTTCATCTTCATATACCATCGCTTTATGCAAATGCTCGCTCCATGCTTGCATCCCATCGACAAGTGTAAAGACATTTTGGAATCCAGCCTCCTCAAGCTGTTCTGCTACAAACTCAGATGAACCACCTTTCGCGCAAACCACGATGACTTCCTGATCTTTTGGAATGCGATCCACTACTGCTTCGATCCCGTCTATTAATTCAAAATAAGGAACGTTTAAATACGCAAAATTTTTCCCTTCAATTTTCCAATCCTTAAAGTCACTTTCGTTGCGAACATCAAAGATAAAGACGTGCTCCTTCTTTAACACTTTACTTGTTAATTCTTTTACAGTCATTTGCTTCATAACCAAAATCCTCCCTTATCGTATGATGAAATCCCCCAAATCCCTCTCGCTTACATCTGTTCCTTCTCTAACGGTCCTGTCCACTGCGACATGCCAGGAATTACATTCCATACATGTAAAAATCCATATTCCATCAGCTTCTGCGCCGCTAGATCGCTGCGGTTTCCTGTTCGACAGATCACATACACATGGCTCTCTTTTGATATTTGGTCCATTTTTTGCTCCAATTCTCCAAGCGGAAGCGAAAGCGCACCAGGAATATGTCCAAATGCATATTCTGCCTGTTCCCGAACATCTAAAACAGTCGTGTTCGCTTCATTTAACCGTGCAAGCAACTCTTCGTTCGAAATAATATGAGGAAATTGTGGTTGCTCTTTTTCCTCATTTTCACCTGCCTTACGAATATAATGTTTTAGCACGTTCCCCTCTTCCATCGTTCCAATATACTGGTGTCCTGTGCTTTCTGCCCACGCTTTAATATCAGCTTTAGAACCTTTATCTGTAGCTTGAATCTCTAATACTTGACCCGGCTGTAATTCGTTGATGGCCTTTTTGCTTTTTACAATCGGCATTGGACATGATAGTCCTTTCGCATCAACCGTCATGTTTACATGAATCATCTGCTCTCCTCCCATTGCTTGACAGGCCCCTCCCATGCCAGCATGCCACCTGTCATGTTTGCTGCCTTATATCCATAGCGTTCTAACAATTGTACAGCTTTTGCACTTCTTCCTCCTGAACGGCAAACGATCACGTATTCTCGATCTTTTGATAACTCGTTCATCCGAAACTCAAGAAGTCCGAGCGGAATATTCAGTGCGCCTGGAATGGCCCCCGCTGCTACCTCTTCTGTTTCGCGAACATCAATAATATGCAGGCGATGCCCGCCTTTAAGCCGTTGCTCCACTTCTTTTGCTGTTATTTCCTTCATGTTTTTTCCTCCCCATGCTTTCTAGCGCCATGCATTCATGCCGCCTCTCACATTCGTCACTTGCTGAAATCCTAGCTTCTTTAACAGCCTGTTTGCTTTCGTGCTTCTCATGCCACTTTGGCAAATTACAATCACTTCCTGCTCCTTTGACAGCTCATGAGCACGCTTTTTCAATTCGTGAAGCGGAATATTTTTAAATCCATGAATATGATGAGCGTGAAACTCCAACGGTGTTCGAACGTCAATGTACTGCACTTTTTTATTGCCTAATTCTTTTTTTAAATCAGCCGCAGCGATCGTTCGCACACCTCTAGCCGGAAGAAAGCGGCTTGCGAAAAACCATGCGATCAGTAAGAAAAGAATGGTATTAATGATCGTTTGTGCCATGATTCTCACCTTAAATAAATAAATTCACATTTCCTTCTGAAGCATCTGCCAAGTAAGCAGCTACCCCAGCAAACTCAACACCTTCAATCAACTCTTCTTGCGTAAGCCCTAGAAGGTCGACGGTCATTTGACAAGCAACAAGTTTGACTCCTTGCTCTTGCGCCATTTCTATCAGCTGCGGAAGAGGCATCGTGTGATGCTTTTTCATAACACTTTTAATAAGCCTTGGTCCAACTCCCGCAAAATTCATTCGGGAAAGTCCCATTTTATCTGCCCCTCGCGGCATCATTTTCGCAAACATCTTTTCTAAAAAGCTCTTCTGGACAGGGATTGCTTCATCTTTTCTAAGCGCGTTGAGCCCCCAAAATGTATGAAAAATGGTGACTTCATGATCGTACGCCGCAGCGCCATTGGCAATAATATAGGCCGCCATGGCTTTGTCGTAATCACCGCTGAATAAAACGATCGTCGTTTTTTTCTTGTTATCCGCCATCTAACTCCTCCTTTTCACAAATACATGTATAGGTATATTTTTTTACAAAAAAATAATTATGCTTTTTTGATCCAAAATGTAAATACGCCATTTTCCTCTTTCATATCCATCAGCTGATGTCCGCTTGCTTGTGCCCATGCGGCTAAATCTTTTTTCGCACCTTTGTCCGTTGTTTTCACCTCTATTACCTCACCAGAAGCAAGCTGATCGATAGCTTTTTTTGATTTCACAAGAGGCATTGGACATGACAATCCTTTGGCATCAACGACTTTTGCAATATTCATTAGTTAGTTCCTCCTTATTTTCATTTTTACCATTACCCCTATATGTATATTATTGCGCTGCAAAAAATTTGTCAACTCCTATTTTAAAGAGTTGACACCTTATTTTATCGGCTCTTTACTAACAACTCTACTGCTTCTTTTACAAGCTGCTCCGTCTGTTCTCCTTTTTCAATATTTTCTCGAATACAATGCTCTAAATTCGTGCTCACAATAACTGCCATGGCCCGGTCGATCGCATTTCTGGCAGCGGCTAGCTGAGAAACTACACTTTTGCAATCTTTTCCTTGCTCCATCATGCTGATCACACCTTTTACTTGTCCTTCGATTCGCTTAAGGCGATTTTTGATTTCTTTGCTATAGTCCATTTTGATTCACCTCTTTTTAGCCCTTGATTAGCCTGCTGATCTTCATTTATCTTCAAAAGCATTGCTTTCTTTACATTATAACATGTATATCTTTAATTATATACCTATAAAGGTATATATTCAAGCACTTGCATCGCGTTGCTCCATATATCATCATTTAAGCGGAACAACCGATGAGGCTGTCCCGCTTCTTTGCATGACCTATGGCTGACTAATCAGCGACATAATGGTTTCTGGATCAAAACCTAGTACCCATTTTCCATTGATTTCTGTTTGTGGGACTCCTGTATGTCCTGTTGTCTCCACAAGCCGCTTCGCCGCTATTGGATCAAGTTGGACATTCACTTCTTTAAATGGAACCCCCTGCTCCTGCAAAAAATTTTTGAGCATCACACAATAAGGACATGTCGTCGTCGTATACACGGTTACATGATTCATGTTTTTCCCTCCATCCATTTACTAAAGTAATGTCTGCGTCTTGCGCAAAATTTAAGAATGTTGTTGTTCCAACAACACCAGTGCCATCAACCAAATACTCTTTTTAAGGACCAGCTCATCCATTGTCACTTGATATGCAAGACATTGGATGTCTCATTCTTGTACTGTTCCTTTTCAAAAATAAATACCCATACATGTATATTACCTATATAGGTATATAGTAAAATAAATATTGTGCGATGTCAATGTTGTTTTCCCTCAGTTATCAACAACAAACTAGGGGCCTGATCTGAAAACAACAATGTGTCAGCGTATGAACGTCTAAAATCTTATGCACTAAAAGACGGAAATCAGCAACAAATGAATAAGCACAACATTTGACATTGTATTTTTCTGCTGATTAAGACTTCGGACGATTCACAACAATGGACAGATTTCTTTAGCTTTAACAGCTAAATAATAAATGCGGGATCTATTTTTCGCTACAGTATCCCTTTCATAACCTTCTTTCTAGAAAGCTAACTGCGCCAAATCATACGAGGCCCATCATCCAAAAAATCGGTTACATCCATATAAAAAGGATCGCTGATTATAAAAGAACAGCAAAAAAATACAGTCCAAACATGGCCACAACTGCAAACATTAAAGTTGATAAAAAGAGAATCAACGGTCTTGATGTCCGAAAGGTTTGTTCATTAATTTGTTTCGCTTTTTGAAAATAGCTGACAGTTGAAAAAATGATGGTGCTGACTCCAGCCAGTACCGACAGTATGCCGATCCATTGCACAGCTGCATTCGGCAACGTATGGAAAGAAGATTTGATATGTAAATTAATGATTAAAAAACCGATACCGGTAATAGCAATCGCCGTTCGAATCCACGCTAAATAGGTTCGTTCGTTTGCCAAATGCTGCTGAATATATTTTGAGTCAATAGTAGCGACTCGTTCTTTCTCCGCTTGCATATTGCGCACCTCCCGCTCTTTCCTGTACTATACATGAGAAAAAAATAGGGTTCAATCCTAAGATCATTTTACCAATTTTCGATTGCGTTTTAACGAAAGTTCTCACGGGAATATGGCTAGAATCTCGTATATACTAATGTCCCTTGCACCAGCCCCTAATATAGATGCATAGATAAGCTTGCATTTTTTTCACGATCAGATGGCCGCACAAAACCGGAAAATGGGCTGAAACAGTACTTTTTAGATTTTTGTCATACACTTCAATAAATAACGAAGTCAAATCTATAACCGCCTCGTCTTCAACCTCGATGTTCCTCATCCCTCCTTCCACGGTTAAGCCTGATTGATATTTTCCCATAAAAATTGCACCCTAATTGCTAGATCTATCTAACAATTAGGGTGCCCAACTGCCAGTAGCTTTGTTCATTATATAAATTTCCGATGCACCGTCTTCCCTTCATATGTGAACAGTACCGGTTTATTTTCAACAATTGTTTCCATATGAACGGTTCGTCCCCAAAGCTGATAAATATAAGGAAGCACCTTTTCTAAATATTTAATATCAAGTTCAATTCCTTCATACCAATGCTTTAAATACAATTCGCCATTGCGCATATAATCTCCGTCATTAACGGTAATGTATGGAAATCCCCCATTCACACGAGTACTGACTAGCTGATCGCGAACATGCTCCCAGTCTTTGTCAACAATTTTATAATCCTTGCCTTGTTTTTGGAATAAGTACATATCCTCACGCATCACTAGCTCTTTCGTTAAATAGTTGCGGAGAAAGGAAATATCTGAATCAAGCTCGCGCACCTCAAAAATTTTGGCACGCCCTGATCCCGGCTGAACGCCCCTTCTTTTCATCTCCTCTGTTGGATTATTCCATCGTTCTTCGATATCTTCAAATATTTTCAACCCTAAATAATACGGATTTATGCTTGTGCGCGACGGCTGGACAACTCCCGCATTGAGCTTAGCAAACTCAATCGCTTCATCGCTCGTCAAATCCATCTCCCGCAAAATGCGCTGGTGCCAATAGGACGCCCAGCCTTCATTCATAATTTTTGTTTCAAGCTGCGGCCAAAAATAGAGCATTTCTTCCCGCATCATTGTTAAAATATCGCGTTGCCATTCTTCCAGCTCGCGGCTGTATTCTTCAATAAACAAAAGCACATCCTTCTCCGGCTGCGGCGGAATTTTTCGCCGTTTTTTACGCGGGGGAGCGGTGGATTTATTTCGTTCATCGAGCAACCATAAATCATCATATGGAGTCGGCTTTACGCCCTCTTCCTCTTCTTCAATTTCTGTATCCGCAAGCGTCCACGACAGCTTCGACCGAAGCAGAGATGGATCAATATGCTCCTGAATAGCCAAGACTGCATCTAAAAATTTTTCCACCTCTAATTTTCCATACTGGTGTTCATAATGTTTAATCCGCTCTGCCGTCGCAGCCATGCTTTCGACCATATCTCGTTTTGTGTTGCTAAAGCGGACATTATTTTTGAAAAAGTCGCTATGGGCCAAGACATGAGCGACAATCAATTTATTTTGAATTAATGAATTCGAATCTAACAAAAATGCATAGCATGGATCGGAATTAATAACTAGCTCATAAATTTTACTCAGCCCTAAATCATAATGAAGCTTCATCTTGTAAAATTGTTTCCCAAAGCTCCAGTGAGAAAAACGTGTCGGCATTCCATAGGCGCCAAATGTATAAATAATGTCAGCAGGACAAATCTCATATCGCATCGGATAAAAGTCTAAGCCAAAGCCTTCAGCAATCTCCGTAATCTCCGCAATCGCCCGTTCTAGCTCTTTCAACTCGCCTTGCCTCATGCGCATCTCCTCCTTTTTCTCTTATCCTAAATGTATGAGAAAAAAGAGCATTTGATACGTGTAGATCGCTTGTTTATCCACCCAAGCTTTTAGAAACAAGGCATGCCTATAAACTGTCCTCTTATGAAGAAACGCTCACCGTAAACGGAACAGTAATCACCTTTCCTTCGTGTTGAAACTGTGCCCAAACTTGATAAATTCCGTCTTTAGGAAACTGGACCATAAATGAAGCTTCTGATCCTTCGGTCTGTTCGTCAATCGGATGCGCGTGCAAATAATCATAGCTTCCTTTTCGGATAATGACAACATGTCCCATGGCACCTAAATATGGCTGTAAATGAATAGGCTTGCCGCTCTTTTCATCTTTTAAACGAAATGTCAATGTCGCCTCTTGTCCAGCTACGAGCTTATCAAAAGACAGCATAATTTCTTTTCCCTCTGCCACTTTAGTTAAATGCTCGTCCGGTTGAAGCGGAACAGCCTTTGCCTTTTCTCCTTGAACGACAACATCATCATTTTTAACTGTAGGATCTCCCCCTTTTGGAACATAATCAGCATACAGCTGATATTCGCCACCGCTTGGGAACGTGACGGCCGTTGTAAATAAGCCGTTACCTTTATATTTAGGATGCAGATGATCAAAATACGATAAATCGCTGCTTACGATAATCAGATGCATCTGTTTTTCATGCTGAATTTCAAAATCTTGAACGGGATTCCCTTTTTGATCCTGAATTTGTATCGTTAAATGGGCTTGTTCATTGCTTTTCAGAGGCTTTTCCGCAAACTTCCAAACCATTTGCGTAGCCGCATGATTTTCTTTACTCATGTGCTCGTGCATTTCGTTATGAGCCACGCCCTGCTGCTGATCTCCGTGATGCATTTGCTCGCTTTCATGGCTGTTGTTTGATTGGCTGCAGCCACTGGCTGATATAAAAATCGCCATAAGAGTGAAACATATTTTTTTTCTCATTTCGCTTCTTTCTCCCCTCAAATAAAGAATGTATGGCAAAATGCTAAACTGACGGCACACTCCAAAAAAATATACACATTAGCCGCCGACAGTGCCAAAGAAACAGGCCATAACTTTTTATGGAAAAAAGAGAACGCAATATCCTTTTGTGGTTCCAACATTTGCATAATGCGATAATTCAGCGGTGATTTAGCAAAATGCGCCGCTCCTTCATTTAACAATTCATGTTCTCCCATTTCCGCTACTTTTAAGAGGACGTTTCCAAGCGGAGTGCTGTTCTTCATTTTTCTCATCGCGTGTTGATCAGCAAGCAATTCTCGTGAAATGCGGTAATATTGTGCAAGGTGCTTGATAAGAGGAATGTAACCTAGTTGTTCAGAAACCGTCTTTATCAGCATAAGTTTTAACGGATCTCGCTGCATCGCGTGAAATTGTTCATGAAACAAGATGGCGCGCAGTTCCGCCTCTGAAAAATGTTCGATAACAAAAGTGGATAGCACGATTTTAGGCTTTATGAAACCAATCGTCAGTGCAATAAACTCTTCATTCTTAATCACTAAAATTCGATTGCCCAATTCCGGGTACTTAACGTTCATATGCTGAGTACGAACTTCATCTGCCAAAAGCAAAAACGCCGTGTACCACTTTTTAGATAGAAACAGTTGCTTCCCCATATTCCCAATCATTTTTATTAATAAAAAAATAAAAAACAGACTTAGAGCTGTTGCAAATACAACATTCTTATCGTTGGCTGTCATGGAAAATGGGTATTTTAACCACTCAAGCACAATGGCCGCAAAATGATGAAATAAAAATAGCGCTATTTCGGCTAGAGTTAATGCCGCAAACAAAACCACACTAGCAAATACAAGAGTTGATTTGCTTTTTAAAGTCATTCATTCTTCCCTCTTTTAGATTCGTTTAATTTTTCCTTTAATTTTTCCAGCAAAGAAGGATCTAAATCACGAATTGCATCCACCATATGCGCTACAGCCAGTCCGCCAAACTCTTCAATTAAACCGTATGCGACTGATTTCGTTTGCTCGGACAAAAACTGCTCTTTCGTTTGAATGGAAGTAAAATAGGCTATTCTTCCCCTCATTTCTTTACGAAGATGGCCTTTATCCGCTAGCCTGTTCATGACGGTCATCACCGCATTGATCGAGATTGGCTTTTCCCGGCAAATATGCTGTTGAACATCTTTAGCCGTAACCTCTCCTGCTGTCCAAATATAATTCATGACCTGTGACTCCAATGCTCCAAAGAAACGTTTTAAACCTTCTTCATTCATCTTAAAATGATTGATTTTCAATCTTTATCCTCCTCTCAACTACAATATGTAGTTATATCCTACATACTGTAGTTGAAAAAGTCAAACAAAAAACACCACTGTGAATGTGGTGTTTTTCTAGCTTGCTTTTTAATGTTCGTGTAAGCTTGATACGGATACCCGTTGTTTATGATTTGGATTTCCTAACGGATAAACAACCGCCATTTCATTTTGTTCATCTACTTGTTCAATATAAATGCGTTCTCCGTTATAAGTGACGTCGGCCATGATCGGAGATGCAGCAATTTCTCGCGCCCTTCTTACATCCATTGCACTTGTCCTCCCTTTTGAAATTGATAACGATTTTAATATGGGCCATTGTTTCAATGAATATACGCATAAAAATCAACAAAAACACCAGCATAAATAAAGGAGCGGTCTTCATGACACACAATCTAAGCGGCAAAAAAATAGACAATGAGCCATGTGCAAACATACACAAAATCTGCCGCTCAAAAATACACTCTCCTCTTTCTCCGCGCATATCATAAAGCGAAGAGAAAGGGGGGAAAGCTATTGTACTACTATGATCCATATGCTACTTATTATCGTGAACAGCCTAAAACAGGCAGTATCCGAAAATTAGCAAACGATTTATTAAATGGAATGAAAGGAGAAGCTACCGCTATTCATTTTTATACCCAGCTCATGCAGCTGGCAAAGACAAACGAAGAAAAGTTATACATCTCTCATGCGTTGAAAGATGAACAAGCGCATTTACAACAATTTGTTCATTTGTACATCTCCTTGTTTGGTGCACAACCTGTTTATCAAGCTGAGTCGAAAACCTTTTCGTCATTTGCTGAAGGATTAAAAATAGCTCGAGAAGACGAATTTGAAGCATATGAACAATATCGAAACACCTATCTTTCGACCCATGATCAGCATATCCGCGATGTGTTCTTTCGCGCAATGACCGATGAAATCGAGCACGCGCTTCGTTTTTCCATCTTAGCCCTTGAGCAAGCAAGAAGCTGATGCTAAAAGCGTCAGCTTCCATCTTATGCCCCCGCCTACACTCTGTTTAGAGAGGGTGGATCATCCATATATCTGGATATAAGCTGCAATAAAGAATTTGGCGGTTTTGCTCATGGACAAGCCTTCTTGATATAGAAGTTCAAGATGTTGGTTCTTTAACGAACAGATAATGACCGATTTTGGCGGACAGGCAACAGCCAAAAAATAGACCCCTCGTTTCTTTTTGTAATCCAATGGTGGATATATCACCTAAAATAGACGAATGACCCTCTCCCACCCATGATCCGTTAAGAGGCGGGAGACTTCTTGGTGGAGTATGTTAAACATTCCACTCCACACAAGGAAAAGTTAACATTGTCACTCGTATATTTCTTTTGCTTGTTGAAATCGTTTATAATTGGGAAGGGACAAATTTAAAAATAAAAAGTGCGGTGATTAGATGGAGCAGCATTTACATCATTTTATCGAGCAATTCGGCTACATTGGCATTATGGTTGCTTTAGCAGGAGGAGTCATTGGCCTCCCTGTTCCTGATGAAGTACTATTAACATATGTTGGATATAACGTTTTTACAGGTGCCATGTCATATCCGGCAGCACTAGGCTGCAGCTTCATCGGTGCGCTCCTCGGCATCTCAGTCAGCTATTACTTAGGTATACGCTTAGGAACCTCGTTTTTGCACAAATTCGGTCCAAAAATGCATATGTCAGAGAAGAGGATTGAGCAAGCAAAAGTTCTCTTCGCTAAAATGGGACCTTTCCTCTTATTTATCGGCTATTTTGTTCCCGGGATTCGGCATGTTTCAGCATTTCTGGCCGGAACGAATGAATACCGTTTTAAAAAATTTGCCGCTTACGCTTATACAGGCGCTTTTTTTTGGGTATTTACCTTTACCACTTTTGGAAGGATATTAGGGAGAGATTGGAGAAATATACGGCATTATATGGAGCATTACAGCCTCTACCTTCTTGGCATCCTCATGATTGGTTTATTGATTGCCGGTTATGTTTACTACCAGCGCATAACAACAAAGGAAAATGCATCATAAAAGCACAAGGGTATCCCGCTTAATATTGGGCACCCTTGTGCTTTTGGCGTGCTATCGTGAAAATCATCTCAGCAGAATCGCTTAAGGCTTCGCTTCTCCTTTTTGAAAGGTGTCGGTTAAAATCCCCATAAATGTTCCAAATCCAAACATAAACATGGACGATCCCATAATCCCTAAGCTAATAATGGTGAGAAAGAAATCTTTATTGTAATTGTTTGCAATGAAGCTTAGTAAAAATAGTGCAAATCCAACGATCAACCCTACTGAAGCCATCATTTTACACATTTGTGTAATCGCTTTCCCTTCGTACCGTGTATTCATATTTATCATCCCCTTTCTTTAAGGATAATATTTTTGTCACAAAATTGCAACATTTCTAACAACTATTTTATACCATTTTCGTTTATAATTATTTTTTACCTCATTGAACAACATTTACACCACAACAAATACGCTGTACATCATAAACTAACAATAGCTCCTCGATGAAGGAGGCATGCACATTGAACACAATGGATTATGATAAAGCGTTATACTACACCCACCGTTCCGAATGGGATCATCTGCTTATTTTAATGGTACGTACACAAGATGATTTGCTTTCCAAAAAAATTGAACATTTTCTTCATGCTTATAATTTTGAGTATGATTATTCTGTCATTCAGCGACGACTCACCTCCTTGCTGCGATACATTGACCATGCTTTAGAGATGAGCGAGAGGGAGTACGATATTGGAGATGAGCCATATATACATTATTCTCCATAAAAACAAGGAAGGGATTTCCCTTCCTTGTTAGCATGTTTTATACCAGATAAAATTACTCGATTTACCGCGCATTTTTGATAAAAAGTTTGCGGCCAAACATGCCGCTTTTAATTTTATTGATCGTTTTATAAAGCGGTGTTGTTTCATCAAAAACGGCCCACACTCCATATTGATGCAAATCCTAGTGTGTGAAGTTCCCTCTCTAAATAGACAGATGATGCTCTTTTTTTACTGGAGAGGAAAACTTTATCACAGCCAAAGTAGAAATGATTAATAAGATGCTTAATATGGCATACGGAAGCAAAATATGCTGAGCCGCAACAGCGCCTGTAAACACACTTAACAATAGAGTCCGGATCATAAATCCTAAAGCGCGGAACAAACTGTCCACTCGACCCATTTTATCATTGGGGATGCTTTCCATCATCAATGAACTGCGCGCTACTCTTGCCCCCGCATTGGCAAATGCCGTAAGAACCACAAGTACATAAAAGATCGCCGTCTGTTGACATAAAAGAAACATCGTGATACTAACTGCATAAATACCGACGCTTAAAGCGACACTTCTTTCTATCGCCATGCGTTTCAATAAAATAGGAGTCACCAGTCCGGCTATAGCGGCTCCAATTCCATACACCATACTTTGGATGCCATATACGGAACTGCCTTGCTTCAGCACATCGGCAATATAAATGGGATGAAGATAATTGGTCATCATGACTCCAATAAACGGCATAAATGAAGCGAGAAGGAACCAAAATAACGATGGTCTCTCCTTCATGTAGCGATATGCTTCGAGCATCTTTTCGCGGAACAATGATTGATCCTTGCTCTCAACAAAAGAACGTTTGTACGGAATCAGCCATATGCACAAAAAGGCCAGTACATAGGTCAGTGCATCAAGCGATAAAATCCATGAAAATGGAATGTGGTCAATCATTACGCTTGCCGCTCCTCCAGATATGACCGTCGCCAACTGACCTTGAATTTCCATCATTCCATTTAACTGTTTATATTGCTCCTTAACAAATAATTCTTGATTGAAAGCAAACAAGGTTGGATAAATAAGAAAATAATAAAGGGAGCCACTTGCAAACAAAACGGCTAAATGCCAAACTTTATATTCTCCTGCTCTTCCAAGCAAAGCAAAGAGTAACGAGATGGAAAATCCTATTACCTCCCCAGCAAGCAATATTTTCTTCCGAGAAAAACGGTCGATCCACATCCCGATATATGGCGTCAACAAAAACATCATGATCGTTATCGCAGTTGTCATATATCCGAACGCCGTTTCGCCGCCGCTTTTTTGAACGAAAAGCCAAGGAATAGCTGTCATCGTAATCCCTGTTCCAATAGATGAAAAGGTATTGGCTAGTAACAAATAGTGCAATCGGCGATCCCGATAGAGGCTATTCATGATCTATCTTTAGCCATTTGGAGGCCTTCATATAACGAGTCAGAGTCGCTATAATCACATCAACCTGTTCCGCTGCTGTGGCTGTCAAACTTTTCTCTGCAAAGCTTACCGGATCCAGCACAAGCTGATTAGGAATTACATTGGCATATACACCACGCATAACCGTTCGCATGTTATTGAGAGCATTTATGCCTCCTTTTCCTCCTCCACCAACAGCAATTAATGCAACTGGTTTATGCTCAAATTCGTTTTTTCCTAAGAAATCAAGCGCATTTTTTAGAGCCCCGCTCATCGCACTATGATACTCCGGAGAACAAAGAACAACACCATCAGCTTGTTGAACGAGCTGACGCAGGCGAATAACAGCCGGTAACAGATTTTGGCTTTCTTCCCCGTTGTATAGCGGCAATGCGGGCTTGCTTAAATCAATTAGCTCAGCTCCATAATTCTTCGCAATATATTCTGCAACGATTCCAGTTCTCCCCATTTGACGCGGACTTCCATTGATTACTACTAGTTTCATGCTCATCTCTCCTTATGATTTTTCCTATTTTTAATATAAGCTACATAAATGATCGCTAACTCCTTCAATAAACTGATTTTCTTTTACGAAAATGGACGGAAAGGACACTACAACTAAAGTCCGAGATGTTTGACAGCGTACAAAGCGGCTTGCGTGCGATCAGCAAGTCCTAGTTTTGCCAAAATATTTGATACATGTGTCTTGACTGTTTTTTCTGTAATCATTAAAGAGGCGGCAATTTCTTTATTACTTTTTCCTTTCGCAATTTCAGCCAATACTTCTTTTTCGCGCTTCGTCAGTTCCTCTATCTTATTTGCTGGCTCTTGATAATGCAAATGATTCATAACATGCGGAATCACTTTAGTGTGGAGTTCGCTTTCTCCTCTATGTATAGAACGGATAACAGCAACGAGATGATCAGGCTCAATATCCTTTAATTGATAACCAGATGCGCCAGCACGAATAGCTGGAATCACATGGTCTTGATCAGCAAAGCTTGTTAAAATGAGAATCTTCGTCTTTGGAGATCGTTCCTTCATTTTCTTCGTCGCTTCAATTCCATCCATGACCGGCATAACAAGATCCATGATAACAAGATCTGGCTGATGCTCCATAACAAGTTGAACGGCTTCCGCGCCATTTGCCGCCTCTCCAACAACCTCAATGTCTTTTTGAGTTTTTAAAAAAAACACTAACCCTCTTCGTACGATATGATGATCATCGACAATTAACACTTTTATACTCACAATTTCCCCTCCTTCTTTAGTGGGATCGATAATTCAATTGCTGTTCCCTTTCCAATGGAGCTTTTCATACTAAAAACGCCGTTTACTGCTTCTACCCGTTCTTTCATGCTCTTCAATCCCAGCGATAACGTTTCTGCTCCTGTATAATGAAATCCGCACCCTTTATCGCTAATTTTTACAGCCACGCGTTCGTTTTGCACGGACAGCATGATCTCCACTTCGGAAACACCAGCATGCTTTTTACAGTTATTTAACGCTTCTTGTCCGACCCGCCATAAGCATTGTTCGATTTCATTGGGTAAATCAAGCACTCCTTCAATATCAAGCTTTACATTTAATCCAAGCATTTTGCTATAGTTCATCAATGCGCTGGCAACACCATTTTCTAAACCTTGGGGACGAAGCTGCCAAATTAAGGCTCGCATTTCATGAAGCGCCTCTTGTGCTAATGTTTGCATATGCTCTAGCGCTTCTTTTATGTTTTCTTCTGTCGCTATTTCCTTGGCACCGCTCGCTGTCAGCAGCAATGAAAACAGCAATTGGCTGACCGAGTCATGCAAATCGCGCGCCAGTCGATTTCGCTCCGCAAGCAAGGCAAGCTTTTGTTCATTTTCCACAAGCTTTATACGTTTAATAGCCGTTCCGATCTGATAAGCAACTGACTCTAAAAGAGCTAGTTCCTCTTTGGAAAAACGCTGTTTATGAGGAGAAGCAACATTTAAAATCCCAAACTGCTCGTCTCCGGCACGCAAAGGAACGGTCGCATGATGAGTAATTCCGTTTGTTTCTCCTCGATTTTTTACTATCGCTTCTTTTAGCCGTTTGCACTCGATAATATTGACGGCGTTTTTCAGTCTGCCATCCTGATAACGTTCTAAACACCAGCATATCCCTTCACACATCGGTTTTTTATTTTCTCTCATTAAAGCAGGCGGCAATTCATAATCAGCCATTAAAGTATAGGTTCCATCTTCTTCAACCAAAAAAATCCATCCGCATTCCAGTCCTGTAACATCGATTAGTTGTCTTAACACCGTCGGCAGCATTTCTTGCAAATCATTGGCCTCATTTAATGTTTCAGCGATCGTTTTCATCGTCTGCAATGCTTGAACACGCTTCATCTCTTTTACCATTTTCTTCCTTCTTTCTGTTAGGATTCAAGCTTCCTCTTATGAATCTCCTGATAACCATTCGCCAAAAGTGAATCCACGCAACGAACGATCAATGACTGGTGGAAAATGAGCTTGCCTTCGTTCATATATTCGTGTGACCAAGCTTGAACCATGCTGCCTTCGATGCAAACGTGTGAAATAGCTCATTGTTTTGGTTTAATCGTTGAAAACAAAAATAATATTTATCATTAAAATCCCCATGCTAAAAGATGCGATTCCAGCTGCTATAAAAAAAGACAATGCCGAAATAGGCATTGGCACAGACTGTTGGACAAACGCTTTCAAGACAGTCTGAGATGGAAGAAAAAGAACTCAATAGAGGCTTAAAATGATTGTAGACAAAGTCAAAATTGACTTTGTCTACAATCTGAAAGCATGCCGCAATAGGGATGGTCCTTTCCTTACCCGCTAAACAACTGGATATGTCTGTATAAACGGATGAAGCACAATCTCATCAATAAGCATATGCTTAGGAGCGCTAGCCATGTAAATCACGGCATTGGCCACATCACGCGCCTGTAGCCATTTTTGCTTTTCCGGTGCTCCTTGCACCGAATTCGCAAAATATGTATCCACCATTCCCGGGTTGATCGTACCAACGCGAATGCCATATTCTCTCGCTTCCTGTGCAAGCGAACCAGAAAAACCTTGTACCGCATATTTTGTCGCCGTATAAGCCGCTCCATTAGGGATCGTATAGCGCCCCACATCCGAAGAAATAGTAATAATCGTTCCTGTTCTCCGCTCTTTCATATGAGGAAGGACCGCTTTTGTTCCAATAAATACGCCTTGGACATTGACTTCAAAAATCTTTTTCCATTCTTCGAGCGTTGTTTCCTCTATTGGCTTAAAAAATCCGATTCCTGCGTTATTAACTAGGATATCAATTTGTCCAAACTGCTTCAGCGTTTGGGCAACCAATTCACTCATTTGCTGTTCATTTGCTACATCAGCTTGAAATGTTTCCACAAATGGCGCTCCCTGCTCCTTCAGTTCCTTTCCTGTCTGATGAATCGTCTCTGAGCTTCCAACGAGCGCCAGTTTTGCCCCATGCTGAGCCAGTTGAAAAGCAATTTCCTTTCCGATTCCGCGTGAAGCACCTGTGACAATCGCTACTTGATCTTTTAACACGGTCAACATCCTTTCTGCTGCTATATCCTTTTTTTAAACATACGAGACTTCATGCTTAGCGGTTAGCGGATTCATTTAAATAAGCATGCACCTGTTTCATAACAGCTTCAGACAATTCGTGTAAACGCTGTTCACTATCATCCATCGAACGGCCTTTCACTCCAAAATAAACTTTGGCTTTTGGCTCAGTTCCTGACGGGCGCAAGCAAAACCAAGATCCATCCTCCAGATAGTATTTTAACACATTAGATTTAGGCAGCGTAATGGCCGTGACCTCTCCGGTTGCTGTTTCTACGCGCTCACGGGCTTCATAGTCTTCGATCATCACAATTTTCTTTCCAGCGACCTCCGTTGGCTGATGCTGTCGGAAAGAAGCCAACAGAGCTTGAATTTGCTCCGCCCCTTCTTTTCCTTTCAATGTGAGCGATTCCAATCCTTCGCGATAATATCCATACTGCTCAAATAACTGCATTAAAGCATCATATAAAGACAGCCCTTGCTTTTTATAGAAGGCGCATACTTCAACTGCCAATGCAGCTGCTTGAATCGCGTCTTTATCGCGCGCGAAATCGCCAATTAAGTAACCGTAGCTTTCCTCATAGCCAAACAGAAAAACATATTGCTTTGTCCGTTCATACTCTTTAATTTTTTCCCCAATAAATTTAAAGCCTGTTAACGTATCGACTGTTTCGATTCCAAATGATGCAGCAATATCGCGGCCAAATTCCGATGTCACAATCGTTTTTAAAGCGACTCCGTTTTCAGGAAGGATTCCTTTTTTCTTTTTTTGCGACAAAATATAATGAAGCAGTAAACCGCCTGTTTGATTTCCTGTTAATACAACATATTCACCCGTTTCGTTTTTTACGGCAATCCCAAGCCGATCCGCATCTGGGTCTGTAGCGATGAGCAAATCTGCTTCCATCTCTTTCCCGAGTTGAATGGCCCGTTCAAATGCTGCATGCTCCTCTGGGTTTGGAGAAGAAACAGTTGAAAAATTCGGATCGGGAAGCTCCTGCTCTTTTACCACAGCAACGTGCTTATAACCAAACGCTTCAAGAGCGCGGCGCAACGGCTTATTAGCTGTGCCGTGAAGCGGCGTAAAGACCACTTTCACATCAATTTCTTTAGGAAGCTCTGGATTAAGGGAAATTGTCTTTATCTGATCGATATAGGCTTGATCGATCTCTTCTCCAATGATTTGAATAAGTCCTTTTTCTTTTAATACTGCTTCTTCTTCCACATGGAGAGCTAATTCATTTTCCACTTTATTCACATAATGAATCACTTGATCAGCGGCATCGGGCGGAAGCTGTCCACCATCAGGGCCATATACCTTATACCCATTGTATTCTGGCGGGTTATGGCTTGCAGTAATCACAATGCCTGAAAATGCCTTTAAATAGCGCACGGCAAATGAAAGCTCTGGTGTCGGACGGAGCTCATTGAATACGTATGTTTGAATTCCATGTGTAGCCAAAGTTCGCGCCGCTTGCATCGCAAATTCTGGCGATTTATGCCGAGAATCGTAAGCGATAACAACCCCTCTTTTTTTCGCTTCTTCTCCGAACGACTCTATGTATCTTGCTAACCCTTCAGATGCTTTACGAACTGTATATATGTTCATACGGTTAACCCCTGGGCCAATTTCTCCGCGCATCCCGCCCGTGCCAAATTCCAAATTTTTATAAAAGCAATCCTCCAGCCATTTCTCATTCCTGCTTTTTTGCTGAAGTTCCTGCTTTATCTCTTTTTCTAAATGCTCATAAGTCATCCATTGCTCATACTTGCTTTTCCAGTTCATTGCCATATCCCTCCCTGCAAAATTCCCTTACTTTTGTATTCGTCACCATCATACGATATTCCTGTTCTAAAAAAAAGCAAATGTTTATTTAGCACAAAAAGGATGCCCCTTGATTAGAGGCATCCTTTTTGTTATTCTTGTGGCTGGGAAGGCTCAGAAATATTGGTAAGGGCTTGTTCTGCAGCATTGTCATACTGCTGATTAGTAGCAATATCCCCTAGAGCCACAATCCCGCGAAGCTGGTTGTTTTCAACAATCGGCAAACGGCGAATTTGATGCTGAGCCATCACATTTGCGGCTTCTCCCACGCTCATATTTGGCGTTCCTGTCACAAGGTTCGTTGACATTACTTGGGACACCGGAATGGAAGCGCCTTTTCCATCTGCCGTTGTACGCAATGTAATATCACGGTCTGTAATGATTCCTCTTACTTGACCGTTTTCTACAACCGGAAGAGCGCCAACATTTTTCTGGCTCATAAGCTCGGCGGCTTCTTGAACCGTTTGATTCGGAGAAACTGTCGCTACATTTTTTGTCATAATGCCTTCAACAGTGTTGTTATTCAATGTCATCCTCTCCTTTCATCGATTATTGTCACCACTTTGTTCGGATATATAGATAGAAAATAATGTTTGCACACGTATGCTCATGATCCAATAAACACCAATGAAAAAACTGAATCCCTCGGTTTTTTGTCGCGAACTAAGCATGATTATAGGATATCGTTCTTGAACAACGAATGCTTTGCCAACAAATGAATTTGCCGCTGGCGTTCTTGTTTAGGGAAAAGCCAGAAAGGGTTGTGCTTAGCCATTTCGCATGTTAATAATGGATCATCAACATTTTTAATGTTTGCATATTTTTATCTCGTCATCGTCAAAATAAAAACGGGCGCTGTACATCAGGCCGCCCGTTTTCCTTTTATTGTATTTTATAAACGCGTGCTTCCCATGGACGCAAGCGAATTTCATGAAGCTCTTCGCTTTCCACGACAGGATAATTGTGAATAAGCAGCTCTTTTGCAGTATATACAATATCCTCAGGCAAGCGAAAAACAGGGGTCTCGTTCGAAAAGTTCGTGATCACCACCAATTTTTCGTTTTCAAGGGTTCGCGTATAAGCATAAATCAATGGATGGTCTTCTAAAATTAAATGGTACGTTCCATATACAATAACAGGATGCTGCTTGCGGAGCTGTATCAGTTTTTTGTAATAATGAAAAACCGAATCCGGATCTTGAAGTGCCGCTTTTGCATTGATTTCTTTATAATTTGGATTGACCTGAATCCAAGGCGTTCCATCGGTAAAACCGGCGTGTTTGCTATCATCCCATTGCATCGGCGTTCGTGCATTGTCACGCCCTTTATAATAAATTTTTTCAAGCACGGCTTGCGGGTTCTCACCGTACTTTTCAACATATTCTTTATACATATTAAGTGTTTCAATATCGCGGTAGTCTTCGATCGATGAAAAACGGACATTGGTCATTCCAAGTTCTTCCCCTTGATAAATATACGGCGTTCCCTGCATCATATGAAGAAAGGTCGCCAGCATTTTGGCAGACTCCACGCGATATTGCTTATCATCTCCAAAACGAGATACGGCGCGGGGCTGATCGTGGTTATTTAAATAAAGGCTATTCCATCCTTTTCCTTCTAACTCTTTCTGCCATTTTGTCATTGTTTTTTTCAAATCAGCCAACTTCCACGGCCGAATATCCCATTTTCCTCCAGGTCCAGAATCTAAATCAACATGCTCAAATTGAAATACCATATTTAGCTCGCATCGAGCCGGATCGGTATATAAAATTCCTTCTTTTGGAGTCACACCTGGTGTTTCGCCGACCGTCATAATATCGTAATGGGATAACACCTCCCGATTCATTTCCTGCAAAAATTCATGCACACGCGGTCCATTCATAAAATATCGGCTGCCCGATGCGTATTTCTTCCCATCGTATACTTCTCCATCCGGCAGTTCGGGCACTTTCGAAATCATATTGATAACATCCATTCGAAAGCCATCGACCCCTTTGTCGAGCCAAAACCGCATCATTTCATAAATTTCTTTCCGGACATTTGGATTTTCCCAATTCAAATCTGGCTGCTTTTTTGAAAACAAATGCAAATAATACTCTCCAGTTGCTTCATCATACTCCCATGCCGAACCGCTAAAAAACGACTCCCAATTGTTTGGTTCCTTCCCTTCCTTTCCCGGGCGCCAAATATAATAGTCTCGATAGGCATTATCCTTTGATTTCCGCGATTCGATAAACCATGGATGTTCATCCGATGTGTGATTGACCACTAAATCCATCACCAATTTAATACCACGCTTATGCATTTCTGACACCATTTCTTCCCAATCTTCCATCGTTCCGAATTCATCCATAATATTTCGGTAATCGCTAATATCATATCCATTATCATCATTAGGCGATTGATATACAGGAGATAGCCAAACCACATCAATTCCGAGTTCTTTTAAATAATCAAGCTTAGAAATAATCCCGCGAAGATCGCCAATTCCGTCACCGTCAGCATCCTTAAAGCTGCGCGGATAAATTTGATACACAACCGCCTCTTTCCACCACTTCTTCTCCATTTTCATCACTCCCATCTATGTCTATATGAAAACGATTTCATATATATGTATTTTACTACAAGATCCTACCTGTGCCTACTAATTTTACATTTTTCCTATCCTCCGCTATAATGAAACTATTCAAAATACATAACAGTAGATCCCATCGCATGCACGGCCACACGTGTATATGGAATGTAGCTTGCCATGCTCATTTTCGACGATCGGGCGGCCAAACAATGGCGTTATATGCCCCTGATGAAAGCAAGTCCACACGCTTGCTTCTGGTCGTCCGCTTCTTCTGCCTTTCTGTTTATATGGATAATCCATCATTGGAAGATTCAAGCTTGCCATAGACGGCAAACCGTAATAGGCATCACACACATCGTGCAAAAATTAAAAAAGATAGTAGGGAGCATGATATGAGTCGAAAGGAAAAAATGCTAGAAAATTTATTGCTGGGTGCATGGGGAACTGCTCTAATCGCCACATTAGGAAGTCTTTATTTTTCGGAAGTGATGAAATTCATACCGTGTGATCTTTGCTGGTTTCAGCGCATTTTTATGTATCCGCAGGTCATTCTTTTAGGACTAGCAGCTATTCGCAAGGAATATAGCATGGCACGATATAGCTTGGCGCTGTCTGTGATCGGCGGCACGACTTCACTTTACCATTACTTAATCCAAAAAGTGCCTCTACTCCAAGAGCATGCGATTACTTGCGGCCGCGTTCCATGCACAGGCCAATACATTAATTGGTTAGGCTTTATCACCATTCCATTTTTAGCGCTCACAGCGTTCTCCATCATTAGTCTACTAAGCACGTTCATCATCCGAACAGTGAAGGAAGGGAATTTCAATTGAAAAAAATCTTGATTTTCGGGACCGTTATCCTCGCTTTATTCTTAGCAATCTCTTGGATCACGTCTTATCAGCAAACTGAAAAAGCAAAAGACAATCCTTATAAAAAAGAAAAGTTAGATCCCGCCACCATTGAACAGCTGGATGATCCAAACTACAAAAACCTCATCCTACCAGATGAGCTTGCTAAAAAGCTCGATAATCATGAAACGGTGACAGTATATTTCTATAGTCCTACTTGCCCACACTGCGAAAAAACAACACCGATCGTCGTTCCACTTGCCAAAAAAATGGGCATTGACTTGAAATTGTTCAATTTGCTTGAGTTTGAAGACGGCTGGGATACGTATCATATCGATGGGACACCGACCATTGTCCACTTTGAAAATGGCAAAGAAGTAAAGCGAATTGACGGATACCGTGAGGAAAACGTTTTTCGCGATTGGTTCGAATCGATTAAGTAAAAAGGGCTCTCATCAGCAAGAGTCCTTTTTACATGACCCAATCATTTTGCGGCCGCGAATACATGCTAAAAATACGGCGGCGTTTTTTCCGGAACTGGTCAATAGTAAACGGAAAGGATATTCCAAACTTCTCAAGCAACTGAACATTCCGTTCAAATAAATGATGATATCCTTCTTGGATACCATGATGTTCAATGCACTCAATGACTGTAAGGAGCGATTGCAAGGCCGAAATCAATTGGAATGCTTCTTTCATCGTGCCGTTATATCGCAAACCTTCCATAGAGAGAATTTGCAACTGTTCAAATTTTTGAATCTGCTCATCGTCAAAATAACACGGAAATACTTCGCTATAAAAACAATGAATTAAATCGCCGATATGTTCCTCATGCTCTTTTGTCGCTGCATTCACTACCTTCAATGCTACATACCACCTTTTTCTACTACATTCTACTCTTGCATGTTCAGATCGTTCAACGATACTATGAGTGTATCATACATGCTGAATCAATAGTGAAAGAAATTATTTCCACAATGCAAGAATCTCCCATCGGTTTCTTACTGCTATTGTTTCATGACTCTATTAGCGGTAGTGGACGTTACATGCAAAAATGATCGATATAACTCGATCCCTTGGGAGGACGATCCGTTTTTGACGGTCAGGCGACCAAATAAGGAATGTTCTAAAAGCTATATGGTTTGTCCCAATCGCCTAACTCTTGTTGAATTTAGAGCGTAATAGGCCAAAACGGGGCGCACGCTGTTGGCTATCTCTCTGCACTACTTATTCAGTTTATAAATGATAGAAAATGAAGGTGAAAAATGTGCTAACAATTCGCAAAGGAGAATGGCTAGAATTTACTGTACCGTCCGACTGGCACGGACAAACGATCGAATCTTTATTAAGGACCATGTGGAATTCACCAAAAAAATGGCTTCATCAACTCCGAATGGAAAAAGGAGTGAGAGTAAACGGAGAAACAGTGTCTTGGCAAACCCGTCTGCAAAAAAACGACCGATTCCAGATATGGGTGTATAAACCTGAGACGTCCGACATTTTACCAAACTATCAGGAGCTTGATATTTTGTGGGAAGACGAGCATCTTATCGTCGTAAATAAGGCTGCTGGAATGGAGGTCCATCCAACCTCTCCCAATCAAACAAACACATTATCCAACATTGTAGCAGCCTATTTTCAAACAAAGGGGATTTTTACAAAGGTTCGGCATATCCATCGCTTGGATCGGGATACATCAGGAGCTATTTTATTTGCTAAACACGCTTTGGCAGGTGCCATATTGGACCGTATGCTGGAACAGCGGCAAATCAAACGAACCTATGTAGCTCTTGTTCATGGAATTTTAAAGGAGAAAAGCGGAAGCATTGACGCACCAATCGGACGGGATCGCCATCATCCGACAAGGCGAAGGGTATCAAAAACCGGCCTGGCCGCTGTAACCCATTATCGGGTTCTCGATACGGACTTTAAAAAGCAAACTTCATTGGTCGAACTTACGTTAGAGACAGGACGCACACATCAAATCCGCGTGCATATGAGCTATATTGGTCATCCTTTAGTCGGCGATCGTTTATATGAGGGAAGCGCCCAACCATTGTCAAGACAGGCGCTTCATGCATTCAAGCTCGATTTCCCGCACCCTTTTACCAATGAATTCATTCGCTGCGTAGCTCCTTGCAATGATAAATGGCTGCCTAATACCCTCTGGTCATAAAGCTTGCCTTGCAGACGCTTTTATCATGCACCATTAGTCTCGCTCGGCTGCATTGATCGTCTGCAAGCGTTTTTCAATCGCCATCCATAGATGAGGATGAAAATAGCTGTAGACAAAGTCCAAATGGACTTTGTCTACAGCTTAGCTTTGTACACTTTGCTATCAATAATGAAATTGGGCCTCTCCATCACCATGTAGCGAATGATCTTCCTCTTGAGCTTCCTTTCTCGTGACTTCAATCGTTTTTACATGATGACCATCCATCTCCAGCACCTTCAACAAGTAATGATCCACCTCGATGCTGTCGCCTTCTTTGATATCATAGTGTTCTGTTAAAATCCAGCCGCCGATCGTATCAACGTCACTATCATCAATTGACAGACCAAATAAATCATTGACCTCGCTAATCAACACTTTTCCATCAACCACTGTATGCAGATCATCAATTTTTTGGATTAACGGAAGCTCATCAACGTCAAACTCATCTTGAATTTCACCAACAATTTCCTCCAAGATATCTTCAACCGTAACAAGTCCTGACGTTCCGCCATATTCGTCCACTAAAATCGCCATGTGAATACGTTCTTTTTGCATTTTTACAAGCAAATCATGAATGGCAATCGATTCAATCACTTGAATGATTGGACGAATATAATCCTTTAGCTCCTTCGTTTGTGAGCGATTAGCGACGAGATCTGTAAATACTTCCTTTACATTAATTAAACCGAGAACGTGGTCTTTATCTCCATCAATCACCGGATAACGTGTATACTTTTCTTCTTTAATGATCTCGAGATTTTCTTGAATCGAATGATTCATATCAAGAGCTACAATCTCTTTGCGCGGTACCATGATCTCCTTTGCCACCCGGTCATCAAAACGGAAAATGTTATTGACGTATTTATATTCAGATTGGTTAATTTCCCCGCTTTTATAGCTCTCTGATAAAATAAGCCGCAATTCCTCTTCAGAATGCGCAAGCTCATGCTCTGACGCAGGCTTCAAGCCAAACAAATTGGTTACAAGGCGTGCGGATGTATTCAGTGTCCAAATAAATGGATACATGAGCTTATAAAACAAAATAAGCGGCTTTGCTGTAAATAATGTAATAGCTTCAGCTTTTTGAATTGCGAATGTCTTCGGCGCCAGTTCACCAACAACCACATGCAAAAACGTAATGCTAGCAAAGGCAATAATAAAAGACAAAACATGCGAGAGAGATTCGGATAAATCCAATCCTTCAAATACCGGCAGGAGCATTCGCTCAACAGTCGGCTCCCCTAGCCAACCTAATCCTAACGATGTAATCGTAATCCCAAGCTGGTTAGCTGATAAATACTCATCCAAATTTGAAATAACATTTTTCGCGGCAATCGCATGTTTATTTCCTTCGCTAATCAATTGATCGATTCTTGATGTCCGCACCTTGACGATAGCGAATTCCGAGGCAACGAAAAAGCCGGTAATCGCAATTAATAAAGCCACTATCACTAAATTAAATATGTCCAATTAGTTTCCGCACACGTTGACCGTGTGCGGATTACACCTCCTACAAAACGAATTGTATGTTACTCTTCATCGTTATTGCTTTGGGTAAAGATAAGTATATATTTCAACAGCTCAAGCACCGAAATAAGCGCAGCGGCCACATAAGTCAAAGCGGCTGCCCCCAGCACCTTGTTCACTCCACGCTCCTCTTCACGCTGGATAATTCCTTCAGCAAGCATAAATTTCTTCGCTCTTGAGCTTGCATTAAATTCAACGGGCAGCGTGACTAGCTGAAACGCTACAGCAAAGGAAAAGAAAATAATGCCTAGCCCAATAAGGGAAAGCTGCTTAAAAAGAAATCCCGCTATTAATAAGAACGGAGCGGCTCCAGATGTGAAATTAACAATCGGGAACATGCGGTGGCGAAGCACTAGCGCTCCATATGATTGCTTATGCTGGACAGCATGGCCGACCTCATGCGCTGCCACAGAAACGGCGGCGATGGAACGTCCGTAATATACTGGTTCTGATAGGCGAACAGCACGGGAAATCGGATCATAATGGTCCGTTAATCTTCCTCGAACTGGCTCAACAGGCACATGATAAAGACCATTGCGGTCTAAAATCATTCTGGCCACTTCCGCTCCCGTTAATCCGGAAGAAGCTAATACTCTTGACCATCTTTCAAAGTTTCCCGAAACTTTAAATTGCGCCCACAGAGAAATGCCAAATGCAATCATAATTAAAAAATCCATCGGATGAAAAAACATTCATAAACCCTCCGTTAATGGTCGCATAACATCATGAAAAACATGTTATACTATTTAATATTTTACTGTACCTCGCATTTTTTCGTCAAACAAAGTCCTCTTTACCCTTTAGTATGGAAAAAATGAATACATATACAAATTCCTTTTTATTCTTGTCCGCTTTTTCAAGATGATTCGCTCCATCTTTTTTATCATGCTCATAGCTTATTCTCTTCTCCCCTTCAGCCGTGTTTTCGCCATATCAAATTGAGGGAACCTTTCGATCTTTTCGTTTTATTGGATCTCCATGATTCGCAAATGGAGCCAATGCCGAAGTCATGTATATATAGACGTAGCTCTTGTTCTATTTCATCGTTGGGTTTCAGAACAAGAAGCTTCTCCCCCCCCTATAAAATTAAAAAGGCTTCCATCATGAAGCCTTAAATTGATGATAAACATTTTTATCCTCCATCAATGGCGATCGCTCTTCCGCTTATGAGCTTCTTTCGTGCGATTTGCACCTCCCAGCTGCATTCTTTATTTGTGTTTTCAAGCCAGTTTGATGTGGAAGCATCGCTACAAATGGAGGCTATTAAAATGGTTGTAGCCAAAATCCATGTTCACTTTGACTACAACCTGAAAACCTTCTCTTATGACACCTTTTTACAGCAAGCAACCTTTTTTCTCACAGTACGACGTCTTAGAGATGAAAGGATACATGAATCTCTCCCAACTCCACTTTATAAGGTGCGAAACTTCTTAGTGAATATGTTAAAAATTAAAATTATCTGGATCGGGACCGATCCGCTCATTTTTATTGAGGGAATTAATTTTCTCCATGTCCTCTGCCGTTAATTCAAAATCAAAAATGTTTGCATTTTCTTTAATACGATGTGGAGTGACTGATTTTGGAATAGTCACCACTTCGTTTTGCAAATCCCAGCGAAGAATCACTTGTGCCGGTGATTTTCCATATTTCTTTCCGATTTCAATTAAAGTGGAATCATGAAGCAATTCCCCTTGCATAAGCGGCGACCAAGCCTCCAACTGAATTCCATGCTGTTTGCAGAAGGATCGAAGCTCTTCTTGAGTAAGGCGCGGATGATACTCCACTTGGTTTACCATCGGCTTAATTTGACAATCCGCAAGCAAATCTTCTAAATGATGAATCTGAAAATTACATACTCCAATAGCGCGCACGCGGCCATCTTTGTATAGCTGTTCAAGCGCACGATACGTATCCTTATACTTCCCCTTTACAGGCCAATGAACCAAATAAAGGTCCACATAATCAAGACCAAGCTTTTGCAAACTGTCCTCAAACGCTTTTAATGTAGTATCATATCCTTGATCTGAATTCCACACTTTTGTAGTAATAAAAAGCTCTTGTCGCGGCACGCCAGATTCCTTTATAGCCTGGCCGACTCCTTGTTCATTTTTATAGACTGCGGCTGTATCAATATGACGGTATCCTACTTCAATCGCTGTTTTCACCGCTTGAACTACTTCCTCGCCATCCTTTACTTTCCAAACACCAAATCCAAGCCACGGCATTTTGACACCATTATGTAAGATCGCTCCATCATGTAAGCTGTTCATTGCTTCTCCTCCTTCCAAATTTTACGTTTTCATTATCGCTTTTTTTGCTTTTAAAAAGCAAAAGATATGCTTGATCAAAAAACCGGCTTCTTATCGCCCTGTGGCGATGTTAGAAGCCGGTTTCATCTGATCTCATGAATTTTTTATTTTTGTAAACCGTTTTTCACCCATTGGGCGACTTGCACCGTGCGTTTTGCTTGATGTTTGACAGCCGCCTCAGCATCTTCAGCAATATTGCCGTTTTGATCTACTGTTACACTTGTACCATACGGATTTCCTCCGCCAGCAAAAATCGCCGAATCGGTATATCCTGGCGCTGCCACAATGGCTCCCCAATGATACATCGTTGTGTACAATTGCAAAATGGTTTGCTCTTGACCACCATGAGGATTTTGAGCGCTTGACATAGCACTTACCACTTTGTTGACAAGCTTCCCTTGGAACCAAAGCCCCCCTGTTGTGTCTAAAAATTGTTTAAGCTGCCCTGGAACATTGCCAAATCGGGTTGGTACGCTGAAAATAATCGCATCTGCCCATTCCAAGTCATCTAGCGTAACCGTTGGAACATCTTTTGTTGCTTCCACATTTGCCTTCCAAGCAGGGTTAGATTCAATGGCTGCCGCTGGAGCAAGCTCAGGAACTTTTAATACCTTTACGTCTGCCCCTGCGTCTTTCGCTGCTTCTTCCGCCCATTTCGCTAATTTGTAATTGGTTCCGGTAGAACTGTAATAGATGATCGCTAAGTTGACATTGGTCATATCCATTCTCTCCTTTATAAATATATAATCTCATTCCGCCTTTTAAGGCAGATCAATGAGCATTACCCGCGTATCGGTCTCAGCGGCTATTTTTAATTGAGGGGTTTGAGCCATTCGTGCAGAATCTCGTTTATATAGATTAACCTCCTCGTTAACCTTCAATTCTCCATCAATCACAAACAGGAAAATGCGACGGCCGCTCTCCTGCTCAAATATGATCTCATTTCCCGCTTCGATATCTGACAAATAGATGGTTAAATCCTGATGAATGTGCGCCACATTAGGAGATTGTGGATTTTTCGCTACAACAGGAAGCCATTGGTTTTTCAATTGGCTTATATCAAAGTCGGTTCTCTCATAAGACGGAGCAAGGCCTTGACGTTCTGGCAAAAACCAAAGCTGCAGCAAATTCACATCCTCTGTCGCTGATGGATTCACCTCAGAATGAACAATTCCAGTTCCAGCCGACATTCGCTGAATGCCGCCAAATGTAGTAACGGCCTCATTGCCTAAACTATCTTTATGTTTCAGCTGACCGCTAAGCACAATCGACACAATCTCCATTTCTTGATGGGGATGTGCACCAAATCCACGAAGTGGTTTGATCACATCATCATTTAATACACGCAAGGGGCCAAAATTTACGTTAGTTGGGTCAAAATACTCAGCAAAAGAAAAACTAAAGTGCGTATCTAGCCAACCATGAGTTGCATGATATCTTTCATCTGCCGGATATATTTGAATCAACCTAGCTCACATCCTCCCAAAAGTCAAAAATCTCGAAATCGAGATAATAAATTTTGATCTAATAAATTTTTAATTCGAGATTTATTATACAAACAATAAATGCCATTGTCAACCTATTTTGAATAAAAAAGCATACACTTCCTTTTTTACTTTTTTGTATGAGCATGGAGCCTATATAGTGTAACGACGGCTGAAGGAAAATCTACTTCTTTGCCTTCGACCGCCGATTTTTCTGAAGATATTGGTTCATGCTGAACCACGCTCTTTCAAAAGCAATATAGTCAGCATGTCCAAGAATTCATTTGCCGAAATCTTGCGCTAGCTATATTCCATGATCTTTTCTGTCATCCTCCACCGTCCATTACTGGGCGATGGTCATCTTTTGATTCATCTCAGGATTGCCCTCAGTATGAAATTCCTTTTCCATTTTTGAAACAACAACTGTAGCTACCCCGTTTCCGATGAGATTCGTGATAGCGCGCGCTTCCGACATAAAGCGATCCACTCCAAGAAGCAATGCAATTCCCTCTACTGGAATCATCGGAAATGCTGTGAGCGTTGCCGCCAGCGTAATAAACCCTGATCCCGTTACTCCTGCCGCTCCTTTCGAAGTCAGCATTAACACACCTAACAATGTGAGTTCTTGCCATATGGTCAGATCAATCCCGTACGCTTGTGCAATAAACATGGCTGCCATGGAAAGATAAATCGATGTTCCATCTAAATTGAAAGAATATCCTGTCGGAACCACAAGACCAACGACCGATTTAGAGCACCCGTACTTTTCAAGTTTTTCCATCATTTTTGGCAAGGCTGATTCTGAAGAAGATGTTCCGAGTACAAGCAAAATTTCGTCTTTAATGTATGCAATAAATTTAAAAATGCTAAATCGATAAAATTTAGCAATCGCCCCCAACACAAGCACGATAAATAAAAACATTGTCATATAAACAGATCCCATTAGCTTTCCAAGGGCCACTAAAGAGCTTAATCCAAATGTACCGATCGTATAAGCCATAGCGCCAAAAGCGGCAAGAGGAGATACCTTCATTACCATGTTAACAATACGGAAGAAAATATCAGCTAATCTTTCAAATAAATCTACTACTGGCTTTGCTTTTTCTCCCATTGCCGCTGTCGCTAATCCAAACAGTACAGCAAAGAAAAGAATCGGAAGCAGGTCTCCCTTCGCCATCGCCCCAACCACATTATCAGGAATAATACTTAATAAAAACTCGACAATCCCGTGGTCCGTTGCTTCTGCCTGCTTCGTATACTGGGAAACATCGCCCCCCTTTATCGCGTCTATATTAACTCCTGCACCAGGCTTGATAAGATTGACAACGATGATCCCGATAGCTAAAGCAAACGTCGTCACAATTTCAAAATAAATGAGCGCTTTACCGCCAATTCGTCCTACCTTTTTCAAATCCCCCATGTTTCCAATACCGATGACAACAGTAAAGAAAATAATGGGTGCGATCAGCATTTTAATCAACTTAATAAATCCATCGGCTAGCACCTTTAGCTGCGTTCCAAAATCGGGAAATAAAAAACCTACCAAAATACCAAGCACAATTCCCGTGAGCACTTGAACCGTTAAATTTTTAAAATGAATCCTCATCCTTCTGTCCCCCTCTATTTGATAACGCTTTCATTTATCATCGCCTTTATCTTAACAAACGACAGAAGAGTATGAATATTATGGTAATATTGTTCATTTTGTTCATTTTGTTCTTCAAACCAAATCCATAAAAAATACTGAGCCAATGAGGCTCAGTGCTGAATCTTCCGCAAAAGATCGTTGCCAAATTCTCTCTGAAATTCTTCATATAATGGTCTAAATGACTGTTTCCATTTTTCTCTTTCTGTTTCTGTAAGTTCATAAATATGCATTTGCTGATTTTGTTTCATTCGTTCCAATTCTTCTTGATTTTGTTGTTTAGACTGCTGTAAATTCCATCTCGTTGTCTCCTGCATGGCTTCGGTAATTTTTTCTTGAATATCTTTTGGTAAATTATTCCATAAACTGCCGTTGACTATAACAGCATAGCCAAGATAGCCATGATTACTGATTGTTAAGTATGGTTGAAATTGATAAAACCCTTTTGAATAAATATTGGAGATCGTATTTTCTTGCCCATCAAATTCATGCTTCTCTAACGATTCATAAACACGGTCAAAAGAAACTACGATCGGATTGGCCCCTAAAACCTGAAACTGTTTGCTAATGACTTCACTCGGCATCACCCGAAACCTTAATCCTGAAAAATCGTTTGGTTCAATCAATAGCCGGCGATTGCTCATCATCTGTTTAAAACCATTGCTCCATAACGCAAGCCCTTTCATCCCTTCGCGGTCAAGCATCGCTAATAATTGCTTTCCGACCTCTCCTGTAAATGTTCTTTCGACATCGCTATAATCTTGAAAAATAAACGGCAAATCCAGAACCTGCCACTCTGGAATCAACTGTGTGACCTTTGACAATGATGGGGCAATCATTTGCACATCACCGCGCAATAAGGCATCGATTTCTTCCCCGTCTGAGTATAAAGATCCATTTGGAAATACTTCTACCTTCACCCGGCCATTTGTCTTCTTCTCCACCAATTGAGCGAATTTCTGCGCTGCTAATCCTTTTGGTGTATTTTCAGCGACAACGTGGCTAAAATAAATCACAATTTGCTTGTTTAACCCTTGCTGTTCATCATCATAAACAAGCTGCTCCGGCTTTTGAATTTGTATCATCCATACGATTACAGCAGCTAAAATAGCCAATAAGCCGGTGATCATCCATTTTCTTCTCATGCTTCTCTCCCGTCACCTGTTTTCTGCTTTGAGAAAATTCTAACATATACAGAGAGAAATGATAAAATAGATAGAAGAAAAGTTTTATGCTTTATGATCAAGACACAATGGAGGATCTGTTTTGGGAACCCATCGCTTCAATCTTTCTCCTGTTTTTTCTGCTGCCTCTCACGGTCAAAAAACAGAGAGGCAACAGGCAAAACAACTGGCATGCTTTGTCTTTCTGAGAAGGAGTTGACAGATGAAAAGACTATCGATTCGTTGGAAAATTACAGCCCTTATCTTTTTTATTGTGAGCTTCTCTTTACTGTTAGGCGGCATTGTGATTGTCGGAAATTTCGTTCACACAAAGGAAGAAGAGCTGAAACAACGCGCTCTTTTAACTGCGCGCACGGTCTCTGAACTTCCAGAGATCAAGCAAAATATAATAGGAACACCAGCTGGGCGACACTCTATTAATGCTGTGGTGGAACGTTTACGAATCATTCATGGAGCGACCTATATCGTCGTATTAGATCAACATCGTATTCGATTATCCCATCCTGTGCAAGAAATGATTGGCAAGCCGTCATTTGGAAAAGATGAAGGCCCTGCCTTCGCTGAACATACATACACATCTAAAGCTCGCGGTGAAATTGGCACGGTTATTCGCGCATTTGTTCCGATTATGAACAACGATCACCAGCAGATTGGCGTCGTTATCGCCGCTTATCAGCTTCCGAGCGTCCTAGAAGCATTATTATCCTTAAAAATAGAAATTTTGCTTACCGCTGGCCTTTCTTTATTGTTTGGGGGAATCGGATCTTGGCTGCTTGCTTCTCATATTAAGCGGCAAATGTTTCAACTGGAGCCGCATGAAATTGCGAAGCTGCTTGTTGAGCGAACAGAGACATTTAATGCGATGCATGAAGGGGTTATTGCCATTGATAAAGATGAAAAAATTACGATTTTTAACGACAAAGCGAAACAAATGTTAGGAATTTATGAAGATGTCATTGGCAAACCGATTCGTTTGATCCTTCCCGATACACACTTACCGGAAATCCTGCAAATCAATGAGCCAATCTATAATAAAGAACTGCAAATTCGGCATTTAAATATTTTAAGCAACCGAATTCCTATTAAAGTAAATGGTCAAATTGTCGGAGCCGTCGCTATTTTTCAAGATCAAACAGAAGTCAAAAAGCTGGCGGAGGAATTGACAGGAGTGAAAGCCTTCGTCAGCGCCTTGCGGGTTCAAAATCACGAATATATGAATAAGCTTCATACCATTGCTGGCCTTATTCAGCTCGGCCATAAAGAAAAAGCGCTTGAATACGTATTTAAGATAACTGAAGAACAGGCCGAACTGACTAAATTTTTAAGCCAAAAGATTAAAGATGATAGTATTTCCGGACTGCTGCTTAGCAAAATCCGCCGCGGAAAAGAGCTCGGCATTCAAGTCATCATCGACCGCCATAGTAAGCTCAAAAAACTCCCAAGTGCGTTAGACCATCATGATTTCGTGGTTATACTTGGAAATTTAATCGAAAACGCCTTCGACTCTTTTCAAACGATGATTGAGCGAAAGAAAGAAATTTATATTAGCATTGAACAGAATGATGAACTCTTATGCCTTTCAGTAGAGGATAACGGTTGCGGTATCGATCAGCGCCATCTCCCTTATATTTTTGATGAAGGATTTTCAACAAAGGATAAAAAGAACCGGGGCATCGGCTTATATCTCCTTCAACAAATCGTCAGGAAAGGGAACGGAAAAATCCATGTAGAATCAGAGATGGGCAAGGGAACCATTTTTACTATTACATTCGACATGTAAGAAAAGGGGAAAATAAAGAATGTACAAAGTGCTATTAATCGAAGATGACCCGATGGTGCAAGAAGTCAATCGACAATTTATTGAGCAAGTTCCGCACTTTAAAGTGATCGGTATATCCTCAAATGGAATCCAAGGAATCGAAATGGTGCGCCGTCTTCATCCTGATTTAGTCATCGTTGATATTTATATGCCGCACCAAGATGGACTGGAAACATTGCAGAAGATTCGAACAGAGGGGCACGCCGTTGATGTCATTGCCATTACCGCTGCCAGCGATATAGAGACGGTAAGACGTGTACTGCAAAACGGCGCATTTGATTATATTATGAAGCCATTCAAATTTGAACGATTAAAACAGGCATTAGAAAATTATCATACTTTCCGACAAAAGCTGACTATTAAAACCACATTAACACAGCAAGAATTGGACGGGCTTTTGCAAATGCCGCAGATCGAAAGAAATGGCGGACTTCCAAAAGGATTGAATGAGATTACACTTCAAAAAATCATCAATTACCTTCAGCAACAGGCAATCCCTGTTTCAGCAGAAGAGGTAGCTGAGGGAGTCGGAATTGCCCGCGTCACTGCCCGACGTTATTTAGAATATCTAGAAAAGCAACAAAAAGTGCAAATCGATATTCAATATGGCGGAGTCGGCCGGCCTATTAACCGCTATATGTTAAAACATTAGCTTTTCTATATAAGTGATGAATGACTTTAGCAATTGGCCCCATTTGCGAATGATCGAGGCCCTGCGAAAAAAGGGAATAGACGGCCCATCCAAAAGCAGAATTCTATTTTCTTCGATGGCCGGAGACAAATCTACGACTTGCCTTTTCGTCACAAGAAGGTAAGATAAAGATCTGAAAGCAGCGCTGCTCGACCGCCCACGCCCAGACCATCGCAAAACCGGCCAAATTCTATCTTACAAATACAATCATGCCATGTAGCTTATGATTGTGATAGAATGATGAATAATCCATCCTTTTCACATGATTCATTCAAAATCAAGAATATCCATGCCCTGCTTGTGGGAGAACAAGCAACAAAGTAGTTTGATTCTAAATGATTTTCTATCCATTTTTCAGAAAGCGATTAGCGTTAAGGTAATAAGCGTCATTTGAACTTCTATTTTCATCCATTTTCTAGCGCCCCCTCCACCTACACTTCGTTAAGAGATGAGGAGCTTCTCGATGGATGATGTTAAAAGGTTATAGTAAAAAAATAGGCAGAAAGCCTCTATTTCGCATATTGCGGCACATTTTTAGTAAAATAATGGATAATTCGTACTCTTCATATGATATAATAATGATATTCTTCCATTTATTTAAGGAGGGCTTTTTATGAAATCACTATACAAAATATTGACACTGTTTGTAGCAGGAACTGTTCTTCTAGCTGGTTGTGGCACAAAGCAGGAAACTGAAAAAACGGCAACAACTCCAAACGCTAACACTGCCAGCACTCAAGACAACAGTAGCACAGACAACAGCAACAAAGACAGCAGCGTCAGCACGAATAATAACAATTCGACAGATCATCATAACATAGGCACTGACAGCCCGAATACGGACAATGCATCTCAAACAGAGGCCAAACCTCCCACTAAGAAAAAGCTATCTTATACTAAAGATGGAAAAACATATGAAGAAACAGGAAAATTAGAAACAAGTGAAAACCAATCCTTCTCTCTTTATGTTTTAGGGAACTGGAAGCTTGAAGCAGAAGAACCGAATTCTGATGTTCTCCTAAAAGATCGTTCATTTGTCAGAATCCGCCTAGTGCAGCCAGACGACAACGAAACGGACTATGCCAAAATGGTCGAAGATCAAGCCAAGGCAGTGACCTCCGACGCTGTCCAGCAAGAAACCAATAACCTGCAAGGAATGCTTCATCAAGCGGTCTGGTACAAAGCTTATACAAACGATACGGCCGTAAATGTGCTTTGGATCAAAGGAAACGTTCCAATGATTGTTAATATCCAGACACCGCGTAACCAAGAAGTACTGGAACCTATTTTTGCAATGCTAGAGACGATTCAAAAACTGGATACTTCCCAAACGAATTAATTCGCTTGATTTGGCAATGGGAAGGTGGGAGATTTCTCGGTGGATCTGTTAAATTTTTTGATTTTTAGGAAAGGTAATTTCAAAACAGGTCCCTTCACCTAGCTTACTTTTCACTTTCACCTTCCCATAATGCTGGTCGATAATCCATTTCGCAATGGAAAGCCCCAAACCTGCTCCATCTGATGCGGCGCGAGCTTTATCGCTTTGGTAGAAGCGATCAAAAATTTTCGGAATGTCCTCTTCTGCAATACCGATTCCATTATCCTGTACTTTTAGTATAATAGAAGATGCGCTTTGATGGCAGGAAAGATGGATTTTTCCTCCTTCCTTTGTATATTTCATGGCATTATCTAATAAAATCACAATCAGCTGATGAATCCTTTCTCTATCTCCCGCAAATAAAAGAGAAGGTTCACTATCTAGCGTCATTTCTTTTTGCTGATAGGAAGCAATTTCATCATAATGATTGACAATTTCCCGCAGCAACTCATCGATTCGAAATGGCTCCTTTTTCATCTCGATCTGATTTGAATCCGAACGGGCCAATGTTAATAAATTCGCTACCAGCTTAGAAAGACGTCTGCATTCTTTAGCAATGACGGAGATATCGACAATTTTTTCTTCGATGGTCGCCGAAGGAGAGCGAAACAATAAATCCGTTTTCGCCTGTATAACCGCTAAAGGTGTTCTAAGCTCATGAGAGGCATCGGAAACAAACTGCTGCTGCTTTTGCCAAGCGCTTTTAATGGGCACCAGCGCTCGTTCAGCAAGAAAATATCCCGCTGCCACCGAGCAAAGAAGAGCGACGCCGCCTCCTGCTATCATCAGCAGCAACAGACGATTTAAAATTTCTTTTTCCGAATTGATATTCCGCAATATTTGCACAGTTATTTTACCAAACGCCGTATCTATAGAGACAGCCATTGTTCGAAAATATAAATGGTCAATTTGGATATCATATAGCTCATTTAACTGTTGGGGATAAATGGTGAGCTCGTTCTGTTGAAACAATGTTGTGTTCGCATTCGGATCAATGATTTTTCCTTGTTCGTTCCAAGCAATAATAAAAAGGCGAGGATCCCGCAGCGGAGCGATTCTTTCTCCCGCCTCCCCATATTGAACTCGCTCCATCGCACGAATAATGGTCTCATCCACATCTTTATATAAGCGCGTTTGCAAATACGAATATAAAAAAACACCAAGCATGCTAATAAGAATGAAAAAAACAAATGAGTTTAAAATCGTCAGTCGAATATGGGTACGTCGAAACATAGAGGTCTCTCCTATGATTCCGCAAGCATGTATCCCACGCCGCGAATCGTTTTAATATCTGTATGATAGCCAAACGGCTCCAGTTTTTTGCGCAAATGATGAATAAATACCTCGACAATCGCAATCGTCGTATCTGAATCAAATCCCCATACACGATCATAAATTTGTTCTTTCGTTAAAATCGTTCCTTTATTATTGATCAGATATTCCAGCAACTCATATTGCTTCGCAGTCAAGCGAATGAAATGATCATCGACTTTAATATCCTTTTCTTTTCCTAGCAATTCAATCCCGCGATAGCGAAGGGTTTGATTCGTCGTTAAGCTGCCGCTTCTCCTTAATAAAGCACGCAGGCGCGCCTTTAGCTCCGCAGCCTGAAACGGCTTTACCAAGTAATCATCCCCGCCAAAATCAAGTCCCTTTACCCGGTCCTCAAGCGAATCTTTTGCCGTTAAAAATAGAACTGGCGTTTGAATCTCTTCTGCTCTCATTTTCTGAACAATCGCAAAGCCGTCGATTTCAGGAAGCATCACATCCAATATGATTGCATCATAAATATTTTGCCGTGCCAAAAATAGCCCTTCCTCGCCGTTTGTCGCACTGTCTACTGTAAACTCATCATTTAAAATTTGAATAATCGATTGCAATAAATCCACATTGTCTTCTACGATTAATAGCCGCACCCAGTTCCCCTCCTTCTTTCCAATATACAACAAAACGAAGCGGTCGCAAAAGGCGATCGCTTCATTTCCAAAATCAATCATAACGGAGTGCTTGAATCGGATCGAGCTTTGCCGCTTTGCTAGCCGGAAAGACCCCAAAGACAATACCGACAATTAACGAGAACAAGAATGCAATGAGCACGACAGACACAGAATAAGACACAGATAACTTCAGCGTCACAGAGAGTATTTGGCCAATTCCTAAACCAAGTCCAATGCCGATTATCCCTCCAAAAGCACTTAACACAGCGGCCTCAATTAAAAATTGCAGTAAAATATCTCTTCGTTTGGCACCAATGGCTTTACGAATTCCAATCTCTTTCGTTCGTTCTGAAACGGATACGAGCATAATATTCATAATCCCGATTCCGCCGACTAAAAGTGAAATACCTGCAATTCCTCCAAGCATCATGGTCATCGTATTTGTCACCGAACTCATTGTATCCATTAAATCTTGCTGATTAAAAACACTATAGCTATCTTGATGGTCTGGGAACATGCGCATCAAAGTTCGTTCGATTTCTGCCATTATCCAGTTTAATTGTTCAGCACTTTTTGCTTGAATATACATGGTTTGTACATTGGTATTCTTCGTGATACGCTGTGCCGTTGAAAGCGGCAGCAAAATAACATCATCGCCGCTTTGTCCCATGGAACCTCCTTTGGATGCAAGCACCCCTACTACTTTAAAAGATATTCCATCCACCTGAATATATTTTCCGACCGGATTTTCCATTCCAAACAGCGTTTGCGCAGTATTAGCTCCTAAAACAGCTATTTTTTGGCGATATTCTACATCGATATCTGACAAAAAGCGCCCTTGGCTAACTTGAGCCTCTCGCACAGTCTGGTAGGAAGCAGTCGTCCCGATCAACGATACTTGCGTAGCGGTCGTGCCATTTTTAACACTTACACGCCCTGATACAACTGGAGCGATCTCCTTCACCCCGTCCAGTTTACGAAATTTTTCGGTATCTTCTACCGTCAGTTTTACAATATCTGAATTCATCACATTGACCGTTAATAAATTGGTTCCTAATTGATTAATTTGCTCTGCTACAGCTTTACTTGATCCTTGGCCAATCGAAATTAAAACAATGACAGAAGACACGCCAATAATAATTCCAAGCATTGTTAAAAAAGAACGTAGCTTATTGCCGCGAATGCTGCGCATCGCCATTTTAATCGACTGAAGAAGCCTCAATGAAATCACCTCTGCTTTCAAATAAACGACCATCTTGAATACGTACGATGCGCTTCGCCTGTTTGGCCACTTCCCAATCATGGGTAATGATAATAATCGTATGCCCTTGTTCATTTAGTCCTTTCATAATGTTAATAATCTCTTGACTCGTTTTACTATCAAGTGCTCCCGTCGGCTCATCTGCCAGCAAAATAGGAGGATTGCCCACAAGCGCTCGCGCGATTGCCACACGCTGCTGTTGCCCGCCTGATAGTTGGCTTGGCAAATGATGAGCACGTTCTATTAATCCGACTTTTTTAAGGCATTCTTGCGCTATTTGCTGCCTTTCTTTTATTTTCATTCCTCTATACAATAGAGGGAGTTCGACATTTTCCAGCGCAGTTAGGCGCGGCAATAAGAAAAAATTTTGAAAAATAAAACCGATTTTCTCATTTCGAATGGCTGCTAGTTCATTGTCATTCAATCTGGCAATTTCTTTTCCATCAAGAAAATAGCTGCCAGCATCTGGTCGATCCAGGCATCCGATCATATTCATAAAAGTCGACTTTCCTGAACCAGAGGGTCCAACAATCGCCAGGAAATCGCCACTGTGAATCTGCAAAGAAATTCCTTGTAAGGCTTGGACCACCTCACCGCCTAGGCGGTATGTTTTCGTCATATTTTGTATTTCAATAATTGACTTGGCCATTTGCCTACTCCCCTCCTCGGTAGCTTCTGCCACCCATACCGCCTGCCCCATTCATTCGCGGCATACGGTTCATCATTCCGCCAAACTCCATTCTGTTATTCATATTTGAGCTTGTAACTGCCGTTCTCGGCAATTGAACAATCTCTCCCTCTTCTAATCCTTCAGTGATTTCTACGTAATCTTCATTATTGATCCCTGTTTTTATGATCTGTCGTCTAGTAGCTTCGCCATTTTCCGAAGAAGATGGGTCAGTGACAACAACAAACTTTTGTCCATTGATCGTATTAACAGCTTCAATCGGCACGTATAACACGTTATCCTTGCTTTCTACTAAAATACTTGCTTCTGCTGTCATGCCAACCTTCACATTGGTTGATTTATCAAGATGCACTGTCACATCAAATGTTGAAACACCATTAGAGACGGTTCCCTCATTTGCAATAGAGGTCACCTTGCCGCTGTATGTTGTATTGGGAAATGCATTGATTTTCACGCTTGCGGTCTGGCCTGCTTTTATTTTCGGAATATCTAATTCATCGATTTGTACCGTCACTTGTAAATCATCATAATTAGTAAGATGAGCAACAACTTGACCTATTGTTACTCGCTGTCCTGGCTCTACTGCTACTGATGTCACCGTTCCAGCTGCCGGCGCCGTAATTGGATCGCTGCCATCTGTAAAAGTTATCAGCTCTTGCCCTTCTGTCACTTTCTCGCCTTCAGAAACAAGGACTTCGTCTACTTCCTTGTTGGCTTTTGCTTTGAGATCTTCGCTTGTAACAGGCTGGATCGTTCCATTGCCACTTACCTTCACTTCCAACTTTCCTTTTTGCACAGAGGCTGTAGGTGTTTGCGCTACAACAGTATCTTTTTTGCCCATTGACCAAATCCAAACACCTCCGCCAATCACCACAATGGCAACAATGAATATAACTATCCATTTTTTCAATACAGACTCCTCCTTATTGAAACTATTTAAATTGGCTAGTCCTATTATGCAAATCATTTCTTAATTTTTTCTTAATAAAATGGCTTCCTTCTGAGGGAGGAGCTTGAATCTTTCACTTTCCTAGCGTTTCACTAACCCATTCTTTATGTCAGACTGATAAGACAGGAGCGCTTTATCTTACAGGATCCTATTTACACAAAAAAGCATTCGCGGCGATCGCCCGCGAATGCTTAAAACGAAAAACGATGGGAGGGTTATTTATAAAAGAAATGATCTTTAATGAACCGCCCCACTTCCACTCCGTTAAGAAGTGGGAGACTCCTCGATGGATTATGTTAAAAGGTATAAAAACAGTTGCTTTATTTCACTAATCCTGCCTCATCCACTGGCCATATCCGTAATACAGCCTTACCTACAATATCCTTCATTGGCACAAGTCCAAAATAACGGCTATCCTTGCTGACTAAACGGTTATCCCCTAACACAAAAACGTACCCTTTTGGAATGACTTTTTTATTTGTAATTTCCTGCAAAGTAAAATCTCCTGTCACAAGGCCTTCCGTCTCATTTTTCTCCTTCCATGTTTTTAAATATGGTTCATTATAGGCTTTACCATTAATGTATAAAGTATCATGCTTCATTTCAACGGTATCTCCGGGTAAGCCGATAATTCTTTTGATATACTTTTCTTTTGAATCAGGAGCATTGAATACAATGATATCAAAGTGCTTGTATCCCTCCCATTTGCTGAACTTGCTCACGATCAGGCGATTATCATTTTGCAGAGTCGGCAGCATGGACTCCCCTTTCACAATATAAGGAGCAAAAATTAGATTTCTAACTACGACTGCAATAATAACGGCAATTCCAACCGCCTTTCCCCATGATACGATCTCTTCTTTCCAATTTGACATGATCCATTCCCTCTCTTTCTTCTCTGCATTTATCCTTTTGTCGTTTCATTCCCCATATTGATCAATCTTTACAGGTCTGGCTTCTGCTGCGAATTCAGGCCACGCCATCTTCTTAAATAAACATCTATGTATGATCATCCTCACTATTCCAATTATTACTATATGAGTTTATCATATCATCGAGAGAGAGGAGCTAGCAACACCTCGATGGCCTGCTTCGTAAGAAAAGGGCAAAACATCCACCTACTGGCGAAGATCGTACAAGCCCCACTGAGGAGAGCTCGAACCAAGCCAAGTTTGGTCCTGCGCCGTCGCTGAATGAAGGAACCGCCGCAATACGGAGAGGAGCGATTCGAGCCGATGGCGCTTGAAGCTAGACAGCGCCTCACTTCTTTTAAAAAAGGCAAGATCATAAATTCTGATATGATAAAAAAACCCCTGCATCACGCAAGGGCTATACAAGTGTTTTATTTTCCTCTTTTCTAAAAAATGTGGTCATCGCGTGAAACACATCCGATTTTTGCTTGAGAATATAGTAACGAAATTTCTCATCTTTAATGTTTTTATAAGCAGACATGAGAGTCGAATGGCGATTGTACTGATACAACTATACACCCTATACACTTCAGTGTATCAAATTTAATTTATAATATCCTAATAAATATTATACAATACAGATTGAGCTTTAGGAGCATTTAAAAAAGGCATCATAATTAATTGATGCCTAATTTTAAGATTCTTAGTGTTCTTGGTTTACCGAGTTCCCATGTAATATAACCTTCTCTTCGTAATTTTTCTAGATGAGCAAAAATAGTTGAAGTTGAGGAGATGTTTAGCATTTCACCAATCTCCTTCATCGTCGGTGGGTAATGATGTTTTTCTAGATATTGAACAATGACCATCAAAACTTCATTTTGTCTCTTTGTTAACTTGCCCATGCTTTTCTTCCTTTCTTCCTTGCAATGCTAATGGATAAAATATTTTCAATTTTAAATGTCCTATACTGGTTTCTAAGCTTACAAAAAGCTACAACTTTATTTTTCTGAATTTCCTCAACGATAATAACTCTCTGGCTGATCACACCTTTGTCAGACAAATAGATCATTTCTAATGGTTGTTGCGTAGATAATGAATGTAATAATAAACCTTTCACAACAATCACTCCCCCTTATTTACATTGTACACGAACATTAGTTCTGTAATCAACAGAAAAAAACAAACATTCGTTCCTGTTTAAAAGTCCTGTTTACACAACACTTCATACGTAATACCATATTCCTTACACCATTTCTCCAGCTTCTCTTTTCTTGTCTGCGAAACCGTGTACCAGAGTAGAATAGGTTCGCCGATCTGCTGGCGCTGAATGACACGAAACAAGGAAGCGTATAGCTCGATCTTTTGTTTGTTTTTCGGCATCTGTTGCTGTAGATCAACCTCGAGGAAATACAACTGGTCATGATAGGTGAAACGTGCGTCGGAAATGATTCGATATTCTTTTCCGTCCTCTTTCCATTCTGTTTTGCATTCGCTTTTCCAAGTTTTTGGGTAATGATAAAAGATATAAATGTCGTTCCTCATCAGTGTGTGTTCGAGCTGACCATTTTTTCTAAACTCTTTTTTTGCTCCGACCAACTCACGTCCTCTCTTGTTCAAATAGTAAATGTTCTCGTTCAATCGGACATGATGAAGATACTCGCCCATTTGTTGTAAAATCCTGTTTGCGTTCCGTTTGCTGCCCAACTCAAACATATGCTGCAGCTGTGAGCGACTCAATGCCCCTAACTCACTCAAAGCGTACAAAATCTTCTCTTGTCTCTCCCCCATCTTTTGATTTTTGAGGCTTTGCAACTCGGTACACCTCCATCCTTTTCATCATTTCATCATCAGTGATGTATGGCACTTGAACGATTTTTTTCTCATGTGTTTTTACGATCGCGCGGCCTTTTATGTCCGATGGCAGTTCCTCTGCCCCGTAATCGTCAATCGCAACCATCGAAGCGTACCCAGCTGGCAAACGAAATGTGATTTTTAAATCCGCATTCTGTTTGATCTGACGCGGTAAGGTGTCGCTAGTCGGATACTGTGTGCAAAAGATGAGCCGCATACCTAAAGCCCCTGCAACTCGTGCCGCTTCTGCAAGAGTGTATTGACACGCTGCCAACATATCCTTTTGTGCTTTGGTCATGAATTTGTCTGGCGCTAGTTGAGCCCCTTCGTCGACAATGATAAAAAGACGTTTCTGCAAAGGTGTATCAACAATATTGGTCCATCCATTTTTCCTGAATTCCGCCATACGCTGCTCCATAAGCATATGAACGATGCGTAACGCTTCGAATGCTTCTACCGGATCACTGGCAACCTCAATAACTTGCTTTAAATCCCTGTATTTTTCGAACTCCAATCCTCCTTTTAAATCAATGATAATAAATTCCGCATCATCCGGATGATGTTCAATTAGATACGTCATCATGTTTTTGAGCATAACGGTTTTTCCGAACCTTGCCGTTCCGCTGAGTGTGCAATGTGGCGTTTTGTCAAAGTCATGGAAGTGCCATCCCCTCTCATTAAACCCGAGTGGCACGACCCAGCCTGCCATGTCTGGAACATCACGATAGAGGACTTTTTTCGGGATGTCGTTGTGAAAAACGTCGATGTACAGCCACTTCTTGAATGTGACTTCAACAGGCTTGTCGAGTGTAGATGAAAGTATTTCCTCAATAGGTTCCAACACTTTTTTTGGCAACCCTAACGGCACACGATAGACATATCGGACACCGTAATCTTTTTGCTCCGTAGCAATCAACTTCGGATAGACAAAATCTTTCCCTTCCACCGCGCCCACTTTGAGGTTTTTGAAAACTTTCCGTATGGCCATTTCGTCAACATCACGCTTTTTCATACCGACGTACAACGCCGACGCACCCGAAAGGACAGGAATAGCAAGAAGTTCAAGCAAGAAAAAACACCTCCGAAAAAAGAGATACTATCCTAAGAAACGGGCATATTCCCGATAGCTTGAACATATATGAGAAATAAGAAACACAGGTCTGCCCGCCCGTGTTCTGTATGGGAATATGCGTGGGAACATGTCACAAGAACAAAACGGACAACTTGTGCATGAGGTAGAACATGCTCGCGCATATTCCCGCCTGCATACCCACGTTCAAGACAAGGGACACGCTATCTTTGTCCACCCAGCCACGATTTTCCGCATAGGCAATTCCAATCAACACAAGCCCGCCGACAATCACTTCGATCATTTTTTTGTTCCCCCTCGGATGTTTGTAAAAATTCCGTTGATACCACTCGCTTCCGTCGTCTTCGATCATCTCCGCTACGTAATCCAAAATGAGCGACTTCGGTATGCTGATATATTCCTCATCCTCAATGTGCCCCAACTCCTTGCCGATCTGTTCGTACAATGAGTAGTAGCCTTTGTATTGTTTGTCACCGACTTCGAACCTCTTGATGTAGTCGAATAGCTTCTGTTTCTTCCTCTTTGTGTCCGCTCCTCGATATAACTCACGAAGATAGTCCGAACTGTGTAGATAAGGTGTGTGGTCAAGATACTCAAACTCGCTCATTTTCCTGTGTTTCTTTCGGTGTTCCGCATAGGCTTGAAAAATGCTATGCAATACCCCTTCGTGTTCCAATCTACATTCCTCCCTTTATTCCCTGTTTTTCTAAAAGACTTTGAGATTACTAGCTTTGAAGGAAATCGGGTATGTTATGAGGAATTTTATCGAGTATGGTAAAGAGTATGAAAGATGGTTTGTCCAATATATCTTGTCCTTTTGATTTTTTCTAAAAAAAGTTTTGATCTTTTTTAAAAGAACAAGAAGTGAAGTATTATGAGGTGAATAACAATGGGAATAAAGTGCAGGTTAAAAATCATAATGGCCGAATTAGGGATTAAACAAAAATGGCTGGCCCAAAAAGCTGAAATAAGCCACGCGCAGTTGAGTGCATTAGCAAACAATAAGAATTTACCCACACTCCCTGTTGCTTTTCGGATCGCTAAAGCATTAGGGATGAGAATTGAAGACATATGGTATGAGGAGGAAACAAGAAAAGAATCTACTTAAAGCGAGTAGTATAATAAAAAGTATTAAAACATACACCTAAGGAGGAAAAACGAGTGAAAAAATTTTTTATGAGTGTACTGATATTGTTGGTGTTTTTATTCGCTGGATGTAGTGTTGATAAAACGGAAACGAAAGCGAAAGACGAATCTACACAGACAAAAATTGATAATAGCTTGGATAAGCTCCCCTTCTTTCCGATTACTTTAGATAAATTTATATCTGGCTACAACTCAACCTCTGGAGCTGTACCAATCCAAGAAGGTAAGTTAATGAAACTTGATAATAAGGGATACTATAAAGATTTACTTTATGAGGAAACCAAAGATTCTCAATTAATACTTCGTGCTATTTATGGACACGACAAAAAATTAAGACGAATATCTTTCCTTCAAAAACTACCTGACGATCAGATACTGAATGATCGAGGTATAGCTATTTTGAATGGAACAATTCACAGCCTAGGAATAAGAGCCAATCAACTAACGGATTTTTTGAATAGCGAAGAAACAACAGGATTCTTTAACGAAAACGGCTATTATGTACAAATTACAAAAATATCTCCAGGACTATTTACTCTTATAATTGATAAAGCTGCTAAAAATTAATTTAGGCCCCTCTCGAATGAGAGGGGCTTTTTGCATTATGCTGACTTATAAAAACAAAAAGCCCCGCCAAACGGCAGGGACTATACGATAATCGCTGGGTATCCTTTTTTCTTCAGTTCTTCTGCTAGATTCTCAGCATTCCGGCGGTCGCTGAAGGCGCCGACTTGCACACGATATAGTTTTCCGTCAGGCACTTGTTGCGATGGCATTGGTTTTGATTTTTGTGACAATCCCAAGAATTTTGCGATGCCGCGTGCGTGTGCTTCTCCGACAGCTTTGAGGAACGCCTCGTTTTTCAATAGTTTGGCATCGTTGGAATCGATAAATAAATTCTCGGTTAGGACAGCTGGCATTTTCGTTTCACGCAACACCGCATAGTTAGCTCTTTTTTTGCCTCGGTCCGTGATATTTCCAAACTGACGCATCGTGGACAAAATTTCACCATGCAGCACGTTTTGCAACGCGACTGTTTGAGAGGAAACGCCGCCGTTGTAAACGTAGCTTTCGAATCCAGCTCCTTTCCCAGCGTTGATATGCACGCTGACAAATACGTCTGCTCCCCAATCGTTCGCCATTTTGGCACGCTGGCTCAATGTCAGCGTTTGATCTCCTGCACGGCTGACACGTTGCTCAAATCCAGTGTAATTCTCAAATAGGTGATCTACAGCATACTCAACGATTTGATGTGTCAAGGTCTTTTCCTGCAACCCATTTGCAACCGCTCCTGGATCACTGCCGCCGTGCCCTTTGTCCCAAAAGATTTTTTTCATTTTCGGTCCTCCCCTTTCTCCAAAGCATATTTCACTGTCGCCACCGAACCGATACCATACAGCGCATATTTCAATCCAGCAACGAGAACTTCAAACGAAAAGGCGCGGTTTTCAAAGCCTGCAAAAGCAACGCCTAGAAATACTGCAACAATCGGAATATAGCGATTTGAAAGGTTGGTAGCTTGACGAATAGCATACAACAATACGGCCAACGCCACATACGCCGTGAATTCAATTGAAAAAATTGCTTCCATATCTTTCATCCTTTCTAGCTCTTCAGATAATTTAAAAGTGCAAAAATAAAAGTGACCGCCAAGGCACTGACGCTCACAAGCAAAGAAATATTTTCCCTTTTGTTCTTTTCTTGTTTGTCCAGACGTATTTCGATTTGCCCAAAACGCAGTTCAGCTTCGTTTCGTGTCAAAAAGTTCGCACTATACGCATCTAACTTCGATTCAATTCTTTCAAGCCCTTTTGACAATGCTGCCAGTTGGGTCTCGAGTGTGGCAATTCGTTCGTAGTCTTTTTGCTCCAATAGAAGAACCTCCTTAAAGCCCTATTTTCGGACTTCTCCACTAATTTGATTCAATTCCTGTTTCAACTTTTTCACGAGCGTCGGCCTGCTCTCGCCAAACGTCGCCTCGATTTGAAAGCCGCTTGGTTCGTATATTTCTTTGATTTCGGTGATGCGCGTATCCCGCGTCACGCCCCATTCCCGGCTTTGAATAGTCACAATATCTCCGAGATCATAATCCTTTTCATATACAAAAGGCGAATTCGTGAGAATTTGTCCCTCGAGGAAAAATTCCTCGGCAAACTCCGAAAGCTTTTGCTGGCCACGCTCCCGAAGTTTCGCAATGACTTGCTCTTCTGGCAACGACTGCTGATCTCCATCTTGTTCCGATATATCTCTGGCATCAATGAATGTTTCAATCCTTGAAAGTCCTTCAGCTTCTCCAACCGTGACAACACGGCGATCAGTTCCTTCTCCTTGGCCAGCGATGTAGCCATAGTTGCGATAGTTGAAGTCAGACTCAACAAAACTCAATTGTTTCAGCGATTCAAACTGCGGGCTAAAAATAACAGGCGGATTCTCTGTCTGATTGACTGTGAGATTCCGCCCTTCAAATACATCGAATATCCATTTTTTCTGTTGGAAGTCGAGGAACACATCCCATCCAAGCCCGCTAGCTTTGGAAATCTCGATCAATTCATCGGCAAGGTTTTTGAAGCGTGATTCCCAATTGATTTGTGAACCACGCTGCTGGTCAGAAGCAAGAACGAGCATGTCAATTTTTCGTTTCACATCGGCAGGATTGACAGTGTGATTGTCGATATAGCGCTTCATGACCGTTTCGGCAGCTCCATTTGCTCGGTCATGGCTATCGCCATCAGGAGGAACCGTAATCCGTTGCGCCACGACTCCTTTCAACGCAATACCTTTCACGAGCCAGTTTTCCGATGCTTTTCCGTTTTCATCAAGCACAATTTCACGATGTTTGATGATACCAACCTTGTTTCGATGTGAGCCGAGCATAATCAAATTGCCGCGCTGCAGCAATTCTGTATGCCGTTTATGCCGGTTGATACGCAGCTCAAATTCCCCCACTCCGTGCCATCGCCTTGTGAATAGCAACGATTCATAGTCATCAATTTCTACGAGTAAATCGAGTGCCGGTGTCAAAATCCGAATCGGTTTCATGTGTCACCTCCTTAAAAAGGTATTCATCTAACATTTTTATCTTATTTCTTTGTTTCCTCCGGCTCTTTTAAATAATTTATTGTCTCAGATGCTGCATTAATGTTAAAACATTGATATAAGTTATATATAAAACTTTTCAATTCGATAATGGCATTTATTATAAACGTCAAGTAAAAAGCTATCAAAAGAGATGCTAAAGCGTTATTAGCCTCAATTGACAAAGATTTTATACACCATTCTTTCGGAATATTTTTAAAAATTATAAACAATACTAAATTCAATAGCATGATAAACAGATATAGGATACTGACTCCTAGAAAAAACAAGTTATATTCTTCGAATTTACTCCCTTTTTTACCATTAACTATTATTAGATTGATTAAAGTAGAGCCATTAGCAAGCGCTTGAAAAATGGCATATCCAGTTATAACTACAGCAAAAGTCGGGATTACTATCTCGCTGACTTCTTTAACAATATCCATAAAATTACTAATAACGCGCCCGTTTTTTATTAATACAAAAAAATACAAAAGGAATAAACCAATAAATACTAATAATAAAAGTTTTTTTCTTCGCTTAGATGGTGCTAAAAATTTAATGCTTTCTATAATCAAGACATCAGAAGGGTTCTTACTTGTAGGAGAAGAATGTTCACTAAGCAATCTTTCTGTATTTTCTTTTAACTTTTCCCTTCTTTTTTGATTCATTACAACCTCCTGCTTTATCGTAATAATTTATTATACAAGCTCATCAATCCATCGAAAAACCTCTCATATATTTTCTGATTCTCTTCGCTTGTTTCATCAAATTCCTCTCTATTGATAGCCTTAGCAGCAATATTATTGATATTTTCTTGAAAAGTCTCTTGATCATCTAAAGGGATTTTCATTTCCTCAGTGAACTCTTCATCTCTTAGTGTTTTCAAAGAACCATTTTTATAAACCACCTGAACAGAAGGTTTTACAAGTCCTTTTGTATCGTCAAGGAGCTCAGCTATCTTTTCACGATTTTTTGGTGTATTAAATTGTGTATATCCACTATTGCTGTCAACTTCCCCTAACATTTCCCTCAAGTAGTTAAATGTTTCATTAGTTGAAACATCCCCATTAAGTGGGTAGAACCTCAGAGTAACCCTCTTAATTTTTTTTACCCTTTTGAGTTCCTCTTTGATTACACCTGCAAATGGTATTGCAACAACATTCAAATTCGCTTTAGGAAGTTTAGCATCTTTTTCTTCTATCTCCCTGTTTGTTTCTTTTACATATAAAGAAAGAACATGTTTTGCGGTAGACGAAAAATTCGAGAGACTTGGACTACCTTTTTGGTTTTTAACTAAAACAAGTCGATGATTTTTTAAATTAATCAAGAAATATGAATAAGGATCTGATGGTACTACTTTATTAGTTCTCACTAACCCCTTTTCTTCCTCATATAAGGATTTAATCTCTAGCTTAGTTCTTTTTATAATTAAACCGACTAACATAAATTGTCCATTTACCATTGTCAATTTCACACTATCAAAAAAATATTTATTTCCATCGTGTTCACGTATATAGTTGCTTTGAAAAGCCGGAAGTATAATATCTTCAAAATGTTCTAACATAGGTTTGTTATCTTTCCCAAAAGTACAATTAAAATTAGCAATGTACATGGATTTATTCTCTAACATTCCAAACTGATCCCCCTAATCTTTTTATACTATCGAAAACTATTTTATCACTTTTAATATAGATTTTTCGGTTCAAATTTACACATTTTGATAAATTTATACATAAAAATATTTCTGGGGGATATTACACATATTCGTAAAATACAAAAATTGTATAAAATGAATTTTGATTAATCTTTTCTTATTGTTTTATTAATTCCTCTCTACCTTTAGAAATTAAATAAGCGTCAATCCCCTCCTTTAAGTCCGGTCGACGCTGGATCACAAATTCGTATGTGTATGCTCCGTCAAGGATTCTTTGAGCGAGATAGTTTGCCATGTTACATACCTCCTAAAATAAGATCATCTAATGCTTGTTGCGTGATTTCAATTCGCTCCTTTAAGTCTTGATTCTCCTGTTTCAGTAGCTGCAATTTTTCTTCCGGTGTTAACGGACGGTCAACGTATTCATAAAACAGTTCATTGGTTTCTAAATTATACATAAGTATAGGCATTTTTCCTGCTATTACTTCCGATGTTGGTATTTCTCCAACCTCAATATAATTTTCAAGTTCATTTTCAGGAAGAATACTTGGGTCAAAAACTTGAACATCAACCGAAGCAACGTTATTCGTTATTTTACCTAATTTAATCAATGCCATTTCACTTATCCCTCGCTTTATTATTTAATTATTAATCCATCTCTAAACCTTTTTACTTTCCAAACGCCATCTCCCAAACTGTAAATAATTTGACTTTTTTCTTTGTTATAACACAAAACATTTGAACTATAATCAAATTTTAATCCGTATGGCAACTCGACGAACGTTAACAAATCCGATTTTTTTAGCAAACGCAATACTCTTGGCGCTGACGAACTGCTTTGATAAAAAACGCCAAAATATTGACTATCATAATCAATTATTCCTGCTAAAGTATTACCAGTGCCGTTAATGACCCTTACTTCTTGTTCTTTGAACATATCACTAATTCTATATTTGTGAATATATTGCCCCCTAATTTTCCAAATATATGTTCCGTCAGTATAATTGAACAACGGATTGTCAGCTCCATTCGTCACGCCTTCATTTTGGTTTTGTCCCTGCTTCCAAATTGGTCCGGTCATTGTTTCCATATCGTACAAAACTGTTTTATAAGGATAACTACCGCCTTCTAAACTGTTATAGTTATGCATGATGAAATATCTATTGCCGACAAATGCATAATCACTATTCCATCTATTTACGGTTGTCATTTGACCGGCTACGCTCAAATCGGGATTTAACTTATAAAGAGTTAGCGTACTTTCATCATAACCATAAATATACTGTCCGTCCCTTGATACAGTAACAATATTAAGATACCTTGAAAAGGAATTAATAAGCGCTCCTGTGTTTTTATTCCATCTTCTAAATACTTGGTCGTTCATATATACATAAGGTTGACCGGGCATGATTAATAAATTACTTGGGTATGCCGACTGGTTAAGTCCACTAATACTTAAAACGTTTTTGTACTGCATATAGTTATAACTTCCATCATAGACGAGTTTATAACAATAACGGTTGCCCGATGCTGTTGAATAACCTGCAATCCATAATGATTCGTCGGTATCATCCATAACCAAAGCGTCAATACGGTTATCTGTACTTCCTAGATATAATTCCTCTATCGGTGAAAACAATAAACCTAACTCGTTAGGTTTGAATTTATACCCTTTTCTGTATTTAGTTCCTCCAAATACGCCGCCATGCGCCCGAATATCAATCATCGGCATTATTGTTTCACCTCGCTGATTAAATCCCCATCTGCATCATAAACAAGTGTATATGTGTCCGCTCGCAATACTGTTGTACCGTCGGTGTCGTAATAAGTAATTGTTCGCGTCGTGTATTGCGGACTCGTTCCTCCGGTCAGCACAGATTTTGCATATAATGTGCCATTGGGACGCTTGTACTCAACCGTCGTAAAAATTCCATTTGCGTCTTTTCCACTTTTGTAAACATTGAAGTTTGCTAGGTTCCGTTGCATCGCTTCCGGTGCGGTATCGGTGTATGCTTTTGCGTTTGCTTCGGCTTGATTGGCTTTTTGTTGGGCGCCAGAAGGAGTCTCAAAACCGCTATTTTGAACATTCGCAAACCAATCTTCCCAGTCTTGTTGATATTCATTTTTTTTCGTTTCTAGCCATGAATAAAATTCATTAAAAATTTCCGTAGTGTCAGCTTGAATAAGCGAATTTACAAGACCGCACACATTGGTATCAAGGCGTTCATCTGTGATTTGAAACGCCTCAATATACGATTTCCCTGCAATAATTCGTACTTGCGCTAGAGAAAGGTCAAAGATATTGTTTTCACGTACGATTGAAGGCGCAACGGGATTCGCAGCAGGCTCCCCCTTCAAAACAACAGCTCTAATGCTACGCACTTCAAGAGATGTATCCAAACGCAAAACAATACGGTCAATCCGGTCAAGTTGTGCATCTGGAAGGTCGTGCTGCAAATACAAAGGCTCATCATAGACCTTGTACATATATCCTTGTATCCAAGCGTATCCCGGTAAAATATGAGTTTTCATATCCGTGCCAGTGGCTTCTACTTTCAGATTTGTGCCGCCATTGAAAATGCCGTCAGTCAATAGCCGTCTAAAATACTCGGCGAATTCATCGGCTGTGTATTCTCTTGGGTCTTCTGCTGTTGAATCAAAAAAACCGCTTTTTTCTGGCATGTTCCCACCTCCTAGACTGATAGATAGCGATTTTTATAAGAAATAACTACACGGGATTTTGTGGAATCGCTGTCCGAACCAAATTCAATAAGGTTTTCTCCCGGAACGAGTTGCCAAAAGGAACTCTCAAGGTCAATCCAGTTGAACACGTTTGTGGTCGTTCCGTCTGCGTTTTCAACGACAACACTTTTGTTTCCAAATTCCGTAGAAATAACAAGTTTGTCCTGTTCGCCAAGAGAACGATTGACCCGTACAAACTCCCCTGTTGTTCGGTTCCATACGACTGGATTCGTAGCCGGTCCGTAGAACTCAATCGTGACAGGCGTTGAAACATCTCCTTTGTTGTGCAGAACCTTTTTAAACCCACGTTGAGCAAACTTGGTTCCGAGTCGCAACGGAAAAGACAACCCTCCCAGGATATACGACATTTTTTCACTCGTACTAAATTCATCGAGCCAAAACGGTTCAGGGCAAAGAAGATTCACCATCGCCTTTTGGAAGATTGGCCCTCGATTTTCTCTCCCACTCGGAAAAACCGGAACTCCATCCGGAACGGCTTCTATTTCGCGAATGGTTTCGCCGTTTTCGTAACGAAGCTTTCCAGGGCCAAGCTTCGGGTTGAATACAGAAGCGAGGTATTGACGCTGTTGCAGCAATGTCGTGGTGTCCCTTGTAAGAATGGCGATTTCTATTGAAATGGCTCGCTCTTGCAAAACTGAATCAATATATGTGCTTCCATCTTGAAACGGAGCCTTCTGCATTTGAATATCAGCGTCAACATCACCAAGCCCATCGACGCTTTGCAAAAGAAAAGGAGCTGATGATTTCAGCTCCACGGATTGACCTCTTGCATTGGTGAAAATGATTCGTTGCATGCTACCACCCCATTTCCATTGCGAGTTGACGGGAAACTTGAAGATTTTTACGAGCAGTCTCGCTTGGTGATAATTCTTTAGGGCTGTTAAATGTTAGATACTGATTAACAGTAGGACTTTGGGCGTTTTTGCTTAGCAATGATTTTTCCAGAAGTAATAAAAGCCTATCTAATTTATTTTCTAAATTCGGCATTTGATTTTTTACAACCAACACATCGCTGTTCATTCGTATTGCATTGGCCGCACTACCTATGGTGAATGCCATTTTATTTATTCTGTCTGAGATTCCGTCCGAAATAGATGAAAAATCCGGTATAGTAGCAAGCGCCAATTGCTTTGCAGCTGACATGACGTTTCCAATGTTTTGTTCCATCCCTTCTATGATACCGGCAGGAATCCAACGTCCTACCTCATCCCTCATGACACGGGAAGGTGATTTGATTTTGAGCGTGTTTTTCATCGTACTCTCGACGATAGCAGCGATTTCTTTCGCTTTCTTTTGGAGTGGGCCGATCATAGAGTTCAAACCATCGATGAGCCCTTGTACGGTATTTTTCCCAATGTCAGCCATCGATGCAGTCATGAGATTGAGTTCTGTTTTTGCTCCCTCGCTGATTTCTTTGACTTTAGCAATCCATTCGATTTTGTGTTGCTCAAGTTCAGCAGTTGCCTGAGCTCGGAGTTGGGCGATTTTGTTGACGTATTCTGCTCTCACTTGTTCCAGTTCAGCGTTCGCCGTTGCTCGAAGTTGTTGAATTTTCGTCTGTGTATCCAGCCTCATACCTTCGAGTTCGTTGATAGCTTGAGTGCGGGCCAATGTGTTTTTTTCTTTCCAAAGAGCTACGTATTGTTGCAGCTCTTCATCAGAAAGTGAATTGAGTGCCGCGATTTCATCAACGGCTTTCGGCCCCATGTCTCGAAGCTCTTGAAGCAATCCTTCATCAATGCCTCGTGTAGCAAGCGAAGAAATATTGCTTTGCCAATCTTTGAACGCGCTAACTTGGTCTGTGAGATTCTTCAACAATCCTTGTCCAGTCACATCGTTCTTCCGTTTGATTTCATCGAACAGCCCTGCGAAGCTGTACAGTGATTTCGTTCGATCATCTACTGCTTTTTGATATTCTTCCGTCAGCTTGCGTTCATCTTCCGCAAGACGTTCATTGATTTGTTTGATTTTCGCTTCGTATTCTTCACGAGCTTTGATTTCGTCCTGCTGCAATCGGTCGTTGATTTCCTTCACTTGCTTAGCGTAGTCATCGTTCGCTGTTTTGAGTTGGTTGAAAATTTCCTGACGAACCCGCAGTACATTCTGCTCTGCCTCAATGCGCTTTTGCGAACCTTCTGCCCAGCGAGAAGCGACTTGTTCCCACATCTCCAATTCGTCTGTCAAAGACAATTGATTGAGCTGTTTTCTCTCTTCGATATATTTTTTCTCATTTTCAAATATTTCTTGGTCCACTTTCCGTTTGGCATCACGCATTTTGAGAGAAACTTGTTTTCGTTCCTCTGCGTTCAACTTGAATGTTTTTAATACATAGTTCCATATCGCAACTTCATCTTTTGCTTGTATATTCTCCAGTTCATACTGCTTAGAAAGCCATTGCTCAACTGTTTGTATGCGTTCGGCAGCGCCAAGTTTTGCGATTCTTCCCATTTCTTTTCGTTGCCATTCGGAAATTTGAATCGGTTTGCGGAAGTCCGGAATAAGAGTATCTATCATGTTTGCGGTGACTTTTTTCACGTCATCTGCCATTTTTTGAGCAGCACTTGTAACAATGTTTGAATTTTTTTCAATTCCAATCGCAAAACCATCCGTATAGTTTTTTCCTTCTTTCTCAGTTTCTTTTGACGGAGAATGCGAATCGATAGCTTTTTTCAACGCAGAAAGCGCAGCTTTCCCGAGATTCCACGCCGCACTCCAAACACTTCCATTTTTTGAAAGAATCGCATTAATGAATCCAGAAACAAAGCCCTCGCCTGCATCTCTTCCATCATGGCTCTTGAGACCCTTCTCCGCTGCACTCGACACACTGCTACCGACAGACAGGGCGGTTCCTCTTTGCGAAGCCAAACCACTCGTGAAAAGTGATCCCGCTTTCTTTCCTCCGTCACCATCTGTAGTTTTACCCAAAATATACGAAACCGCAGAACTTAATAAGTTGGTTGTATTTTTGTTTTTTGGAATTGTAGAGCTTATACCTTGTTCATAGCGTTCTCCTTTCTCTTTACCGTGCTTTTGCGCATCGCCTTTTCTTTGTGCCAATCCTTCATCTGTTGATTTAGCTACAGTTACACCCGCATTTTGGTTTACTCCAGAGGTACTTTCTACACCTTTCCTATGACTATCACCCTTATCTTTACCATGTTTCTGAGCATTCGGTTTGTTTTGTGATAAACCATCGTCCGTATTCTTTGATACCTTCTCGCCAGCTTTTTTATTGTCTGCAACTGTACTCTCTATACCTTTTTTATGCGAATCCCCTTTGTCTTTTCCTGCTTTTTCTGCTTCTTTGTTTCCTTTTTTCATCTCAGCAAGCGTCTCATTGACCATTTGTTCAGCCATTTTCACTGCTTGCTGTTTAGTCATACCCGTTGTTTGCAGAAAAGCAGCAAGGTCTTTCTGATATTGTGACTTCGTTTTTTCAGAGAAATCAGCCGTTTTCTTGAGAACTTCTTCAGTATGAGCTTTCCAACGTTCGATATACTCTTTGTCCGATTCCTCTACTTGAACGACAAAGCCATTCATATCTGTTAAAAACTTCTTTTGTCGTTCAAATATTTTCCCAGTTGCGATGTCGATAAGTTTGCCACGCTGATCAAGGTGAGAAGCAAGGCTGGCTAACGCTTGTTCGCGCTCTTGAGCCGCTTGAGCTAGCATCTGATTTGTCTGTGCCTCTAGTCCAAGCATTAAACTATCGTATTCTTTTTTCCATTTAGGATGATCTGCTAAATATTGGTCAAATGTTTTTTTATGCTCGGTATAATATTTATTAGCCGCTTCCACGGACTTCTTATAAGTGTCATTGATTTGTTTGGTATAAGCCTGTGCCTCGTCAAAAAGAATCTTTCCTTGTTTATCCGTGATGGATTTTTGAATCGCTTGGAGTTCTTCTTGAGATTTGGCAAACTCTCTTGCTCCACCTTCCATTACTTTGAGCGCTTCTTGATATTTTGCTGCAAATTCTGCTGGCATTTTGGAAAGATCATTGTTGTATTTTTCGTGAGCTTCCTTTATGGTGTCTAGTGCCTTTTTGTATTCTGCAATATCTTTATCTATTTCCTCAATGACATCATTAGTCATTTCTTGCGCTTTCTTTTTACCCGCATCACCAGCAATGCCATAAACATCATTAATCGCATTAGTTAGTTTTTCCTTTTGTGTTTGCAGAGCCGCAATGACTTGATCCGCCATTTTTGAGAACGCGTCAACAACCTCTTTTGAAGTTGCTCTCGCTTTCTCACCAGACATCGTTTGCAGCTCAACCATTTTTAGCTTTGCACCTTCATACAGATCGGTATACCCTTGAACAGCTTTTTTCGTTCCAGAGCTCAATCCTTCGCCGTACCGAAGCGCTTGTCTTTCTGCTTCTTCTTGTTTCTGACGTAGCTGCTCCGTCTTTTCATGTGCAGCAAAAAGCCCAAGACCTAAAGCCCCAAGTGATGCTGTTACGCCAACAATCGCAAGACCGATTGGTCCAGAAAATGCTAAAAGTGCTCCAACAGCTGCGGTCAAGGTTCCGACAACTCCGACAACACCCATAATGGCCACGCTAAGCGCTCCTGTTTTAGCAATCACTTCTTGGGTATCGGAATCAAGCGAATTCCATTTTTCAAGGAGACGAGTCACAGAGGTAGCTGCTCCTTCCAGTGCTGGCGTAAGAGCATCTGTCAGTTTGATTTTAGCTGTTTCAAGAGCACCGTTCATATTTTCTACAGCACCAGCTAGGTTATCTTTCATCGCACTGGCCGCTTTTTGTGAGGCCCCGTCAGATTCTCTTAAGGCTTGTGTTAACTCGGCAATTTGTTGTGGCCCTGCATCAACCAAGTTTAAAAAGCCCGTCATTGCTTCCGTACCAAATATAGTTTGGAAGGCATTCATTTTCTGTTCTTGTGAGAGGTTTTTCGTAGAATCTCGCAGGACTCTGATCACTTGGTCTAAAGAGAGCATGTTGCCGTGAGCATCTTTTATGTTGATGCCCAATTTTTGCATGACTTCGCTACCTTCTTTAGTTGGGGCAATTAATCTTGTTAGTCCCATGCGGAGCGTGGTCCCAATCTGTTCAGCCGCCATTCCCCGATCTCGCATAACCGCAGTTGCTGTAGCTAAATCTTCGACAGACATTCCTAACTGTTTCGCAATAGGCGCAGCATATTTAAAGGAATAACCCATGTCTAAAATGGATGCATTCGAACGGTTTGCAGCCATCGCAAACACGTCGGCAATATGAGTAGACTGAGAAGCTTCTAGTCCAAATCCACGAATGGCCGCTGCCATAATTTCAGATACCTCCGCCATGTCCTCACCAGATGCTTCTGCTGCGGAAATGACTCCAGGCATCGCTCCTAAAATCTCATTCACTTTAAAACCGGATGCCGCTAATTGTTCTTGACCTTTGGCCACTTCGCTGGCTGATTTGGTTGTCTTAGCTCCAAGATCCAAAGCTTGGTCCTTCAACTGCTTGATTTGATCGGCAGTCGCCTCACTGATCGCCCCTACTCGGCTCACTTGCTTCCCGAACTCCATGCCAATTTCAACAGCATTTTTCATGGCAAACGACATAGTCGTAAAACCAGCGCCGGCCGTAATGGCAACAGAACCACCGATATGTTGCATTTTGTTGCCGATGGTATCCATGTTGGAAGTGAATTTTCCCCAAATGGTGCTTTGTTTGGCGACTTCCCTTTCCATCTGGTTTAGCTTTTTGATAGTCTGCGTAAGCTCATTCTGTAGACCGTTCAGTCCGGCTTTTGCCTCATCCAATCGAATAGCAAGTTGCTTTGTTTCATTGGCGTCTTGTCCTTTAGCTTGGGCAAGCCTTCTATATTCATCTTCCAACCTGTTTACAACTTGTTGTTGCAGTTCAATTTTTTGATTCAAAGATTGTATTTGTAACCCAGCTTGCTTCAATTCATTTCCGAAATTTCCAGCAGCACTGGATACCACTTTAAACTCTGAATCTACTTTTTTCATTGCCAACGACAACGTATTAATATCATTTTCAAACTGTCGGATACTCTGATTTTCTTTGAACTGATTGATCTTCTGGTTGGTCTGCGTCAGCTCGTTTTGCATTTTGTTTAGCTCGGCGGTAGCGTAATTGAGACGCTTAGCTAAATTTTGAGTCTCGGTGGCATCCTGTCCCTTTTTTGAAGCCGCATCTTCATATGCCTTTTGTAGCTGCTCGACTTTTTGTTTTTGAAGATCAATTTGCTTAGTCAAAAAAGAAATTTTTGTTTCCGATTGTTTGAGCGCATCCCCCCAAACTCCTACGCTTGTCCGAGTTGCCTCAAACTCAGATTTCACTACTTTCATCTGCTTAGAGAGAGCGCTCATTTCTCTTGTGAATTCCTTAGAGTTTGAATACAGACGCACTCGTATATCTTTTGACATTCTGGGTCTCACCTCCCTCTTAACCAAGCAATTGATCGATGAAAATCACTTCATCTTGCTTTCCTTCTTGCTTCCTGCGCGCTAAAAGTTGCAAATGGTAGACAATATCCATCTCATCTATCTGATTTTGAGTGAAGCCAATATCAATTAATGCGTTATACAGGTCTTGAACGGCTTCACTCATGGTCAGTTTTTTCCTTGTCCTCCTTGATCTTGAGCCAACAACATACTCGCGTGTTCAATGTTGCCGATTACATAATTCACCACGGCAAAAATGGTTTTCATCATCATTCTTGCATCCAGCCCCTCTTCGAGCTGATCCACATCAAATTTGTTTCCGAAAGCATCACAAACAAACTGAAGATATTTATCAAGATCAAAATTCTCACTATTGGCAGATTCAATTTCTTCTGCAATTTCCGATGCTAGTCTGAACAGTTTTCCAGAAATGAAAGCAGGTGTTACAAAACGTTTGTCTTTTCCATCGATTTTCAACGTGATTGATATGGTTTGCATGATTCCATCCTCCTCAAACTCAAAATTTTAGATAAATCAAAAAGAGAGAGAAAATAAATCTCCCCCTCTTATGATCCCGTTCCACTTAGAACAGAGCCTTCATATACAACTTGATCAAACCACTTATTCCCATTCGCAAACTCCAGACTATCTTCTGCTTGTGCTTTCCAACGGCCGTTATACTGAAGTGGCATGAACTTCAATTTTAGTTTTGCTGTTTGCGGTGATGGCTTTCCTTCTTCTGTTTTCCCCTCAATTGGCAACAATTCCGGCTTCCCTTTTAGCAACCAATAGTATCGATAACCACCTGTAGAAACTTTCGCGCGGAAACCAAGAGCCAGTTCCATTGTTTCGTCATTGATACTAGCAAACTGCACGCCGTTCTCGATTGTATGACCAAAGAGTTTTTGTTGAATGTCAAGTGGGAGATCTGTAGCTTCCATCTCCACATCGATGTCCCCCAGAGTATTTAGCACCGCATATGCGCTATTATCGGCATATATAGTTTCACTTTCTGTTTTCGGATCCACTTTGATACTCACTGCCCCCGGGACAGCTTCTGGAGTTTCATATTGAACCCCAGTTGAATTATCACTTATTAGCTCAGCAATATGAAACATATCAAGACCGCTAATGATTTTACCCATGTTCAACACTCCTAACTAAAAATTTTTTGATATCGCATTGCTTTATGGTAAACACTTGTATCTTCTTCATATAAATCAACTGAACTGTATCTTGAATATCCTAGAGACTTCATCACCTTATCGACTTCTTTTGCAATTGGCGTTTCTTTTGAAACAGTTGATTCGTTAGTAAAAATACTGATCTGAAATCGTGCTTCTGACGTAATCGCTTGGTTATCTGCAAACGAATCATCAGCATTATTAATTTCGTAATACACAATTCTTGGAAAAGCGTTGACATCTTTCGCTTTTCTATTGTGAAATCCTCCTGTACAAAGAGAAACTAAGGCTTGATTCGCCTTTAGACCTGCTAATAATTCTGATTTTGCGTCAAAACTCATGGGGATGCCCCCTTTTAAGCCTTATCAATCATATCCGTATACACCTTTTCCATCGCCTCTAAAACCTCTGCTTCACCTTCGTCAGCCCCTTTCTCTATGAAAGGATACGGGGGCATTTTGGACGTGCCGTATTCCAAAAATTTCGCTCTCCAAGCTACCTTTTTATTTGGCCCCACCGTAACAAATTTTCCTTCATCAGTCTCTTGGGGCCTCGAAACAGTGATATTGTCCTGAATATGGGGTTGATTCTTACTGCTACGGTTGACGTTCTCGCGCTGGTGCTTGGCAATGATCTTTCCACCCACTTTCAACGCCTGATTATCCACTTTGTCTATGTCATCAGAAAGCTTCTCAAAAAACTGCTCCAATTCATCGATCCCATCAAATTCAAAGTTAGCCATTGATATCAACCTCATTGCAAATTATCTCAATATATGACTTGGAATTTCTTGTATATCCAAAGTCCAATATGTCAAAAATACGACCATCGCATATAGCTCTCATATCATGCTTCAACTGCTTATTTTCTCGAATGACGATTTTCCTAGGCGCTTGAATACCACGTGCTCCCGCGATCGTAACCTCTGGATTTCTCATGCTGCCGACTCCTTCAATCGATCCCCACACCGTGAATGCATCCTCATATCCTTCCACCCAGTTGCCTTCGTTGTCCTGAACTTGGTTTTTTCGTTGGAAAGTGATGCGCTTATTCAGTTTCGCTATTTTCATTTTCATTGGCGTTTTTACCCCTACCTTTTCTTGCAGGCTGCTTTATCTCATCGCCGAGAAATCCATTCTGCTGCAATTCTTCTGCACGCTCTGTATCATTCGTGACATACATCGATCCTTTTGGAAAATATCCTTTTGTAAACCTGTCGATAAAATCATTTAAAACGGGATACTGTTTCATGATGCATCACCTCCATAATCCTTCAATTGCAGTACGATACTTTCAAAAGCAAAATTCAATTTATCCATTTTGACGCCCGGATCGCGATTTTCATAATAAAGCGCCACATGCAACATGACAGCTAATTTGTATAGATCACTGTCTGTTTCAGGGACACCAGCCTTCTTAAGAGCTTCTTTTGCAGCATTAACAAGAAAAGTGAGGATATCATCGTCCTCACTCCCGTCAATACGAAGAAATTTTTTCAATTCTTCTAATGATAGATTCATTTCCTATACCTTCAATCTTAAGCTTCTGGAGCCACTTTTGCGATACGGAAGGCCGATTTTAACTTAATTTGATGGTCAAACCATGTTGTTACAACGAATGCCTGTACTCCGGTTTTAACATCTTTATCTGTTTCGTAAAGAGCGTTTAGATCATAGTTGAAATGAGAATAAGAGAAATCACCAACAATCGGGTGAATTGCTGCATCACAAAAGACAACCGGTTTACCAAGAATTTGCTCCGGTTGTGCTGTATAAAGAGTTGCATTTCCGTTCGCCAAAGTTTCAATAATATCTGAATAATCTTGGTAAGTCATTACAATTTTTGAATTTTCACGGTAATCTTCGTGTAAATCTGCAATTGCAGCTTTAATGGCTTTGTATAAGTTTTCTCCTGTCATTTCTTTAATTCCGCTAGCATAGAAGGACATATGTTCTTCACCGGGTTTTGGGGTTGTAGCAAAAGCTACTTTCTTTTCTTTTGCAGCAACACCGGATTGAAGAGCTTGTTCTACTTTTGCTACTAAGTTTGTATCTGTGCCGTTTAATACTGTTTCAGATACACCAGCAAACACTTTAAATTTGTGTCGCCCGAATTGTACGTTAGAACCAGTTGCTTTTAACTCTTTTGCTGTTTCTGTATCCGCAATAAAATCGTCATCATCAAGCGTAAAATCAATTTTTGGTACTTCAAGATTTGTAATTTGAGTAAATGTAGAGAGTTCACGTAATGGGTTTTTTACAAATGGTTCAGATAAAATTTCGGTTGAAACAGTTTTGGGTAAGAACTTATTACCACCTGTTGTGTCATTATCCCCAAGCGCTTGGCGAACATCAACAGAAACAGGACGTTGGTTAATTGTCGCCCGAATTAATTCTGCCTTCGCTTTAATGATACGTTCTTTTGGATCATCAACTGAATTTAAACCATTATTTGCTGCAAATTTCGCTTTTTGCTCCTCTTCTAATGCGTCATGTTGCTGTTTTACGACATCAAAACGCATTTTTAAATCATCACGAGACTTTTGTAGCGCCTGAATTTCCTCCATTGTGGCGTTTGGATCCACTGCCTTTTCCGCTAATTGATTTTCAACTTTTTGAAGCTGTTGGCCAATTGTAGCCAAGTTTTGCTTTAACTCATAAAGTGTTTTCATTTTACATTCCTCCTAAAATAGTGTTGATATAGACCAAATTCACCTTGGATTCTTCGGCAATTTGCCGCCTTTTGGCCATTTCCTCAGCTGAAACGACCGTTTTTTGACTATTTTTCGCATGATTTTTCAGTTGATTTGGTACATTTTTGTATCTGCTGAACCATTCGTCATCGATTGAGGCAGCCGCCTGACTCGCTTCAAGAACAACGTCGCACAAGCCATATTGATAGGCCTCGTCAGCTGAAAGCCATGTTTCAGCATCCAGCATTTCTTGCAACTTTTCACTGTCAAGCTTGTCACCGGCTTTTTGGAGATACGTTTGCTTCACGGATTGACCAATACGGTCCAAATCATCTGCAATTTTTCGCAGTTCTGTGGCGTTTCCAGCCGCCCAAGTCCACGGATTATGGATCATCAGCATCGCATTTTTAGGCATATGAATCGTATCCCCGGCCATTGCGATGACGCTCGCAATCGAAGCAGCCAATGCGTCAACATGGACATTGATTTTTGCTTTATGCCTTTTCAGCATGTTGTGAATAGCGACTCCCTCGAACACGTTCCCACCGGGACTATTGATGTAGAGGTTAATCGTGCTGACATCGCCTAGCGCATCTAAATCCTTTTTAAAACTAGAGGCCGATGTGTCGGTCTCATCCCACTGATAACTGACGATATCCCCGTAAATAAAAATATCTGCCGAATTTGAGTCACCAGCAGACATCCTTATTTCCCAATATCTATCCTTTTGATTCGATTTCTTTCCCACTTTTATCACCTCCTTTACGGTGCCTTGGATCCATATCAATCGGGTAAAGATCACCCGAAATCCATAATTGATCAGCTGCACCACCTCGGGGCGGAACGTCTTCTAAACGCCTAACTTCATCTGGTGTAAGGGCACCGCTCCGCAACATCACTTGATAAAACTGCGTTCTCGCAGCAGTATCACCACGTAACAAGCCGCCTAGGTTAAATTTGAAGTAATAACCAGCTTTTCTTTCCTCAGTAGTAAGCAATTTTCGGTTCAATTCATGCTCATATTGTCTAACGATAGGCATTAAAGTCATTTGAACAAACTGAATCATCATTTGTTCGTTTGAAGAATAGCTTTGCCCCTCGGTGTCGTTTAAAAAAGATACTGGCACATTAAAAACGTTGGCTACACGTGAACGGGTAATCCGTTCAGAGGCCAACGTGTCAGAAGCGAAATATTTCCTCTCGATATCTTTCACAGTTACACCAGGTTCTTGGAACAAAATACCACCATTTTCCTTATAGAAACGTCTGAAATCTTCAATAATTCGTTGTCTTTTTTCCGTATCCACATTCACTCCATATTCGAGAATAAAACTATCCTTTTTTTGCATTTCAGACAAACTAAACTCCTGAACGGCTTTGTCATATTCTAGGGTATTTTTTAATACGTTAAGAGGATTAAGCCCAACCCAGCGAGATGCACCAGTAATATGCTTGACATGAATCATATTCATGTTGTGGAAGTAATAAGTTCCAGTCGTTCCACGCACTTCATACCACAAATTGTTGTCATCCGTATTAATAAAAGGTACGACATAGCTTGAATCAATAGGAACAATTTGTTCTGGTTGCATTCGAATATCCCTTATAATAACTGCATAACCGTTACCTGTTTCGTTTCTAGATACTTCTAATTTATTTATTAATTCAAACCCCGACATGTTTGAATTCGGATTATTGATCACAATATCGGCAGCCTGATTAATAACAGAATCATAATTCTTATAAAGTTTTAACGGCAAGGAAGACAAAGTATTTGCCAAACGACTTATCACGCTAAAAATTGTCTCATTTGTAGCTAATTTTGAATTGTCTATGCCCCAAAATCGACGCCCAAACCATGATGAAAAATCAAATGTTTGTCCTTTCCAGCCAGCAACAGCCGCCTTAATTGAATATTTCAATCGATTATACCATTTCAAATTCCCACCACCCTTCATTATCTAAATAAATCTTTAACTGAAATAAATTCAATGTTCCCATTACCTTGAGCGGTAACCATTTTTTTCATGACTTCTGTATGGGCATTTAAAAAAGCCGCGAATCCGTCAATTTTACGGTAGCGACCTTGTTTTGTTGGTAACCAGTTTCCGTTTCTATCTTCTACCAACTTCACGTTATTGATATACCAACGAAATAGTTTATTTTTATTGAAAATTACTTTTTTATCCAAGAATAATTCTTTTACATCTTTTAATGCTGGGCTTAGCGTGAGATATCCTTGTCTAACAGGCAACGTATTAAACCCGTAAGATTTTAGGTCTTCGACTAAACGATACGCATTTGCCGGATCAAAAGTGACTAACTCAATGTTGTATTTCTTTGATTGGTTAATAAACCAGTCAAAAACAGATTGATAATCAACATAATCACCTTGAGATATCGAAAGAAGACCTTCTTTTTCCCACTCTTGATATGGAATTTTCTCATTGTCAGCTATTACCTTCTTTCGCGGAATCCACGAATGAGATAAAACAAAAATCTCCCCTGTATCCAACCAAAATTCAAGGCAGGCGCTGGTAAAGTCCTCTGTTTGAGATAAATCAAATCCACCAACACAGGGGTTTCCCTCTAGTATCTTTAGATCGATAACCTTATCATTGGATAAGATTGTTTCAAAATCCAAAAAGGATTGTTCATCGGACTTGACAAAAATGTTAAACCGCTTTGTAATAAAATCGTTTCTTTCAGCAGGAATTCTTTTCGCCTTTTCCCATTCCTCGATCATATCTTCCAGTTTAATCGAAACGCCAAGGTTAGGATTCGCCTTCACCCACATTTCTGGCTTATCAAATTCACTCGGATCATCCAATTCAGCTAGGAAATAAAATGTTCTTTCATCCGTCACGGCACCATTTAAAACGTCAGTACCCAGTTCATAATAATCCACCAACGGGCCGTCAAGTTGATATCCGGCTGTCGTAATATAAATGAGCAACGGTTGTTCCCTAGACCCGCGCGAATTTTTAATGACGTTAATCAATTTATAGTCTTTATACTCGTGAATTTCGTCAAATATCCCGATATGTGTATTTAAACCATCCAATTTTTCTGAATCAGAAGCCTGCGGTTCAATTTTTGAAAAAGTTTTATCATAATGAATAGCATCCCGCAATGTTCGAAAATGTTTTTTTAATTTTGGAGAAGATTTCACCATCGCTTTTGCTTCATCAAATAAAATCCGAGCTTGTTTCATTGAGTTTGCAAGCAACGGTATCTCAGCTCCATTTTCCCCATCTTTGCTTACTCCATACAATGCAACACCTGAAATTTTAGTAGTTTTCCCGTTTTTTCGGCCAACAAAAATAAGGCCCTCTTTAAAGCGCCTTAATCTTGTTTCTTTATGAACCCACCCAAACAGGCTGCCTAATATGAAATGCTGCCATGGTTGAAGGATGAGCTGTTTGAAATTTCCTTTAGACGGTTTACAAAACTTTTCTATAAAACGAATCGGTCTATGTCCTAATTCTTGATCAAAAACATAAGGAAATTTATCTGTTCTCGCTCTTTTTAGGTCATTTAAATGACGTTTACAAGCCAAAATTACATTTTTTGAAGCAATGATATTCCCCTTAACTACCTGTTCAGCATACCAAGTTGTTAGTAAAGTCAGTGAAGGTTTTGAAAGTACGTGAATTACTCCATTAGAAGTCTTCGAAGTCATCTTCATCTTCATTCACTACTTTCTTACGCTGAGCAGGCGTCAAACCGAGTGATTTTAACAAATTGTTCAATGTCTGAACAGTTTTTGTAAGCTCGATAGCCAATGGATTTTTCACCAAATTGGTTGCTCCAGCCTTATTTGTATGCTCCATCAACAAGTCAGTCTTTTTGATTTCATTTCTTAAACGCCTATAAAATTGATGAGTCTCAACGTACAATTTTATTAATTGTTCATCAGATTCTTGATAAGAGTCTCCAAGATACTCACGTATCAATTTTTCCGTTGGAACTGCCATTCTTTCGTTACCCCCTTTCATGAAAAAAATATCCGCGTTGTAAACGAAGGGCCGCGGCCGGTCTGGCGCCCCCCTTCCTCAACTTTTTAGGGTAGGGGGGATATCCTTTAAGTTATCAACGGATTGGCTTTAGACTTGATTACCCTTACTTTCCTTGTCTTCTCTTCCGCTTTTACTTTCTGTCCTTTTTCTGGATGCTCCTCATTGTGACAGGCATTGCAAAGGCTCTCTAAGTTTTCCGGATCCAATGCCTTCGCCGGATTGTCTTGGAGATGTTCTTTATGGTGAACTACATCAGCAGGATTAATGATTCCTTTTCTTAGACAGCATTGGCACAGATAGTTGTCCCTCTTGAGGACATATTCTCTACATTTACGCCATGCTGTACTGTTGTAAAATTTCTTTGCTTCCTTATTCCGTTTGTGTTTATCGTAATAGCGATTCCGTTCCGTCTTATCTTGTTGTTTTTTGTGCTTATGCTGTTCACAGTATCGTCCTTGTGTTAAGTTCGGGCAACTAGGAACAGAGCAAGGTTTCTTTGGTCTGCTCGGCATAAAATCACTCCAAATAAAAAAGCACCCCAAATGGGATGCTTATACACCAAATTGATTCAACTCTTTTTCAAACGCCTTTCGTAAATACAAATCCAATAGCTCATAACTCAATGGAACTGAATAAGAAACGCTAATATATTCGTTGTTTTTATAAGTAATTCTGTCTATTAGTTTTTCTACTTTTTCATTTCCGTCATATGAAATTAACCTTACTTCAATATCAGCTGTTTCTAATTCAAAAAATAACTCGCTCAGATCTAAATTGACACGAACAAATTCTCTTTCTGCAATATCAATATCTAATTCACCTGATGAAATTTCAATTTCCTCTTTAAGTTCTTTTTTTAATGAATCGAAATACTTATATATCATCTCCTCGGCGGATCTTCTTGCTCTATTATGCATCACATCTTCTAAATAAATTTTTTTCGTACGTCTAATAAATTCTTCTCTAAAACTCATTCTCATCCTCTCCTTCCGCCTACTTCATTCGACAAAAGGAGGCAAATTTCCTATATCAATCATTCGTCAAATTCCGACAAAAGATTCGAATGTGCTATTTATATAGGTGATAATACCTTTTCACTTTTCCCCCTTTGGTATGGATGTCCCCTACACCAAAGGGCTTTTTTGTGTCCAAAGAAAAACGCCACCCAAACGGGTGACGCATGAAAGAGAGACGTACCCTACTTCAACAAAATATCCACGATACAATCATAGCATGTCTAAAACCAAATATCCTGCCGCTTTTCTGCCAAAATTCTGCCACTCTTTAAATTATGTATTTGTAATTGCAACTTTAGAAAATCTCATCGTGTAACCACTAAATAGTTTTTCTGTTGGAACTAACACAGTGAAGCTTGAGATGTCACCAATATCAATATTCAAAGGCTCTTCAATATATTTATTTAAAATAACCAGCCTGTATTCTCTTTGATATTTAAACTGTTCATCTTTCCAGAAATAAAGATCAGACTTAAATTGTACAAAATCCTCAAAGCGTTCTTGATTATTAACTGTATAATCATCATATTTTACAAACTTAGCTTTATATGAATATCCGAGTTCATCTAATTTTTTCGTTACTGTATCCATGAAATGCTTAGGAGAAATCACTAATGCATAGTCCCCAAATTCCTCAATTATGGTCTTTTTCTCTTCCTCTGAATAGTTTAGAGAAACTTCTATATAATCTTCGCCCTCATCAACCAATTTTAAAGCTGATGCGTTAATTCCTGTTAAACAAAACACCGGTTTGTAAATTAAGTCATCGAATATAAGAGTGAGTCTTGCAGCAATTCCTTCAAGCAGTACTTCTTCAGTTTCAGGATGAAGCATTTTGATATCCATATTACTCATAACATGAGTAGCCTCAAGAACATCTCCAATGCCTTTCTTCCCATGTTGTTTCTCCCAATCAATATACGCCTTGAAATTTTTCATATGTAGTGTACCTGACTGAAGCATTTCTAAATACTTTTTCTTTGAGAACTTCACAAACAGATAAGCATGATCATTACTTAAGCCATAATCAAGTAGATTCTTTTCCATAATAAAACTCCCCCCCTTCTTAGATAAATTATAAATTCCACTATGTCTAAGCTAATTCCTTCTAATTACCCATATCTTATATTGTGTGTAATTGGGTAATTTGCTGGATCCGTTGTTATTATTGGATTTAGCAGATATGTATAAATGAATTACACACTCCATATTTTATGGTGAATTAAGAGAGAAAAAAAGAAAAAAGTACTCATTTCTTCCAAAAAAAATGAGTACTTTAAATCTTGAATTTCGTCATTGCTCGGTCCATCGAATCTTGATTCACTCCAATGTACTTGAGCGTAATTTCCGGCGATGAATGGTTGAAAATCTCTTGCAACATGGCTACGTCCTTCGTTTGTTGGTAAAAATGGTACCCAAACGTTTTGCGCAGGGTGTGCGTGCCGATTTCATTCAGACGAAAATGTTCGGCCGCCTTGCGCAAGATTTTGTAGGCCATGCTGCGACCAATAGGTTTATTGCGTCCATTGCGGCTTTTAATTAAGTATTCATCATCATTTTTACCATCAATATATCGATTCAGTTCCCTCTTTAAAGATGGAGTAATACGCAAACGTTTTCGCTTGCCGGTTTTCTTTTCTTTAATGATAATATGAGTGCCCTTCACATCCCCAACTTTCAACTTCAAAATGTCTGAAATACGTAATCCTGTATTAATACCGACTAAAAACAGTAAGTAATTGCGCTGGCTCTGCTCTTTCAAGTATTGCTTAATAGCTTCGATCTTTTCTGGATCTCGAATCGGCTGAACTAGATTCATAACGATACCGCCTCACTTTCTTCTTTTTTATAAACCTCGATTCTTAAAGCAAAAGCAAGTTTATAGAATGCTCTTGATTTCAGTCGATAATATTTTCGTTCGCTCATACCCAATTCATTGTAAATTTCATAATCAAATACATCTTCTTCCGTCATATAGCGTCGAATCAAAATCGCACGTTCCCAGTAACTTAAACGATTGACTGCCATCGCCACCCGTTTAATATATTCGCTGCGCTCTCGCTCGTAGTCCACATTACGAATGGCAGTTTCTTCTGTTGAGGAATGATACTTGTTTGTATTGGAAATGGGAACATCCAGTGAATATTGTTGAGTGACTTTGGGCAACTTGTCTAATGACTGAGTAAGAAGAAACATACGATATTTCTCCAGTGCTGCTTCCACCGATTTTTTCGTAGCGTCACGATCAATTTCAGCTAATACAAATTCTAATTGCTTTTCCATTATCTCAACCTCCTTATCGTTGTCTAAAAGCTCCGCCTTTGCCGCGGCGATAAACCGGCCGATCCATTCCCATGAGTTCCCTCAGTTCACGCTCCGAAAAATCTTTCCTTGCCCGCTTGGGTTTTGGTTCCTTTTGATTTCTTGCTGGGCGATGCATTTTGTTCACTTTCATCCATTTATGTAGTTGCTGTTGCATCGTTCTCATTATGCATTCCTCCTAATTTAAAAAATAAAAAAGGACACCAATCATACAGAAATAGCCATGCCATTCTGCACAATCAGTGTCCTCACGCTCTCGGTCTCGGACATATTTGGTTCTGTTTCCATTATATCAAGCTGAATGTATGCGATGTCAATTCAAAACATTAGAAGGTGCGACAACCCATTCAGCATCTTCGATAGGCGGCATTTCTCCTAAACGTTCAACCGACTGTCTCCGTATATCTTGAATCTTTTCGACAAAACCATCCGTTTGCGTTCTACTTTGGTTTTCAAAACAGTCACCTTCATCATTCACATTATCTTCGTACTACGCATTAAAAAGAGGCTTACTTATAGTTAAAATTAAAATAGTCAGGATTAAAATTTCGCTTTTTCAATTCTTCTATTGCTTGTAAAATAAGTTCTTCTGTTTCGTGTTCCTCTATCCAGATTATTTTCCCTGTTGCTTTATCAACAACCTCTAGTTTCAATTTTGATCCTCCTTTCGTTACACAATTTGTGTCTTGAGCGATGCAAAGAAGCATCGCTCTATCGTCGTACTGTTCACTAAACAAAAGTTACCGTATCTTCTTCCTCGTCATAAACAGCAATCCAAGGAACTGTTTTCAGCAATTCGGCTTTCATCGCAGCAATTTTTTCTACGTCCCTAATGGGCTGGACTGTGCGCATCCTAAAACAACTCACTTTCCTCGAATTTGATTCTTGCTGTTTTTCCCTTTGCTGTTTCAATGATCGTAAAACCGTGTTCGACGGCTTCTGCTACCTTTGCTTTCCCTTGCACACCGTCAATCACAACGACAAGCACTTTTCCTGGAACAACCGGATGCGAGACTGTCATGTTATCTATATCAATCTGCAATTCTTGCGCTCTTTTACTCACCGGAATCCCTCCGCTATGTTATAATGTTAGTAGGCTGTCGGGAGAAATCCCGGTTTTTTATTTGTTCTTCCCATTTAGCTCAGTAGTCAAAGACCTTCATCTTTCTGCCCATTCCCACAGACCAACAGGATTCCCTATTCCATGTTTGTTCATTACTCGGATTATTTCAGATTCATAAAAAGCTTCATAATCAATCGTTTTTCCTGCATGTATAGCAATTTTTCCTCGATAATTTGTTTTCCATGAGCGTGTTTCAAATTTCTTTTCGCCAAGAGCAATTAAGGTTGCCCAAGGTTGTTTAATAGTAATAGCCTTCATTCCTTTACCTTCTTTCCTACCAATATCCCACCTCAAACAAGTTAATTTGTCCAGCCTGTTCAGCAGCTATTCGATTGATCCATAAACATTCTTTCTTTTTTGAACCTGCTTCTGCAGTTACAATACGTTCTTCACGATGCCAATTCTTTAAATATTTTTGATAAAGAGCATTTTCGTACCCAGATAGTAAAACTGGCCCTTGATGATCCATTAACACTTCCAATAAATCCATATGAGCTTGTTCATTCATTTCATACGCATAATGCCGATTAGTTCTTGTCGATCTAACATAAGGTGGGTCAGCATAAATAAGTACGTTCTCTCGGTTATATCTTTGAATAAGTTGTACAGCATCTTGATTTTCAATTTGTGCATTTTTCAAGCGATTGGTTACCTTTAGGATTACATCCGGTATCTCTGCCCATTGTTTGGTATTATTTGGGCTATTCGCAGAAATCGAAGATCTCCATCCAGTTCTGTCACTTGTCTTTGCTCCAATAGCTTGCCAACAACGAACTAAAAAACGCCTCGCATCTTCTAATGGATCCGGAGAAAGTTCGTAGCTTGCTTGATATTCCTCTCTTGAAAATGGGGTAAAAGCGACAAGTCTTGCTAATTCATATGGGTGGGCTCGAATAACTTTAAATAGATTAACGACCCTACTGTCAATGTCGTTAATTGTTTCTATTTTTGCTGGTTCTTTATTAAAAAAAATCGCTCCCGAGCCGAAATAAGGTTCCAAATAGACTTCATGCGCTGGCATATGATCAATTATCCAATTGACCATACTCCATTTACTCCCGGGATAGTTCAGAACTCTAGGTACACCCAATTATTTCAACCTCCTTTTTCACTTCAAAACAACTCGCTTTCCCCTGCACACCATCAATTACAAGATTTTGTCCGCTTGCGATTCTGCGGCCAGCGCCAGTCAATGAGCCGGCGATTGTCATGATCGTACTGCTTTGGCCGCGGCCGATTCCGATAAGCTTCCAACTCCTCGGGTGTCAAATAGCTGACGGTCACCGGGCCATTGAATGACTTTTGTTTCATGTGTTTTCCCTCCTAATCGGCGTTTCATTTCGTCACGCGCCCGCTGTTTGTAGCAATCAGGGCATTTTTCATAGTGAAGAATGACGTGCAGCTGTTTGAACGTTGCCTTTGACCAATCCACGGCGCTCCTCCCTTTCCAATCGCTCGTATTCCCGCTGAATTTCCTCAAGAGTCAACTTCGAGAGAGAACGGCCATCACTACCTGAAAAAATACCTTTTCGCCGCAGCCGTTGAATCAGTACATGCTTGAGTAAAAGCAACTGTTTCACCTCCGCTATGTTTGTTTGAAAAAGCGATCCAACTTTGATGGCGGATAACCTCTCCCATTCACTTGAACCGACACAAGCCGCTCTCTCGTAATCTCGTATCGTTCCAAAATCTCGGACAAAACCGCATCGGATTGAATACTGCCGGTGAAGCCAACGACTCGTCCAATGTCGTTTCGATATTCCAAACGGATCCATAATGGGTAGCCCATCAACATCACCCGTCAGGATTGTTTTTATATTTTTTCAGCCGTTCTTCTAGCTCACGCCGCTTGCGTTCCAACTCTTCTTCACTAGGTTGCTTTTCGTCTTCATGTTGTGAGTAGTCGGGATTGAGCCAATCCGGGATCATTTCCGTGCGAGTCCGCTTTCTCGATCCGTTAGAGCCATTGCGTTTTTTCGCTTGCTGCTCTTTGAACGCTAGTTGAGCAGCACGAACCTGCTCGACCGTTCGATATCCTTTCGAAGCCCAGTCGCGCAAAATGGTTTCGACGTAGCTCCATGCTTTCGCGCCGTTCTCCACCGCCGTTTTCATAGCCTCTATGACAATTTCCTTAGACATATCATCAATCCAAGCGGCCATTCTCTCGCCTATATACCCACCAACTGCTCCAAAACAGTTTTGTTCAAAAAAACTGACAACCTCTCGAAAATCACGCGCGCGCTCTTCTTCTACTTCTTCTTTTTTCTCTGTAGTATTCTCTGTAGTATTCTCTGGTATTGGTCTGTTCAAATTGAGCAGCTCGTCTGTGCAATTTGAACAGATGGACTGTTCATTTTGAGCAGATGGACTGTCGATTTCGTCAGTCGACTGCTCATTTTGAACAGTCGAAGTATCAACTTGAGCAGTCGATTGTTCATCTTGAAGTTGCTGCAACTTTTCGTAGTTGATTCGATACCATTTTGTTTTATCGATTTTGGAACGGTTGAAATTCCCAGCGACAATCAATCCTTGTTTTTCAAGCTTTGTAATAATGCGACGAATCGTGCTCTCCGACCAGAACGGGAATTGCTCTTGCCATTCCTCATAGGTGTTATAAACCCATTTATGCCCTTCATGAACGTTAGTGCTACGCTCCAGCCAATAATGAAGTTGCTGTAAAATAATACTTTCGTTAAGCCCTACTGTAGCCGCTAACGATGGTAAAATCACTAACGGTTCATCGTCTAAAAGAAGCCTTGTTGCCATTGGTATCCCCCCCTTGCTTAAAGATGCGGCTTGTGCTAGAATTCTGAAATATCCACCTGTATCTGATTTGTTCCAAGTTCACCGGCTATTTCTAAAGCAATCCGCCGGCACTCCGAAACGGTAAGCGCGTGAATGAGTGCCGTATGGATCGTTTTTAAATAGCCATTTTCTTTTATTACAAATTCCACTTCAAAAAGCATATTTGAGATTATGAAGCATACATTATAGTGGATGCTTCATATCCTCCTTTCTACTGTTTGAAATTCCACCTTTTTTGATGAGCTGACGAAGCTTCAAATATACTGCATTCCTGTCTCTCTCCAGCCTCGCTGCAAGCTGAGAAATAGACAGGATTTGACGGTGATTCCACAAATACAGCTCCTCTTCTGCCGTCCATCTCCCTTTCTTCGACGGCGGCTCTACATTTGGATTAGTGTGTGTCTCGTGTTGCTCCAATTGGGATGAGAGTGCTTGCATTCGCTTTCCAATCGGACAAGTTGTCAAGCATTTGCTATCCTTTCCGTCATTACGTTCATCGCATAGAGCGCAATGCGTATCAAGCAATTGCGAGATTTGCAGACGAATGTGTTTTTTCTCCCTCCTATTCATGAATCATCATCCTTTCAGAGGACACAAAATCAATCCGAATTCCACGTCTACGCAGGTCCTTTACCACTTCCATCAATTTGGCACGACGAACTCTTTTTTCTTCAATTTCCTGTAGTCGTTTCGCTAAAAACTGCAGCTCAGAGATTTCAATTTTCATCGATTCATAGTCCCGATTCTGTACAGCATCCTGGATGTACTCGATGCATTGCAATGTTTTCTCTAGCAGAATCACTTCCTGTAAAAGATCGTTTTCTTGCATCTGCTATCCTCCTTTCAACTTGATGCCAGACGTCGTTGCAATGACCATACATGTATTGTGGCGCGGCTCCCCTTTCGGATCGTCGCTCGCTCTCGCTCGGTCTGGGCGCTTATGCGCATCGACCGGAGCACAAACCGATCATAGGCAGGGGGCACCCGTCGGCTTGCGCTGCCGTCGACAAGCATAAGCTTGCCGAACTTGCTTTCTATTGAAAGTAATGATATTTTAAATGTAGACCTTGATTTTTAAATGGCAGTGAGCGTGTCGCTTGCTGCTTTTTCTTTTTGCATGTATGAACGATAAAATTGATACTGGAATTTTTGCCGTTCTCTATCAATCTCGTTGGCCAGCTCTAAATAAATGCCTCGTTCTGTCTCTTTTCCCAACAGAAGAAACAAGTTGGCTCTTCTCCGCAGCGCCTTCACGATTAAAATCATTTCCATGCCGTCCAGTTCCGGCTTGTTGGTCGCAAGCACTTTGTTGTAGGCAATGTCAAACATCTTTTTTTGGTCTTCGGCCACCAATGCACGGTATCCCCTCATTGCACTTAGAACCACACCATATACAGGAAGTTCGAAGCAAAGTGAGTGTTTCATCGCATCACCAATTCCTTAAAGCGTCCTTTTCCGTCTTGCCATTCCTCGTTTAGTTCCTGTAACTCGATACGCAAAAATCCTTTTAAGTGTTCAATTGCATGATCCATAACTTTACCTCCTCATTGCTTAATGAACCCTTTTGTTTTGAGCTTCAGCCGATGCTTTTGCCACATCTTGAACCATGAAAAACCGTAATCCACACATATCACAGCCACATATTGCGTGAGCGCCACAATCGCATCAATCGCTTGTAAAATCGCTTCTTCAAGCTGTTTCCTGTCAAACTCTTTGATAGATCTTGGGTGGTTGGCGACACAGACACTTTCAATCGCTTCAATTGCTTCAGTAAGCTCCTCTCTCGTCTTCATCGCCACACTGGCCCGATGGAGATCCACAGCCTCGCCATCCAGCTTCACCGGCCCCCATCCGGTGTACTCGGCCGCCGCCTCCATAGCGACCCACGGATTGTTGTGCTGCTCAGCGAAATACTTGGATATGTTAGGCTGCACTCGATACCGCCCGTTCTCCTGATGCGATACCGATTCGCGAGATTCATAAATTTCAAATGAAAGCTGCTGCTGGGTCATGTTGGCTTCCTTTCGTGCTTCTTTTACTGCATCTGCACTTCTACCATTTGTCACTTTTTTCTTTCTCCTTTCTACCGACAACAACGGGAATCAATGTTATGATTTTCTTGAATAGCAATCCAGAACGGCTTGGGCAATTTGTTTTAAAACCGGATTGCCCTTTTCCCATTCCTTTTCAAACCATTCCTTCCGTTCGTCCGCGCTCATGTGGACGAGTGGGGAGTGAATAATCACCGTGGTGTTTCCGTATTTGAATTTCTTCATGTCCGCATTCCCCCTTTGTTCATGTGTATGCGGAGCATGAGGAGGACTTGATGACATTTGTTTCACCTCCCGTTATTTAATAAATAAGGCTCTTAGTTAGAAAAACACAAATCGTGCGGTTTCTAACTAAAAAAAATTGACTCGACAGAAACCCCATAATAATTTGCGATTCTTAGCTTAATTTCGTCTTTTGGCACTCGTTGAGCATTTTCATACATTTGCAAAGCACTTACACTTATCTTTAATGCTCTAGCTACTTCTTCACGTGATCGACTACCACGTAGAGTTACTAAAGTTTCTGCGATCTTTTCTTTATTCAATTCTAATAACACCTCACAACTGCACATATTGTGTTCTTGTTTTAAATATTAAAACAACACATTGTGTGTTGTCAACACTTTTTGTGTCCTTTTCCATTATTATATTTTATTTAACACATTATGTGTTAAAATTTATAAGTAGGTGAGAATATATGACTTTTGGAAAAAGATTACGATTCCTTAGAAAAAAGCGAAAGTTAACACAGAAAGATTTAGCTGAGCAGTTTAAACTTGGAGAAAGTACAATCGGAATGTATGAAAGAGATGAGAGAGAACCATCCTTTGAATTTGTTAAACAACTCGCCGACTTTTTCGATGTCACCACTGACTACTTGCTCGGTCGCACGGACGATCCAAATCCGCAAGAAAGCCAGACTGATGTAGGTTTAGGTACGCTTGCAAAAATCAACCAACTCATCAAAGAATACGGCATTGAACAAATGGGCTTCTTCGATATCGAAAAGTGGAAGCATCTATCAGAAGAAGAAATCGAGGAAATAATCAGGCACTTTGAGTGGGTTGTGCATAAGGCGAGGGAGAAGAATAGAGAAGGCAATAATTATTAAGTGTTACTAAAATAAACTATATAAACACTGATGGTATGACAGCATTGAACGTCTTCTCAGGTATTTCACTAGGTGGTTAGCAAAATAACATGCTTATCCCCATCTTGATCCTTTTTAAACGAATAAACCACTATAAAAAATAATTATCTAAACATTACATACTGCTGGTATGTAATGTTTTTATATTTACATAAAACCAACTCTTACTTCTCTCAACACTAAAATATTATCCGAACAAAGGACTGATCCTCATGACATATCCAATAATTGATGTAACAAAATGGCTGATTGATTATACTAAAGGTCCTGGTAAAGGCAATCGAGAAAAAGAATGGATTTTAAATCCTGAGAATTTGATCTCTGGAATGTTTAAAATTCCAAGAGCAGATAGAGGCGAACATTGGGCAGAAAAATTATGTAGCGAAATTGCTAAATTAATTGGATTTCCTTGTGCTCGGGTAGATTTAGCTATCAGAAACGAAGTTTACGGTTGCCTAAGCTATTTTTTCGTAGACAAAGATAATGGGTATGTTCATCATGACGGGGGTACATTCTTTCCATTTTATTATGATGATGAAAAGAACAGAGGATATAATATACAATTAATAATGGAAGTTCTCAAACAACAAGGGATACCATTCGAACAGTTTTTATTCATCATTATATTTGATGCGTTGGTAGCCAATGGAGATCGGCACCAAGATAATTGGGGAATTACACGTCATGATAATCGAAGTGAAGTATTCATCTCTCCACTTTATGACAATAGTGCCTGTTTAGGTAGGGATTTAACACAAGAGCGCTTAATTAAATATAATAGTTCCGAGGAACAGCTTCTTCGATACATCTATAAAGGCAAATCAAAAATTGGATGGGATGAGATTAGGAATGAAAATCACTTCCGTTTGGTTAGACGACTTGGAAAGCTTTATCCAAGTGAGATAAGGCAGCTGATTTATCAATTAAGAAAACTAGACGATTATTCCATTGAAAACATTGTTAATAAATTGCCAGCCGAAGTAATTTCATGTGAACACAAAGAATTCGTAAAAAAGTTTCTCAAAAAGAGACGTGATATTCTAATTAGAATAGGTGAGAATATGAATCATAAGGTAGAAAATGTACTCTTAATTTGGAAAGACCCTAAAACAAGAAGACGTTTTATCGTAGGACGACTATCTTACAACGAACCAGCTGATACCTACAAATTTTCTTATGACTCTCCTGAGTTAGAGGAAGCTTTAGAACACGGTTTTATTAACTTTCCAAACTTTCCTGATTTAGATATGTCCTATGAAATTAAAGGTAAGTTGTTCCAGAGCATAAAAAACCGCCTACCTAATCCTAAACGTCCAGATTTTGCAACCATTCTCGAGCGATATGGGTTAGACATATCTAATTCTGATATGGAAATATTAGTTGCGACTAAAGGAAGACTAGCAACTGATAACTTTGAGTTTGTAAAAGAGATAAATTACGCGTTTGGTACACCATTTTCAGTGACTTTTGATTTAGCAGGGGCTAGGCACTGCGAATTTCCCCAGGTTTCTTCACAACTGAAGATTAATGACCCTATCTTTCTTGAAGCTGAGACGGATAATCTCTACGATCAAAATGCTGTTAAAGTGTTGACTGCACAACGAGTGCATATCGGATATGTTCCGAGATATTATTCTAGGCACTTCATAAATCTAATAAACAGCAATGTAGACTATATAGCAAAAATAGCTAAACTAGATGTTACAAATCAATCACCTGATGAATGGGCATCGATAAAAGTAACTGTTATATCCTCCTAAGAAAAAAGCCTTCCTTGGCTTTTTTCTTTTTCTTGCCAAAACAAACATAAGTTCGTATAATCTCCTTAAGGAGGGGATTTTATGCAATTATGCCACTACTATACTACAGCCCTTGAAGATTGGGTTACGAAATTGTACACACGATTAGGGATCTTCCATCCCACCCACATTGACATCTTCTTTATCGCACAGAAAATGAATATCTTCCTTCGCGAAAAACCATTCCCGTCAACTCATCAAGTCGTCGGTCGTTTTCGCTGCATTACGATTGACTCACGCTTGTCAAACGAAGAAAAGCGTGAGGCATTCTTTCATGAGTTATGCCATATCCTTCGCCATGTCGGCTTACAAAGTATGATGCCAGAAGCGTTTCGCGAGTTACAAGAACGGGATGCTCGAAATTTTACAAAATATGCAGCAATTCCAGCGCATATGCTTACATACATTGAATGGGATGCCCCTTACATAGTTGAGCAGATGACTAATATATTTAGGATAACACCTGAATTATGTATGGCTAGACTATATCAAATTGAAAACCGAATAATGGTAACACAGGAAATTTAAATTTTATTGATTGGAGTGGCATACAAATGGAATTAAATATTGATGTAATATTAAAATACGGAGCTACCTTGATTTCCTTATTTTGCACATTATTCATATTTAAACCTAATATCATTACTTTTTTTACATCCTCCAAAAGTGAAAGAATGTTGCTCAACAAAGAATTGAGGAAGCTTTATGACATATCTGTTTTTATTTTTTTCTTTGTTACAATCCCTTTTGTTATCACACATGATACAGTCAAACAAAAAGGGATCATCTATTCCTTTGTAGACACAAACATACAATATTTTCTTTATATCATTTTAGTCGGATTTATCTTTTCAATATTCTTTAATATTAGATTTAAACGATATAAACATATTAGATTCAAACTCTATAATTTCAAAGATGTGAGTAACAATCGTTTAAGAATAGAATTTATTTTTATGTATCTATTTTTATGGTTTGTTTTTTTGACTTCTTCCACTATAGTTTTCGGAATAATCTTAAATCTTGCGTGCGTAGAAAAATCAGTTCCAAGCATTGCTACTGTAATCGCTTATACTCCTCTGTACATTCTTCAACTATATCCTTTTAGAAGAATATTAAACAAATTGATTTATGAGGAAGTTAAAGCAAAAATCATCCTCACCAATGGACAGGTAATATGCAATGCTTTTGTATTACATCCTACCTACGGAAGCAAAATTCTTATTGGTGATAAGCCAGAGCAGGTCTATTGTACACAGTTAATCGCTATTCCTAAGGACAAAATAGAGTATATTGAATTTCTTGTTACCCCAAAAGCATATTATGATCCTAAGGATTATAAAAACAGCAAAATTATAATTTCTTCTTATGAAACCAGACAGCAAATCTTAAAAAACGTTGAGGATATACAAAAGAATTTGAAACTATAACCAAACCGAACACGGATAATCTAGTCCGTGTTTTTTCATGCAATTGATAAATGTGTATAGATATTTATATAATTGTGTAGAGGTGATGTTATGTACAGGCCAACTAACTTGGATGTTTTCATATACCTTCGAAAAAGCCGGAAAGACATCGAGGAAGAGAAAAAAGCAGCCGAATCTGGCACGTTATACGACACATTGCAACGTCATAGGGATAACTTGCTGGCTGTGGCACGCAAGGAAGGACATAATATCCTCGGGATCTTCGAGGAGATTGTTTCCGGTGAATCGATCGCTGAACGTACTGAAATACAGAAGCTACTGCGTGAGCTAGAAACAGGAATTGCCGATGCCGTGCTTGTGATGGATATTGACCGTCTCGGCCGCGGTGATATGCTCGATCAAGGGATTCTAGACCGGGCATTTCGCTACTCCGGAGCCAAAATCATTACTCCGACGGAAGTTTACGATCCTGAAAGCGAAAACTGGGAGCTTGTTTTTGGCGTGAAGTCTATTGTGTCGCGCGAAGAGCTCAAAGTCATCACCAAACGTTTGCAAGGCGGCCGGCGTGATGCAGCAGCCAAAGGGAAATCGATTACCAAAAAGCCACCGTATGGCTATCTTCGTGACGAGAAGCTCAAACTATACCCCGATCCCGATACTGCATGGGTAGTAGTGAAAATTTTTGAAATGATGCGAGATGGACATGGGCGTCAAGCGATTGCTGCAGAATTGGACAAATTGGGAGTGAAGCCACCCGATGAAAAGCGTACTTTTTGGTCTCCATCCAGTATCACAGCAATCATCAAGAATGAAGTCTATATGGGGCATATCATTTGGGGGAAAGTAAAATACATAAAACAAAATGGAACGTATCGACGTAAGAAAATGCCGCCGGAACGCTGGTATGTGAAAGAGAATGCTCATGAGCCACTTGTATCGAAAGAACTTTGGGAAGCAGCCAATAAAGCTCATACAGGGCGCTGGCGTCCGTCTACGATTGAAAATAAATCGCTGTCCAATCCTTTGGCCGGATTGCTGAAATGCGAAATTTGCGGCTATACTATGTGGTACCAACCGCGAAAAGATCGACCGAATCCTATCATTCGATGTGCCAGTCCTCGATGCAAAGGAGTTCAAAAAGGAGCGTTGCTTCCTCTTGTTGAAGAACGGATACTACAATCACTCGCTGAATTCGTCGATCAGTTTGAAGTGCAAGAGCAAATGCTAGAGAAAAGAGAACGACAATCTGTCATCCCTCTCAAACAAAAGGCACTTGAAAAAAAAGAGAAGGAACTCAAAGAACTGACCACGCAAAAGGACAACCTTCACGACTTGTTGGAACGCGGAATCTATACCGTGGAAGTGTTCTTGGAACGTCAACAAAGCGTGGCGGAGCGCATCAAAAAGACACAGGAAGAAATGGCTCAGCTGCAGCAAGAAATCGAAAAAGAACAGCTCAAAGAAAAAAACATCAACGAATACATTCCAACAGTGAAAAAAGTGTTAGAAGCATACCTCCAGACGGATGACGTAGAAAAGAAAAATCGCCTTCTCAAATCGGTACTTGAGAAAGCGACATACTTAAGAAAACCCGAATGGACGAAGAAAGATCAATTTTTGATACAGTTATACCCTAAAATCTAGAGGCCATGGCCTCCTTTTTTTGTGGCGAAAAGAAGTGTTTCAACGCTTGGAACACATCTGATTTTTGTTTTAAAATGTAGTAGTTAAAGCGTTCGTCTTTAATATTTTGATACGCCCTCATAAGTGTAGAGGGTGTACGATTGTACTGGTTCACCTCTCCATATCCAAACATATTGGACACCTTCATTAATTCATTCACAAGCTTTACACATCGGGCGTTATCGGAGGTGAGATTGTCTCCGTCTGAGAAATGAAACGGATAAATGTTATAGCGCGAAGGTGAATATTTAGTTTCCACCAATTCAAGCGCTTTTCTGTAGGCTGATGAACAAATGGTTCCTCCGCTCTCCCCTTTTGTGAAAAATTCCTCTTCTGTTACCACCTTCGCTTCTGTATGATGAGCGATAAAAGCAATTTCCACCGTTTCATATTTTGTACGCAAAAACCGTGTCATCCAGAAGAAAAAGCTGCGAGCCATATACTTTTCCCATAGACCCATAGAGCCACTCGTGTCCATCATCGCAAGAACAACCGCTTTCGAATCTGGCTTGACGACTTCATTCCATGTTTTAAATTTTAAATCTTCCGGATAAATTGGATAAAAGCTTGGATTTCCGCTCATCGCATTTCGCTTAAATGCGGACATCATCGTTCGTTTTTTATCAATATTTCCCATCAATCCGGTTCGGCGAATGTCGTTAAACTCAATGTGTTGAACAGTATTTTGATCTGCTTCCTTTCGTTTTAGATCCGGAAGCTCTAACTGGCTAAATAAAGCCTCTTGCAGCTCTAATAGTGAAACTTCGGCCTCATAGTAATCGTCTCCTGCTTGATCACCAGCTCCTTGCCCCTTACCTGGTCCTTTTTGTCCTTCTCCAGAACCATCACGAGCAACCACGTCACCTACTTGACTGTCCCCATCTCCTTGGCCGACATGTTTATTTTTATCGTAGTTATAACGAATTTTATACTCATCTAAAGAACGAATTGGAATTTTAATCACATCGCGACCATTTGACATAATGATGCTTTCTTCAGTAATTAAGTCAGCTAAGTTATTTTTTATCGCTTCTTTTACTTTTTCCTGATGCCTTTTTTGATCATCATGTCCTTTCCGATGGAGGGACCAGTCTTCTTTTGATACAATAAAATTTCCACTCATTGTTTCCCCTCCTAATCACATTTTTTACCCTTTCATCATATACTGGTGTTGGCGTCTACAAACATACAATAATGGCGGTTGTTTACTCTATCCTATGCAAAAACCAAAAATAATTGACAAATAATTAAGAAAATTAGTCCCCATTTCTCCGTAAGACAAGCCTAAAATCCCAATGGATGAAAAAAGCATGCCTGATGCTGAGGCATGCTAGCGATTCAATAAGCTTCCGACATAACGGAGCAAATCATTGGCAGACGTTGAATTATATCCATATTCATCGATAAGGCGGGCAACCACCTCGTTAATTCTTTTAAGTTGTTGCTCATCCGGCGTTTTTGTGGATGTTGTAATTTTTACGATGTCCTTCAAATCAGCGAATAATTTCTTTTGAATCGCTTCCCGCAATCGTTCATGGGAGTTGTAATCAAATCGTTGCCCTTTTCGCGCATATGCTGAAATACGAATTAAAATTTCTTCACGAAATGCTTTCTTTGCATTTTCCGAAATGCCAATTTGTTCCTCGATCGAACGCATGAGTTTTTCATCCGGATTCATTTCTTCTCCTGTTAACGGATCCCGCAATTTTGTTTTATTGCAATACGCTTCTACATTGTCTAGATAATTATCCATTAATGTTTTAGCGGATTCTTCGTACGAGTAGACAAATGCTTTTTGCACCTCTTGCTTTGCAATTTCATCATACTCTTTTCGCGCCAAGGAAATGAAATTTAAATATCGCTCGCGATCTTCTTTTGAAATAGATGGATGTTGGTTCAGCCCTTCTTTTAATGAACGAAGCACATCTAATGCATTAATGGATGGCACTTCCTTGCGAATAATGCATGAAGAAATGCGGTTAATCACATAACGCGGATCAATTCCGCTCATTCCTTCATCGGTATATTCCTTCTTCAATTCCTCTACATCGACTTCATTAAACCCTTCTACGGTTTCACCGTCATATAAACGCATTTTCTTCAGCAAATCAATATCTGGACGCTTTGGCTCCTTCAATCTCGTCAGAATCGTAAACATGGCTGCGACACGAAGTGTGTGCGGTGCAATATGCACATCTGCAACATCGCTTTCCCGAATCATTTTCTCATAAATTCGTTCTTCCTCAGACACCTTTAAATTATATGGAATCGGCATCACAATAATCCGTGAATGAAGCGCCTCATTCTTTTTGTTAGAGATAAAAGAGCGGTATTCCGTTTCGTTTGTGTGAGCGACAATTAATTCATCTGCGCTAATTAATGCGAATCTGCCAGCTTTGAAATTTCCTTCTTGTGTTAGTGAAAGCAAATGCCATAAAAATTTTTCATCACACTTTAACATTTCTTGAAATTCCATCATTCCGCGATTCGCTTTGTTCAATTCACCATCAAATCGATAGGCGCGAGGATCAGACTCTGAACCATACTGAGCAATCGTTGAAAAATCAATGCTTCCTGTTAAATCGGCAATATCTTGTGATTTAGGATCGGATGGACTAAATGTACCAATTCCGACGCGCTTATTTTCTGAAAAGAAAATTCTTTCGACCATTACATCTTCAATTCGACCGCCATATTCTTTTTCCACTCTCATCATGTTAAGTGGCGAAAGCTCTCCTTCAATCCGTATTCCATACTCTTTGTAAAAATCATCACGCAGGTGATGGGGGATAAGATGGAGCGGGTCCTCATGCATTGGGCAGCCTTTAATGGCGTATACAGCCCCTCGTTCTGTTAGTGAATAAGCTTCCAATCCCCTCTTTAACATCGTAACAAGTGTTGACTTCCCTCCGCCGACCGGTCCCATCAATAACAAAATACGCTTCCGAACATCCAATCGTTTCGCGGCAGGGTGAAAATATTCTTCTACTAGGCGCTCAAGTGCTTCTTCTAAGCCAAACAACTGCCCGCTAAAAAAATTGTATCGTTTTTTTCCATCTACTTCCTCCACCCCGGCATCTTTAATCATATTATAGACACGCGAATGAGCGGACTGGGCAACCCATGGCTTTTCCTTTAAAACCTGCAAATATTCGGCGAAGGTTCCTTCCCACTTTAATCGTTGCTCATCTTCCCTGTATCTTTCGATTTTTTTTAAAATATCCATAAAGAACCTCCTTAATACTTGATGACTAACAACGAGATTATTACAATGTATGCGAGGATGTCCTTGATCATTCACTATAAAACAAAAATTTACTTGTTCCTCTAAACAATACTTGTCCCATGGGCTATAATAATAAGGAGAAGCGACTATTTATCACATAAGGAGGAAATTCACGATGAGAACATTACTCGTGCTCGGGGTCATCATTGCCTTTTTATCTGCCATTTTTACAGCTGGATATGACGACAAGCCAAGTGTAAAAAACTAAGCAATAAAAAACGACCTCCTCATGAAGGTCGTTTTTTGTTAATATAAGCCTTTAAATCCTTGCTGCCTGAGGGCTTCATACACCAGAATGGCAGCCGTATTGGATAAGTTTAATGAACGAACTTTATCGTTCATCGGGATGCGCAAGCAACGATCCATATTGTTTTCAATCAATTCTTTTGGAAGACCGCTTGTTTCACGTCCAAATACAAAGAAATAGTCCTTTTCGCGATCGCTAAAATCAAAAGAATCGTAATGCTTTTGACCAAATTTTGTAATAAAATAAAACTCCCCATCTTGATACTGATCAAATAACTCTTGTAACGAGTCATAGTAAAAAATATTGACATACTCCCAATAATCCAATCCTGCCCGCTTTAACATTTTATCATCCGTAGAAAATCCTAACGGCCGGATCAAATGCAATACTGTGTCCGTTGCTGCGCATGTACGTGCAATATTTCCAGTATTCGCTGGAATTTCTGGTTGATACAATACTACATGTAAAGCCACGTTTACTCACCTCAGATTTGATCTTTCTCGTTTTATTATACTATCCCTTATCCTCAATATGAAAAAATTTATACTGAATACTTGGAGTGTAGGCACTCGAATCTTCATACGACCAATATCTCATCCGGCTATTCGTTGTATGAGCATTTACGAGCGGCATGCCTTTTTGGTCTTTCGCGACTACAATCGTCGAGTGGTCAAAACGTCCGTCTCCTTGAAAATCATAACAAATAATATCGCCAGGCAACAACTGCTCTGGAGAGGTAACCTCTACTGCGTTCCACCCGGTATGCGCTCCTCCCAAATACCACCGAAAGGCATGAGCGACGGTCCAGCTATAGCTCCAATTGTTATTTTGCATCCACCATCCCTTGCCGCGCTCCGGATAGCCAACCATCGGCATTCCTCCCGCGTACAAGCATTGAGAAACAAAATTTGTACAATCAACGGAAAATTTAGGGAAACGGGGATTATAGCTGTTCCACCATGTTTCTGCATATTGAACAGCCTTGATTCGATCATATACATAAGCCTTTTTTTCTCCTTTTGCCATTCGTTCAACTGTATGTTCAGGCTCTATTCTATCTAAAATCGTCAGCTTATGATCTTCCACTAATTGTTTTTGCTCAAAACAAGCGCGCCTTGGCTCTGTCATTTCCTCTATATACATCCATTCACGTTGCTTTACTAAAAATTGATAATGCACGATATAATCAAGATCGATCTTCTCCCTGAGCTTCTGTTTTCGCCAAACCGTTCCCTTTATGCTACATTTTACGATTTCCGCATCCCGTTTCTGGAATAATTGCAGTTTTCTTTCAATCATTGGATCGTCTTTGCATCTCGATAATGAAACAAAGGATTGTGCCCGTTTTCTAAGCAGCTCTTCTAACTCTTTTTTCACATTGCCCACCACTTTTTCTTTTTTATTTTACATTATGTGATGGTCGGCTGATTTTTTCCATCTTTCCTTCTATTCATCAACAACTGCAATCCTTTTTTTATTTCTCGCAATACTTCTTCATCTTTTTCAATTTGTAAGGCCTCTTCTAAAATGGGCATAACATTTTCATCACCAATTTTCCCTAATGCCCAAGCTGCTGTTCCCCGGATGACTGGCCGACTATCTTCCTTTAGCAATTTTAACAAATCAGGAATGGCTGTCCGATCTTGAAAATGAGCTAATGCCAAAATAGCATTTCTTTGAATCGGCTTTTTCCCCCTCCATGCACCCGAAAGAGTCCCAAACTTTTCTCTAAACTCTCGATTCGTCATATGGAGAAGTGGCTTAAGTAATGGCTTCACCACCTCTGGATCCGGTTCCATTTCTTCGTGAAAATGAAAGTCCTTTCCTTTGTTTTCTGGGCACACTGTTTGGCAAGTATCACATCCGTATAAACGGTTGCCAATTTTTTCACGAAATTCATCTGCGATAAAACCTTTTGTCTGCGTTAAAAAAGCAATGCACCGTTGAGCGTTGAGCTGTCCCCCTTGGACAAGCGCTCCTGTCGGGCAAGCATCGAGGCATTTTGTACATGAACCACACCGATTTTCTATAGGATTATCTGGAGGAAACGGTATATTCGTGATCATTTCTCCCAAATACACATATGATCCAAACTCTGGAGTAATAATCGCACAGTTTTTGCCGCTCCAACCGATCCCGGCTCTCTCAGCCACAGCCCGATCCGCTAATTCTCCCGTATCTACCATTGATTTAACCTTTGCATTTGGCACTCTTTCTAAAATAAACTCCTTTAGCTTTAACAGACGCTCTTGCAAAATAATATGATAATCCGTTCCCCACGACGCCCTGCAAAAAATTCCGCGTTTTTCCTCTTTTGTGCTTCGAGGCGCATTTTTCATTTTCGAAGGATAAGCAAGCGCGATAGAAATAATGGATTTCGCTTCATCCAACAGCAGAGCGGGATCGGTTCTTTTTTCAATATCCGGCTCCTCAAATCCTGATTGATATCCAAGCTGTTGCTGAAGACGAAGGCGTTCCTTTAGTTCCACAAACGGATCAGCACTTGCAAAGCCAATTTTATCAATTCCGATGGTTTGGCTGTATTGAATAATATCTTCTTTCAATTTTTTCACATCCATGCTAATCCCTCCTTTCGCTAAAATATTAAATTCATGGTAAAATGAAATTAAAAACTAGAGGTGAACATATGAACATCAATATATCACAAACACTCAAGCATATCATTCCAACATTCAAAGTAGGAGTCATCACTTACAACAATATCGTAGTAGACGATTCTCCGCAAATGTTGAAGGGAAGATTGCAGCTTTTTCAAGAATCCATTTATTTTGAATGGCACGAGAAGCCTATTATTGAAATGAAAGAAATCAATGAATGGCGGCAAATTTTTAAAGCCATTGGAACTGATCCAAGTCGATATCGTCCTTCTTCAGAAAGCTTATATCGGCGTATACAAAAACAGCAATTTATTCCTTCCATTCACTCAGCTGCCGACATCAATAACTTCTTTTCCCTTTATTATAAAATACCGATCGGAATTTATGACGCCGACCAAATAAAGGGAGATATTTCGATTGAAGTCGGTACAGAGGAAGATCAATATCAGGCGATCAATGGCCGCCATGTTCAATTAGCTAAAAAACTGATTGCCAAAGATGAGCTTGGTCCATTTGGAAGCCCTATTGTAGATTCTGAACGCACGGCCGTTACATACAGTACCAAACAAGCCATACAAATCGTATACTTATCTCCAGCAATGGAGCAAACCGAGTGTGCAAAAATGATTAGCTCCATTCAAAGCATGTTCACACAGATTCATGGAGGAGAATCGACAATGAAAATCATACAATAAACGTGCATGTAAAAACAAAAAACGCAATGCCCCGTTCTCCTAAGAAACGAAACACTGCGTTGTCCCCTATGTATGTATAAATGGAGCGGGTGATGGGAATCGAACCCACGACATCAGCTTGGAAGGCTGAGGTTTTACCACTAAACTACACCCGCATAATTATCAAATTTTTCATTACAAATTTCTAGTGTCCCGATATGCCATGCCTCTTCCTCTACCAGTTCATTCTAAGATGCTTTGTGCGTCGAGGCAACTCGTCGTCTATACAATGATGTATCGCTCGCGGCTGAGGTTTTACCATTAAACTACACCCGTGCATATACTATAATAGCAACCACAGCTAAACAAAATTGTAATTTTTTGAAGCAAAAAAAGTAAAATTTTGTCGAAGCAAATTTAAAATAAAAAACAGGTCATCCCTGTTAAAATAAATGGTGCCGATGGTGGGAGTCGAACCCACACTCCCTCACGGGAACACGATTTTGAGTCGTGCGCGTCTGCCAATTCCGCCACATCGGCAAATCACAAACATCAGAACATGATATATTATACCACAAAACAAACTATTAGTCAACTAATTAAACAATAACAATTATATTCATTACATTTGATAAAGGCGGCACCCGGATTCGAACCGGGGGTAAAGGTTTTGCAGACCTCTGCCTTACCACTTGGCTATGCCGCCATCAAAGCGGAAGACGGGACTCGAACCCGCGACCCCCACCTTGGCAAGGTGGTGTTCTACCACTGAACTACTTCCGCATTTGGCTGGGGTAGCTGGATTCGAACCAACGCATCACGGAGTCAAAGTCCGTTGCCTTACCGCTTGGCTATACCCCAATCCTCTTCATATTCAAAAGGGGCGACTAGTGGGAATCGAACCCACGAATGCCAGAGCCACAATCTGGTGCGTTAACCACTTCGCCATAGCCGCCATGCTGTAAAATGGCAGGGGCAGTAGGAATCGAACCCACACCGGAGGTTTTGGAGACCTCTGTTCTACCATTAAACTATGCCCCTAACTGGTGGAGGGGGACGGATTCGAACCGCCGAACCCACAGGGAGCGGATTTACAGTCCGCCGCGTTTGGCCACTTCGCTACCCCTCCATTACTCAAAAAAGTTAAAATGCCGACTGCAGGACTTGAACCCGCAACCTACTGATTACGATTCAGTTGCTCTACCAATTGAGCTAAGTCGGCTTCATCCATAGAACTAACCATAAAAGCATATGTGTCCTGTGCCTCTTCCTCTTCAAGATATTTCAAGATGTCCAATGCGTCGAGGCAACTCGCAGTCATTTCACCGATGCTTCGCTCGTCTCTACCAATTGAGGTAGGCCGGCTTATTTCTATGAAAAATCAGCCATGACATAAGCTTTTTTGCGCTATTCTTCTAAATTATTCACCAAAGACAGCACTTTTCTCAGCAACTCATTCGCTTTATTTACAAACATTCACACAAAAATGGTGGCTCGGGACGGAATCGAACCGCCGACACAAGGATTTTCAGTCCTTTGCTCTACCGACTGAGCTACCGAGCCATACGCATTTATGGCGGTCCCGACGGGACTCGAACCCGCGATCTCCTGCGTGACAGGCAGGCATGTTAACCACTACACTACGGGACCATTTTGTTTGGTTGCGGGGGCAGGATTTGAACCTGCGACCTTCGGGTTATGAGCCCGACGAGCTACCTGGCTGCTCCACCCCGCGATGATCATTAGCTTATTAATATTGATGGCGGAGGAGGAGGGATTCGAACCCCCGCGCGCCTCTCGACGCCTCTCGGTTTTCAAGACCGACCCCTTCAGCCAGACTTGGGTACTCCTCCAAACAATTTCAAAATGGTGGACCTTGTAGGACTCGAACCTACGACCGGACGGTTATGAGCCGTCTGCTCTAACCAGCTGAGCTAAAGGTCCAAAATTCATAATATGGCGGTGGAGGGGATCGAACCCCCGACCTCACGGGTATGAACCGTACGCTCTAGCCAGCTGAGCTACACCGCCATACGTTAAATCATGGTGGAGCCTATCGGGATCGAACCGATGACCTCCTGCGTGCAAAGCAGGCGCTCTCCCAGCTGAGCTAAGGCCCCTTCGTTCCAAATGGTCGGGAAGACAGGATTCGAACCTGCGACCCCATGGTCCCAAACCATGTGCTCTACCAAGCTGAGCTACTTCCCGTATGGCGCGCTCGAGAGGATTCGAACCCCTAACCTTCTGATCCGTAGTCAGATGCTCTATCCAATTGAGCTACGAGCGCAGATGCCGAGGGCCGGACTCGAACCGGCACGGTAGTCACCTACCGCAGGATTTTAAGTCCTGTGCGTCTGCCAATTCCGCCACCCCGGCGTGGCTGGAGCGGAAGACGGGACTCGAACCCGCGACCCCCACCTTGGCAAGGTGGTGTTCTACCACTGAACTACTTCCGCATTGGCTCCTTATTCTTTATCATGGTGCGGGTGGAGGGACTTGAACCCCCACGCCGTGAGGCGCCAGATCCTAAGTCTGGTGCGTCTGCCAATTCCGCCACACCCGCAAAAAAGTGAGCCATGGAGGACTCGAACCTCCGACCCTCTGATTAAAAGTCAGATGCTCTACCTGCTGAGCTAATGGCTCCTGCTCCTATATTCTGTTATGGTGCCGGCTGCAGGACTTGAACCCGCAACCTACTGATTACAAGTCAGTTGCTCTACCAATTGAGCTAAGCCGGCATGATAGATAGTAATGGAACTATAAAAAGGATCAGGTTTTGTGCCTCTTCCTCTCCAAGACATTCCAAGATGTCCAATGCGTCGAGGCAACTCGTAGTCATTTCACCGATGCTTCGCTCGTCTCTACCAATTGAGCTAAGCCGGCGTCATCTATACTAGTTTTCATTGAAATAATGGTGGAGGATGACGGGATCGAACCGCCGACCCCTTGCTTGTAAGGCAAGTGCTCTCCCAGCTGAGCTAATCCTCCGATATGTAGCGCCTAGCAACGTCCTACTCTTGCAGGGGCGTTAGCCCCAACTACCATCGGCGCTGGAGAGCTTAACTTCCGTGTTCGGGATGGGAACGGGTGTGACCTCTCCGCCATCGTCACTAGGCTTGTTATTTCAAACAGACAAGTATTATTATAACGAGCATTTCGCCCATGTCAAGAACTTTTTGGTTCTTTCAAAACTAGATAACAGATCAGGGAAGAAAGGAGGCAGTGCTTTTCTTGGTGTCTAGCTCCCCTTTTCGTATTGGTTAAGTCCTCGATCGATTAGTATCCGTCAGCTACACGTGTCGCCACGCTTCCACCTCGGACCTATCTACCTCGTCATCTTCGAGGGATCTTACTTGCTTATGCAATGGGAAATCT